>DASQGW010000042.1:0-56081 GCA_035632415.1 Burkholderiales bacterium | reverse complement strand
CGGTGCGGAACATCACCGTCGAGAGCACGACCAGCTCGGCGCCCTCGGCCGATATCTCCTGCCAGGGCATGATCTTCAGCTCGATGCGGCCCTGCTCGCGGTAGACGCGCAGGATGAAGTCGATGGAATCGAATTCGCCGTCGGAGGCGACCACGCGCAGCTTGCCCTTTTTCTCGCTCGCCAGGGCGTTCAGCACTGCGCGCAGCCCCTGGCCGGCGCTGGTCCTGGGGATCACGCAGTCGGCGCGCTTGGCGCCGATCAGCCTCGCGGTGAGGGCGCGCCAGCGCTCCCTCGCGGCGATCCATTCCGTCCAGGCGCCGCCCATGTCGTGGTACCAGACGTCCAGCGCGTGCTGCACGTCCTGCGCCATGCGGTCGGGCGGCCGGCCGAGCGAGTGGTTGGCGAGGTAGATCTTGCGATGTTCCTTGCGCACGCGCGCGAAGCGCGGCCAGACGCGCTTGCGCAGCCACGCTTCGCTGAGGGGTTCCGCGCCGCTCATCGCGCGCCGATCTCGGTGCGCACGTCGAGCAACTCTGGAAACAGCGGCGCCTCCAGCGTGCGGCGCAGGAAGGCGACGCCGGCCGTGCCGCCGGTGCCGCGCTTGAAGCCGATGACGCGCTCGACCGTCTTCACGTGGCGGAAGCGCCAGAGCTGGAAGTTCTCCTCGACGTCGACCAGCTTCTCGCACATGTCGTAGGCGTCCCAGTGCTTCACCGGGTCGTCGTAGATGGTCTTGAACACGGCGACCACCCCGGGATGGCGCTCATAGGGCTGCGCCCAGTCGCGCTCGATGCGGTCCTTGGGCACCGGCATGCCACGGCGCGCGAGATGGCGCAGGTACTCGTCGTACAGGCTCGGCGCGTTGAGCAGCCTCTCTAGCCATTGGCGCGTGCGCTCATCGTGTCGATAGAGCTCGAGGCGCCGCGGGTTCTTGTTGCCGAGCAGGAACTCGATGGCGCGGAACTGGAACGACTGCAGTCCCGAGGCGGGGCCGAGCACGTCGCGGAACTCGAGGTACTCGGAGGGCGTGAGCGTCTCGAGCACCGCCCACTGCTCGAAGAGCTGCCGCTGGATCTGCTTCACGCGCGCGAGGATCTTGAAGCAGGGCGCCAGATTGCCGGCCTTCACGTGCTCGATCGCAGCGCAGAGCTCGTGCACCATGAGCTTCATCCAGAGCTCGGAGGTCTGGTGCTGGATGATGAACAGCATCTCGTCGTGGTGCTTCGAGCGCGGCCGCTGGGCGGCGAGGAGCACGTCCAGCGCCAGATAACCGCTGTAAGAAGTATCGGCCGCCAGCGCGGTGATGATGCCCGGATCTTCCTTAGACATGCTCCCTATAATGCCACCCCTATGCTCAAGCTCTGTGGCTTCCACATCAGCAACTACTTCAACAAGGTGCGCATCGCGATGCTCGAGAAAGGCGTTCCGTTCGAGCTCGATCCGACGTGCAAGCCTTCCCAGAGCGAGGAATTCCTGGCGCGCACGCCGATGGGGAAGGTGCCGTTCGTCGAGATCGACGGCGCGCAGCTTTCCGAGTCGCAGGTCATCTGCGAGTGGCTGGAGGACGCGTACCCGCAGAAGCCCCTCTATCCGCGCGATCCGCTCGAGCGGGCGAGGGTGCGCGAGCTCATCGCCATCCTGGAGCTCCATGTCGAGCTGGTCGTGCGCCGCCTCTATGGCGAGGTTTTCTTCAAGCGGCCGCCGATGAGCGGCGAGGCAAGAAAGGCGGTGGAGAAGGAGCTCGCCAAGGGCATCCGCGCGCTGCGCATGCGCGCCAAGTTCGACCCCTACGTCGCCGGCGCGAGCCTCACGCTCGCCGACTGCGCGGCGTTCGTGCACCTGCCGCTCGTCTCGCTTACGACCAAGCTCGCGTTCGGCGCCGACATGCTCGAGTCGATGCCGCAGATCAAGCCCTACCTCAAGATGCTCGGCGAGCGCCCGGCGTTCAAGACGGTGAACGACGACCGGAAGGCGGCGCAGGCTGCTGCGAAGGCCGCCTGAGTGCAGGAGTACCTGCGTTACCTGGTCACGCTGACCGCGGTCCTCGATCCTTTTCTCGCCATCCCGATCTTCATCGGCGTGACCGCCGGACAGGACGGCGCGGCCGAGCGCCGCCTGGCGAACGTGGTGACCGCCACCGTTTTCCTGGTGCTCGCGGGCGCGGTGTTCCTCGGCGAAGCGCTGCTCAAGCTCATGGGCGCGAGCCTGGAAGCGTTCCAGGTCGGCGGCGGCCTCGTGCTGCTCCTGATGGCGCTCGCCATGCTGAACGCCCGGACCGGAGAAATGCGCCAGACGCCGGCGGAGGCGGCCGAGCTCGCGGCAGGGGAAGTCTCGGGCGTGGTGCCGCTCGCCGTGCCGCTTCTCGCCGGGCCGGGCGCGATCAGCACCTCGATCATCGCCGGCCAGGCGGGCGGCACCCCGCACAAGCTCGCGCTTGTCGCCTGCATCATCCTCGTCTGTGCCGTGCTCTGGTGGATGCTGCGCGCTGCGCACGCGGTGGGCGAGCGCCTGAGCAAGACCGGGCTGAATGTCGCGACGCGGCTTCTCGGCTTGCTGCTCGCCGCCATCGCCATCCAGACGATGGCCGAAGGCCTGCGGCGCCTGTTCCCCGGACTCGGCGGCTAAAGCGCCATCGGGTTGCGTGGCGCGCGCTCCTCGAGGATGTCTTCCATGCGCGCCGCGATGGCTCCTTTGATGCGTGGATGCGTGAGGATATAGAAGCGGTCTTCCTTGACCGCTCGCAGCACCGCCCTCGCGACGTCGTCAGCGCTCAATCGGCCGGAGGCGACCGCCTTCTTCAGCATTCGCTCGCGCGCGAGCGTCTCCGTGCTCTTGGCGGTGGCTTCCAGCCCTGCGGGTCGATTGCGCTCCGAATCGGCGATTCCGGTGGGCACGTAAGCGGGACAAAGAACCGAGACGCCCACCGCCGAGCCGCGCTCGCGCAGGTCGTGGTGCAGCGTCTCCGATAGCGCGACAACGGCGTGCTTGGTCACGTTGTAGGCGCCCGAGCCCGGCGGATTGATGATGCCGGCGACCGACGCAGTGTTGACCACGTGGCCTTGGTTCCGTTGCATGAGACGCGGCACGAAGCTCCGAATGCCGTGGATCACGCCCCACAGATTCACGCCGACGATCCATTGCCAGTCGCCGAGGCTCGTCTCCCAGGCCGCGCCAAGCGGTGACACACCGGCGTTATTGCAGACCAGAAAGGTAGGACCCAGGTCGCGCTCGACCATCGCCGCAAAGGCCTCGACTTCGGCGGCGTTCGAAACGTCGAGCTTCATCGAAATGGCCGAGACGCCCTTCGCCTCGACGGCGGCAAATACGTCGCTCGTATCCGAGACATCGCCCAGCGCGACCGGCATGCCTTCATCGGCGAAGGCGAGCGCCATCGCGCGGCCCAGGCCGCTCGCCGCGCCGGTCACCGCAGCCACTTTGCCTTTCAGCTCTTTCATCGACCTATCTCCACGAGTTCCACAGCAGCGATGCGCCGCCGACGAGGATCAGTCCCTCCATGAAGAGGACATGCAGGTGCGCGTGCATGCGGTTCACGAGCCACGCGGCGAGCGCGCTGCCGGGGATCGTCGCGGCGCCGATGACCACGCCGGTGGCGAAGGTCTGCTCGTCGAGGAGCGCGAAGCGCTGGAAGAGCGCCGCCTTGCAGACGTCGAGCACGATGCTGATCATCGCGTCGGTGGCGAGCACCGCCGGTCCCGTCATGCCGGTTCCCAGCAGAAGCGAAATCATGATGACTCCGACGCCGCTCGCCACACCGGTCGCCAGTCCGAAAACGCCGGAGCCGACCCCGAGGCCCGTCGCGCCGAGCGAGATCTTCCGCCGGTTGAGTGCGCGGCGCAGCGGCACCGAGAAAATCACCATGATGCCGAGCACGGTGCCGATCGCGCGTGCATCCAGGACGCTATAGATCCAGGTGCCGAGGACCATGAAGGGCAGCGCGCACGCGAGGACCAGCCCGAGCGTCGGGCGCTCGACGTGCTGGCGGTAGAACCAGAAGCGACCGCCGTTGATGATCGCGCCGGCGACCGCGAGCACCGGGATCACGGCCTTGACGCCGATGAACGGAGCGAGCGCGGCGGTGAGGATGATGCCGGTGCCGAAGCCGCCAATGCCGCCGATCACCGCGGCGACGATGCCGAGCGCCGCGACGATCGCGAGCGCCGAGGCGTCGAGCAGCAACTTAGTCGCGCGGCACGGGGCGCGGGCGCCCGGCGCCGTCGATCGCCACATAGGTGAGCACGGCCTCGGTGACCTTCACGACCTTCGGATCCGACGGCCGGCGCTCGGCGTAGACCTCCACCTTCACGGTGACGGAGGTCTTGCCGACCCGCACGAGGTCGACATAGAACGAGAGCAGGTCGCCGATCTGCACCGGCTCCTTGAAGACGAACTCTTTCACTGCGACGGTGGCGATGCGGCCGCGCGCGATGCGTCCGACGAGCGTGCCGCCGGCGACGTCGACCTGCGCCATGATCCAGCCGCCGAAGATGTCGCCGTTCTGGTTCGCGTCCGCCGGCATCGGCATGACGCGGAGCGCCGGCTGCTTATCCGGTAGTTTTTCCATGCGCGACGTAATGCAGCGGCCCGCCGCGGAACGGCGCAAAGCCGGTGCCGAAGATAAGTCCTGCATCGACCAAGTCGGCGTCGGCGACGATGCCCTCGTCGAGCACGCGCTGCGCTTCGGCCAGGTAGGGCGCGATGAGTTTCTCGATCAGCTCGGCACCGTACGGATCGGCCGGGCCTTTCTGCGGTTTGCCGTTCACCCAGCGGTAGATCCCCTGGCCGCTCTTCTTGCCGAGGCGGCCCGCCTCGACGTTGGCGCTCAGGACGCGCGGGATGGACGTCGCGTCCTTGGCGAGCGATTTGCCGGCGTGCAGGCAGATGTCGAGGCCCACCGTGTCGGCGAGCTCGGCCGGGCCCATCGGCATGCCGAACTCCTCCATCGCTGCATCGAGCGTCTCGGGCTTCGCGCCCTCGTCGATCAGGCGGAAGGCGTTCTGCATGTAAGGCCCGAGCACGCGGTTCACGAGGAACCCCGGCGAGTCCTTGGTGGGCAACGGCAGCTTGTCGATCTGGCGCACGAACGCGGCGGCGTTCCGGGCGATCTCGGGCCGCGTCTGCGAGCCCTGCACGACCTCGACGAGCTGGAGCAGCGGCACCGGATTGAAGAAGTGGATGCCGACGAGGCGGGTGGGATCCTTCAGGGCCGTCGCGATGTCCGCCAATTTGAGGCTCGAAGTATTTGTCGCCAGGATGGCGCCCGGCTTCGCGATTGCTTCCATCCTCGCGAAGAGATCGCGCTTCGCCTGCAGGTTCTCGAAGATCGCCTCGATGATCACGTCGGCCTGGCGCGCGCCTTGGCCGCCGATGTCGGGAATCAGCCGGTCCATCGCGTCGCGCATCCGAAGCGGATCACGCAGACGGCGCTTATACAGCTGCGCAGCGCGCTTCACCGCCGGCGCGAGCCGGTCGGGCGCGGTGTCCTGCAGCGTCACGGTGAGGCCGCGCATCGCGCAGATCGCCGCGATGTCGCCGCCCATGACACCCGCGCCGACGATGTGCACGTGGCGCGCCTTGAAGTCCGAGCCTTTGCCGAGCCCCTTCATCCGCTCCTGCAGGAAGAAGATGCGAATCAGGTTCGCGGTCGTCGGGTGCGCGAAGAGCGATTCCACGGAGGCATCGGGGTCGCCGGAGGCGAGGAACGGGTTGCCGTCGTACTTGCGCCAGAGCTCGAGAATTGCGTAGGGCGATGGGTAGTGCTCGCGGCGCGCCTTCTTCGCCACTTGCTTGCGCGCCTGGGAGACGACGAGGCCCTTGAGCGGCCCAGCCATCATGCGTTTCATTAAGCTGAGCGGCGCGCGGGGCTTCGCTTCGAGCGTGACCATGCGTGCCGTGTTCTCGAGAATACGGAGCGCCACGGCCTGATCGACGAGCCCGATGCGCTTGGCGCGGCGCGCATCCACGGATTTCCCGGTCAATAGAAGATCAAAGGCTGCCGCGGGGCCCACGAGCTTCGGCAGCCATTGCACGCCGTGCCAGGCCGGCATGATGCCGAGCATCACCTCGGGCAGAGCGAAACGCGTCTTAGCGTCGTCGAGCGCGACGCGATAGCGACAGGCGAGTGCGAGCTCGACGCCGCCGCCCATGCAGAAGCCGTTGACCATCGCCGTGGTGGGGAAGCCAAGTTCGGACAGCTCCTGGAAGACATCCCAGCCGAGCTTCACGAATGCCATCGCTTCCTGCGGCGACTTGAAGCGGGTGAATTCCTCGACGTCGGCGCCGGCGATGAAGCCGTCCTTCGCCGAGCGAATGATCATGCCTCGCGGATTCTCTGCGGCGATGGCGCGCAGCGAGCTGCGCAGCTCCTCGAGCGCCTGGCGCGAGAACGTGTTGGCCGACTCGCCCTGCTTGTCGAAGGTGAGCCAGACCAGACCATCCTTGTCCTTCTCCCACCGCCAGTGCTTCGCCAGCACCTGCGGATCGACGCGCTCCATGTCTCCTCCCTTAGAGTGCTTCGACGAGCATGGCACCGCCGAGGCCGCCGCCGATGCAGATGCTCGCCATGCCTTTTTTCTTGCCCGTGCGCTTCAGCGTCTTGAGCAGATGCAGCACGATGCGGGTGCCCGAGGCGCCGACCGGATGGCCGAGGGCGATCGCGCCGCCGTCGACGTTGAGCTTCGCCTGGTCGAGCTCACCCATGGCGCCTTCGAGGCCGAGTTCTTGCTTGCAGTATTTCTCATCCTTCCAGGCGGCGAGGCAGCCGAGCACCTGGGCGGCAAAGGCTTCGTTGATCTCCCAATAGTCGAGGTCGTTCAAGCCGAGGCCGTTGCGCTTGAGGATCGGCGTCGCCGCATGCACGGGTCCGAGGCCCATTTGCGCCGGGTCGAGGCCTGCCCATTCGGAGTCGACGATGCGGCCGATGGGCTGCAGTCCTCGTTCCTTCAATGCATCCTCCGAGACGAGCAGCAGCCAGGCCGCTCCATCGGTGATCTGCGAGCTGTTGCCGGCCGTGACGTTGCCGTACTTGCGGTCGAAGAACGGCCGCAGCTTGGCGAGCGACTCGACCGTGGCGTCGCTTCTTACGCCGTCGTCGAGCGCATAGGCCTTGCCGTTCGAGTCGTAGAGCGCTTCGACTTCGCCACCGCCGGGCGCCAGCGTTCCGGCGGCCTGCGCTGCCGCGACGCGGTGATGCGAGCGCACGGCGAATTCGTCCATCTGCGTGCGCGTGATGCCGAAGCGGTGCGCGAGGTTTTCCGCGGTCTGGCCCATGAGGAGGCCGACCATCGGGTCGGTGAGGCCCTTCATGATGCCGATCACCGGCTTCAGCACGGCGCCCACCGGCATGCGCGCGAAGAGCGCGAGCCGCTGGCCGGTCGTTTTCGCCGCAGCCATGTCGGAGAACCAGAGCACCATCTTGTCGCCGTAGAGGAGCGGCGCACGCGAAAGCGCATCGACGCCACCGGCAAGCACGAGCTTCGAGCGCCCGGCAAGGATATTGTTGATGCCGGAGTCGACGGCCTGCATGCCGGAGGCGCAGTTGCGCATCACGGTCCAGCCGGGGACCTTCTGTCCGCAGCCCATGCGCAGCGCCGCGACGCGGCCGATGTTCACTTCGTCGACCGAGGGTGCAGCGCAGCCGAGGATCACCTCGTCGAGCTCGTTCGGCGCGAATGGCTGGCGTACGAGGAGCGTCCGTCCCGCCTGCGTCGCCAGGTCGCTCGCGGCGAAAGGTCCGGGACGGTTGCGCGATTTGAGGAATGGCGTGCGAGCGCCGTCGACGATGTAAACCGGCTTCACGCGGCCCTCACGAAAGGACGTGTCGCGTCGGCATCGACCATCGCGGCGCGTCCGAAGTCCTGCGGGAAGTCATCGACCTTGATGACCGCCTTGCGCAGCGACTCCTTCTTCTGCCATTGCGCGAGCTCCTCCTGGGAGATCAGATTCTTCTCGAGGGCGAGCGTGCCGAGATCGACGCCCGGGCGCGCGGCCATCTTGCCCTTCTTCAGCGCCTTGCGCAGCTTCTCGTCGATCGGCTCGCAGGCGATGGTGGCAAGGAATGCCGCCTCCAGGATTCCGGTGGCATCGGTCTCGCCCTTCGGCACGTACATGCCGGCGGTCAGGCGGTCGCGCGCCGCGCCCGGCACCAGCGCGAGCTGGGCGGAATCGCGGTTGCGTGCGTCGAGCGGCGGACGGAACGACATGCCGAGCGGAAAAATCGTGTATCTCAGCAGTGTTGCCATCCATTTGATGGGGAAGTTGGAGAGCACCTGGTCGATGGCGTGCTGCGCGTGGTACGTCATGTCGCGCACGGCCCAGCGCACGAGCGGCAGGTCCTCCTTCAGGCGGCCCTGGTCCTCGTAGCGCTTGAGCGTCGCCGAGATGAGGTAGAGCATCGACAGCACGTCGCCCAGGCGGCCGGAGATCTTCTCCTTGCGCTTCAGCGCGCCGCCCATGCCCATCATGGACATGTCGGCCAGGAACGCGAAGGCCGCCGACAGGCGCGAGGTGAAGCGGTAATAGTGCATCAATTCCGGCGCGCCCTTGCTCGGGGTCGGGGCAAGGCGCGATGTGGTGATGCCGTGCACCCAGGCGCGCACGCCATTGGCGATGACATGGCCGACGTGCGAGGTGAAGGCGTCGTCGAACTCGCGGGACGCTTCGGCGCCGTGCATTTCCTTCGCAGCGCGCATCTCGCGCAGCACGTAGGGATGGCAGCGGATCGCGCCCTGGCCGAAGATGATCAGCGTGCGCGTAAGGATGTTCGCGCCCTCCACCGTGATCGCGATCGGCGTCATCTGGTAGCCGCGGCCGATCCAGTTGTTCGGCCCGAGGCAGATGCCTTTGCCGCCGACGATGTCCATCGCGTCGTTCACGCTCTGCCGGGCGCGCTCGGTCATGTGGTACTTGGCGATCGCGGACAGCACCGCCGGTTTCTCGCCCAGGTCCACCGCGCCGGCGGTCATGACGCGTGTTGCATCCATCACGTAGCAATTGGCGGCGATGCGGCCGAGCGCTTCCTCGACGCCTTCCAGCTTGCCGATCGGCGTCTTGAACTGGCTGCGCACGCGCGCATACGCGCCGGTGAAGCGCGTGAGTGCTTTCACGCCACCGGTAGACGAAGTGGGCAGCGAAATCGCGCGGCCTGCGGCGAGGCAGGTCATCAGCATCATCCAGCCCTTGCCCGCGTAATCGCTTCCGCCGATGATCCAGTCGAGCGGCATGAAGACATCCTTGCCGTGGTTCGGGCCGTTCTGGAACACCGCGTTCAGCGGGAGATGCCGGCGCCCGATGTGCACCCCGGGCGTATTGGTCGGCACGAGGGCGCAGGTGATACCCAGGTCTTCCTTGTCGCCGATCAGGTGCTCGGGGTCGTAGAGGCGGAAGGCGAGGCCAAGGAGCGATGCCACCGGCCCAAGCGTGATGTAGCGCTTGTCCCAGGTCACGCGCATGCCGAGCACTTCCTTGCCTTGCCACTGGCCCTTGCAAACGATGCCGTAGTCCGGAATCGACGCGGCGTCCGAGCCTGCTTCCGGGCTCGTCAGCGCGAAGCAGGGCACTTCCAGGCCTTTCGCGAGGCGCGGCAAATAGTGGTTCTTTTGCTCGTCGGTGCCGAAGTGCAGCAGGAGCTCGGCGGGTCCGAGCGAGTTCGGCACCATGACGGAGATGGCTGCGGCGGCCGAACGCGTCGAGAGCTTCATCACTACCGCGGAGTGCGCGAGCGCGCTGAATCCGAGGCCGCCATACTGCTTCGGGATGATCATCCCGAGGAAACCCCTGTCCTTGATGAACTGCCAGACGTGCGGCGGCAGGTCCTGGCGCTCGTGCGTGATCTCCCAGTCGTCGCACATCGCGCAGAGCTCTTCGACCGGGCCATCGAGGAACGCTTGTTCTTCAGCCGAGAGCCGAGGGGCCGGAATCGCCAGCATCTTGTCCCAGTTCGGCTTGCCGGAGAAGAGATCCGCGTCCCACCAGACCGTGCCGGCATCGATCGCTTCTTTCTCCGTCGACGACATGTCGGGGAGGATGCGACGGTAGATCGCGAGCACGTGGTCCGTGAAGACGAGCCGGCGAAGGAAGGAGAGGTTCAGCACGGCAGCCACTACGATGAATGCCGCGCCGAGGACCATGTCGGTGGTCTGTCCGAATTCGGCAAGCGCGCTCAGCCACCACGCGAATCCAGCACCGACGAGCGTCCAGACGAGGATCGGCAGCTGGAAGTAGCCGCAAACCAGGAACGCGACGATGCCAGCAAGGATGAATTGGAGGACGTGCATGGCGATCTCCCTTAGGCGGCTTTGCGGATGACGGTCTTCAGCGGAGCGTTCAGGCCCGCAGCGAGGAATGCGGTAAGGCGCTCCTCGAGCAGGTGGGCGTCGTAGCGGTCCTCAGGCTTGCAGCCGGCGATGAGCTGCACGGTGTCGGTCGCCGCCAGCGTGTAGGCGAGCGTGCCGAACATGAAGTGCATCCGCCAGACGAGCTCATCCCGCGGCATCTGCGGCAGCGCCCGCTCGAGCGCGGCCTTGTAGCGCTGCATCGCGGGCGCATACATCTGGCCGATCAGTTGCCGCACCTGCTTGTGCGGTTCCGTATACGTGCGGCCGAGCAGGCGCGTGAAGTTGCGGCCGCCGTCCTTGCCGTCGGCCATCAGGCGCAGGCCCGGCGTGATGAATGCGCGGATGATCGCCTCGGGGGAGGGCGCGGCTTCCACCGCCTCGAGCTTGTCGAGCTCGGCGATGCGCGCCACGTTCATGGGATCAAGGCGGCGGCGGAACACCGCCTCGACCAGCGCGTCCTTGGAGCCGAAGTGATAGTTGACCGCAGCGAGGTTGACGCCCGCTTTTGTGGTCAGGAGGCGCATCGAAGTGCCTTCGAAGCCGTGCTGCATGAAGAGCTCTTCGGCGGCATCGAGGATGCGAGTGCGGGTTTCGTGCTGTGGCTTGACAGCGCGCAGATTCATAACGGGAGTCCGGTTAAAACGAACGTTTGAATGTTATCGACTGTCGGGCTGAAGCGTCAAGCCTCAGGCCTTGGTTGTGGGCCGCCATGCCTCGAAGCCGCGCTTCCGAAGCGCGCACGCTGGACAACGGCTGCACCCGTGCCCCCAAGCGTGTCTCGCGCCGCGTTGGCCGAGATAGCAGGTGTGTGTCTCCTCGATGATGAGCTGCACCAGCGGCTCGCCGCCGAGATCGCACGCGAGTTGCCACGTTGCCGCCTTGTCGATCCACATCAGCGGCGTCTCGATGGTGAGGGCCCGGTCCATGCCAAGCGACAGCGCGACTTGCGTAGCCTTGATCGTGTCGTCGCGGCAGTCGGGATAGCCGGAGAAATCGGTCTCGCACATCCCACCGATGAGCACGGGGATGCCGCGGCGATAAGCGACTGCCGCGGCTACTGTCAGGAAGACCAGGTTGCGGCCCGGCACGAAAGTATTCGGAAGCTTCGATTCCTTCACCTCGAATTCCATCTCGCGCGTGAGTGCGGTCTCGCTGATCTCGCCGAGGAAACCGAGGTCGAGCAAATGGTCTTCACCCAGCTTCTCTGCCCACGCCGGGAATGCGCCCGGCAGCAGCTGGAGGATCTTCTTTCGCGCGTCGAGCTCGGGGCGATGGCGCTGCCGGTAATCGAAGCCGATGGTCTCGACACGCTCATAGCGGTGGAGCGCCCAGGCGAGACACGTTGTGGAATCCTGGCCTCCGGAGAAGAGGACCAGGGCGGACTGATGCATCACAAATAAGATACCCGGTTATGACCGGCGGCGGACTGCTCGAGCTTGTCCTTCTTTCCATGGGATGGCTCTTCTTTCTCGCCGGCCTCATTGCTCACTATCAGATCCTGCGACAGTCCCTCAAGGCGAAACCCGATGAACGCGTGCCCTCCAACATGGGATTCGTCCCGGCCGTCGTAGGTTCGGTGACCATTTTCTTCACCATCCCGGCGCTCGCCCGGCATGAGATTGACGTGCCGTGGCCCTGGCTTTGGATCGTCCTGCCACTCGTGATCGATCCTTACTGCGTCGGCGGGCTCGTCGTGCTCGCCCTGCGGAAATAGAATCCAGCGCTCGCATGGCACACAACGCAGCACCGACACAAAAGCTCCGCGGCGGCGAGTGGCGCAACGTGCGCACGCTCTTGCCCTACGTCCTCGAATACAGGTGGCGGGTCCTGTTCGCGCTCGTGTGCCTGATCAGCGCGAAGCTCGCCAACGTCGCAGTCCCGCTCGTCATGAAGGAAGTCGTCGATCGTCTCGAGGGCGCCACGGCGATCGTCGCGGTGCCGGTCGCGCTCCTCGCCACCTACGGGATCCTTCGCTTCTCGGCAACGATGTTCGCCGAGCTGCGCGACGTCGTTTTCGTCCCTGTCACGCAGCGCGCCATCCGGCGCATCGCGCTCAGCGTTTTCCGGCACCTGCACAGCCTGTCGCTGCGTTTCCATCTCGAGCGGCAGACCGGCGGCATGACGCGCGACATCGAGCGCGGCACGCGCGGCATCTCGACGCTCCTCTCGTACCTCATCTTCTCGATCATCCCGGTGATCCTGGAGTTCGCCCTCGTCGCCGCGGTGCTGGTCGCCAAATTCGACTGGCGTTTCGCCGCCGTCACGTTCGGGGCGGTGATCGTCTACATCGCCTTCACGGTCACGGTGACGGAATGGCGCATGGCGATTCGCCGGCAAGTCAATGAACTGGACTCCAAGGCGAACACCCGGGCCATCGACAGCCTGCTCAACTACGAGACGGTCAAGTACTTCGGCAACGAGGAGTTCGAGGCGCGCCGCTACGACGAGAACCTGCGCAAGTACGAGACGGCGGCCGTCAAGAACGAGGCTTCCCTCGGGGTGCTGAATATCGGCCAGAGCTTGGTGATCGCCATCGCGGTCACGGTGCTCATGCTGCTCGTCGCGCAAGGCGTGGCGCTGAAGTCGTTCACCCTTGGCGACCTCGTGCTGGTGAACGGCCTTCTGATCCAGCTCTACATCCCGCTCAACTTCCTCGGCATGGTGTACCGCGAGATCAAGCAGGCGCTGCTCGACCTCGACCGCATGTTTCGCCTTCTTTCAGCGCACCGCGAAGTGGAGGACAAGCCGAACGCACGGGACCTCTCGCCGGGGCCGGCCACCGTCGAATTCCGCCATGTCGACTTCCACTACGAGCAGGCCCGCCAGATCCTCTTCGACGTGAGCTTCGCGATTGCCGCCGGACACCGTGTCGCGGTCGTCGGCCACTCCGGCTCGGGCAAATCGACGCTCGCGCGGCTGCTTTACCGCTTCTACGACGTATCGGCCGGCGCGCTATTCATCAACGAAGCCGACGTGAGAGACATCCGCCAGGGGAGCCTGCGCGCGGCGATCGGCATCGTTCCGCAGGACACCGTGCTCTTCAACGACACCATCCTCTACAACATCCGCTACGGGCGGCCCGATGCGAGCGACGCGGAAGTGCACGAGGCGGCGCGCGCGGCGCACATCCACGACTTCATCGTCACGCTGCCCGCGGGCTACGAGACCATGGTGGGCGAGCGCGGGCTCAAGCTTTCCGGCGGCGAAAAGCAGCGTGTCGCGATCGCGCGCGCGCTTCTCAAGAACCCGCGCATCCTGATCTTCGACGAAGCGACCTCGGCTCTCGACTCGCGCGCGGAAAAAGCGATCCAGGCGGAGCTCGAGCGCATCTCGGCGGGCCGCACGACGCTCGTCATCGCGCACCGGCTCTCCACGGTGATGGATGCCGACCAGATCCTCGTGCTCCAGAGCGGGCGCATCGTCGAGCGCGGCACCCATCGGCAACTGCTTGACGCGCAAGGCGAATACGCGCGGATGTGGGCGCTCCAGCAGCAGCAGAAAGAAGCTGCGGAAGTGCTCGAGAAGACGGCTGCACTGTAGCCTCAGCCCGACAGAGAACCATTTCACGCTGGTTCTAGGAATTCCTGCCTACTGTCTGATTTGTTTGCGTTTATCGCGACTGTCAGGCAGACTGCGACCAAATCCATGCTCCAGTCAGGGCATGAACAACCGATAACGAATAAACCGCTTGGCAGGGAAGATTCACCGCAATGCAAAGAAAACTTCATCCGCTCGAGGGCATTGTTGCCGTCTTCGCCCTCGTCTTTGTCCTCTTCATCACGATCGGCTTCGCGCAAGCCCAGGAAGCGCGTCCTCATAAAGCGGTCTACCTGAGATCGTCCTCCGCGCTGGTGCTCGATGCGGACACGGGCGAGATCGTGATCGACAAGAACGCCGATGCCGTGACGCCGATCGCTTCGATCACGAAGCTGATGACGGCGATGGTGATCCTCGACCGCAACCTGGATCTCGACCAGCGCATCGTGCTCAGCCGCCAGGACAACGATTCGCTGAAGGGCACGCGCTCCCGTCTGCATCCGGGCAACGTGCTCACGCGCCGGGAGCTGCTGCTGCTCGCGCTCATGTCGTCGGAGAACCGCGCCGCCGCCGCGCTCGGCCGCACCTATCCGGGCGGCATCGAGCCCTTCGTCGCGGCGATGAACGCCAAGGCTGCGGCGCTCGACATGAAAGACAGCCGCTTCGTCGACTCCACCGGGCTTTCGCCGCACAACGTCTCGAGCGCGCGCGACCTCGTGAAGCTGGTGCGCGCCGCGCACGAGTATTCGCTGATCCGCCAGTTTTCGACCCGGGACCGGGCGAGCGTCCGCGTCAACGATCGCGGCCGACCGCTCAGCTTCCACAACACCAACGGCCTCGTGCGTGCGCATCGCTGGGACGTCGAGCTCTCGAAGACCGGCTACATCAGCGAGGCGGGCCGCTGCCTGGTGATGCGCGTCAAGCTCGCGTCCAAAGATCTCATCGTCGTATTGCTCGACTCCTGGGGGCGTCAATCCCGTATCGGCGACGCGAACCGCATCAAGAAGTGGGTCGAGACCAACGCGATCGCCGGTCGCGCGAGCTAGGCGGCCATCGCTTCGCCGGCGGGGCTCGGTTTCCTGACCTCCCCGCCGTCAATTTCCGCAAGGATGTTCTAGAGGGATTGGCGCGCCCGCAGAAGGCGCTGCCGCCCAAGTACTTCTACGACGCCGTCGGTAGCCGGCTTTTCGAGCAGATCTGTCGCCTGCGCGAGTATTACCCCACCCGTACGGAGCTCGGAATTACCCGGCGCCACCTGAAGGACATCGTGCGCTTCGCCGGCAAGCGCTGCGCGCTCCTCGAATATGGCAGCGGCGAAAGCCTGAAGACGCGCCTGCTCATCGCGGCGCTCGAGCCGTCGGTTTACATGCCGGTCGACATCTCGGCGGACGCGCTGCGCGCCGCGGTGAAGCGCCTGGCGCGCGAGTTTCCGAAGCTCGGCATCGTCGCCGTCACCGCTGATTTCTCCCACCCGCTCACCATTCCCGCTTACCGCGGCAACGCGCGGCGCGTGGTCTACTTTCCAGGCTCGACCATCGGCAATCTGCGCCGCGACGAGGCCGAGGCATTCCTGCGTATGACGCGGAGCCAGGTCGGCGTCGCGGGCGCGATGATCGTCGGCGTCGATTTGAAGAAGGACCCCAACGTGCTGCACGCCGCCTATAACGATGCGAAAGGAGTGACCGCGGCGTTCAACCTGAACGTGCTCGCGCGCATCAACCGGGAGCTGGGCGGCGACTTCGACTTGCGGCGCTTCGCGCACTACGCCTTCTACAACCCGATGGCCGGTCGCATCGAGATGCACCTCGTCGCGCGCGAGGCGCATGTCGTGAACATCGGAACCTATCGCTTCAGCTTCTACCGCGGCGAATCAATCCACACCGAGAATTCGTACAAATACTCCATCCCCGCGTTCGAGACTTTGGCGAAGAACGCGGGATTCAAGCCCGCGAAAGTCTGGACCGATCCGAGAGACTGGTTTGGAGTTTTTGGCCTGACCGCAGCTTGATTAGGGACGTCGTCCGCAATCAGGCGGCGCCGATGCGATGGGTCGGCACATGGCCGATCGCCGCGGAGATGCGGTCCGCGGTTTCCTTCACGAGCGGACCCCAATGCGCCTTCATGCGATCGGCCGGGGTGGAGAGCGAAAGTGCGGCAACGAGGTGACCGGCATCGTCGCGGATGCCCGCCGCCACGCAGCGCACGCCGATCTCCGCTTCTTCATTGTCGGTCGCCCAGCCCTGGCGCTGGGTGCGCTCGAGGTCGCGCTCGAGGAGCGGCAGCGACGTGATCGTGTTTTTCGTATGCATGGCGAGGCCCGTGCGCTTCGCGTAGTCGCGCAATCGGGCGAAGCCGTCCTCGAGGAGAAACAACTTTCCGGCGGCGGTCACGTGCAGCGAGGCGCGCGCGCCGATCACGTGCACGACGCGCATCGCCGAGCGGCCGGAAGAAGTGCGCTCGACATAGACGATCTCGTCGTCGTGCCGTACCGAGAGATTTGCCGTCTCGCCCGTCTGGGCGTGCAGCTCACGCATGAGCGGCAGGGCGAGCTCGCGCACGCTGATGCGTGATTTCACGAGGTTACCGAGCTCGAGGAGGCGCATGCCGAGGCGATAGGAGCCCGGCTCGACGCGATCGACGATGCGGTCGGCCGACATCGAGGAGAGGATGCGGTGCGCGGTCGAAGGATGCAGCCCCGTGTACTGCGCGATCTGCTTGAGGCCGAGCGGCTCCGGATGCTGCGACAGGACATCGAGCAGCTTCATCATGCGCTCGATCACCTGGATCGGGTTCTTGGATTCGTCGCGGGGCGGACGGGGACCGGCGGCCATTTCACATTGTAAAATGCGCCGCAATGGCTGCGGTTGAGAATTTATGCCGGTGGTGACCTGCATCGATGATCTTCGCGAGATGGCGAAGAAGCGTGTCGCGCGCGCCATCTTCGAGTACGTCGATTGCGGCGCGTACACCGAGGGCACGCTGCGCGCGAATCGCGCCGACATTGAAGCGATCGGGCTGCGCCAGCGCGTCGGCATCGATGTCGACCGGCGCTCGACCAGGACCACGCTCCTCGGGCGCGAAGCGACGATGCCGGTGGCGCTTGCGCCGGTCGGGCTCCTCGGCCTGAACTGGGCGAACGGCGAGATCCTCGCCGCCCGCGCCGCCAACGCATTCGGCGTGCCGTTCACGCTTTCCACCATGTCGATCTGCTCGATCGAGGATGTCGCCGAAGGCACCGGCAAGCCGTTCTGGTTCCAGCTGTATGTGATGCGCGACCGCGGCTTCGCCGAGTCGCTGATCCAGCGCGCCAAAGCCGCGAAGTGCTCCGCGCTCGTCCTGACGCTCGACCTGCAGATCCAGGGCCAGCGCCACCGCGACCTCAAGAATGGCCTCGCAGTGCCGCCGAAGATCACGCTCGGCACCGCGCTCGATGCGATGACCAAGCCGGGCTGGGTGTTGAACGTGATGACGAGCAAGCGCCGCAGCTTCGGCAACCTCGAGGGCCGCATCAAGGGCGCTGACAGCCTCACCACGCTCTCGCAATGGATCGCCGGGCAATTCGATGCCACGCTCTCGTGGAAGGACGTGGAATGGGTCAAGCGCCTGTGGGGAGGCCCATTGGTGCTCAAAGGCATCCTCGATGTCGAGGATGCGAAGATCGCCGCGCAGAGCGGCGCCGATGCGATCGTCGTCTCGAACCACGGCGGCCGGCAGCTTGACGGCGCGGTTTCGTCGATCCGGGCGCTGCCCGAGATCGCGGCTGCCGTAGGCGACAAGACCAGTGTGTGGGTCGACGGCGGCATCCGCAGCGGCCAGAGCCTTCTCAAGGCGTTCGCGCTCGGCGCAAGAGCGGCGATGATCGGCCGGGCCTTCGTCTACGGATTGGGCGCGAGGGGAGAAGCGGGCGTCCTGCAGGCGCTGCAGGTGATGCAGAAGGAGCTCGACGTCACGATGGCGCTGACCGGAATCCGCGACGTCAAGGACGCGAGCCCCGCGATTCTGCGCGCCGTCTGAAGCGCTCCGGCGAGAGCGCGTCCAGCAGCTTGCCTTCCACGGGCTGAGGCTCGCCCTCCAGCTCGGCGGCGATGATCTCCGCCGCCAAGGTGGACCAGATGAGGCCGCGCGAGCCATAAGCGAATGCGGCGTATACGCCCTCGGCGATTTTTCCGACTACCGGAAGCCGGTCGGGCGTGACCGCACGGAACCCGACCCGACCTTCGACGCCGCGCGCGCTGACCTCGGCGCCGAGGATGCCCTTCAGGCGCTCGAGATTCCCCGCATGGCTGTCTTCCCGCACCGCAGTGTCCGGATCCTCCAGATCATAGGTAGCGCCCACCACGCACACGCCGTCGACCGGCGGCAACACGCCGCCGCCGCGCAGCACGACGGCGTGCGGCGGTTCGATCGCGCTCTCGGGCAGGTAAGTGACCTGACCCCGCACGCGCCGCAGCCGCAAGTCGCGCACCGGGCAGAGCTGCGGTGCATCGCCGCCCGCGGCGAGCACCACCACCGGGGCGCGTGGCAACTTCTCCACCCTGGACGCATAGCGTGCGCGTAGACGGTCACCGCACGCGGCGAGCTGCGCACGCGCGAGCGAGCGCGGCTTGATCCAGCCGCTCTCGGGAAACCACAGGCCAGCAGCGCCGACCGGGACCCCCGCGTGCCGGGAGGCTTCCTCACGTGTCACGAACTGCGCGTAGTCGAGGGGCAGGCCTGCAGCAGCACGCTGCTGCGACAGCTCCTCCTTGTCGTTGCGCGCGAGCTGCAGCACGCCGCATCGATCGTGGCGCACGTTATTGAGGCGCGCCAATGCGTCCAGGGTGTGCAGGAACCCTGCGCGGGTCACGCGCGCAAAGATGCTGTCGTCGGGCGTGACGATCGGATGAAAGATGCCGGCGTGATTGCCGGAAGCTTCCTGTGCGGGCTCCGCGCGCCGCTCGTGCAGCTCGACTTCCCAGCCGCGCGCACAGAGGCGCTCGCACACCGCGGCACCGGCGAGGCCTGCACCGACCACGACCGCCTTTCTCTCCTCCGGCAACGTGGGATTCGGCGCTGAGCGCACGTTGCGCGCGACGAGCATCTCGCGCTTCGTGCCGAAGCCCGAGCGCTTCTCGACGGCGAAGCCTGTCGCCTCGAGCGCTTCGCGCACCGGACCGGCGACGCTCCAGGTGGCGAGCGTGGCATCGCGTGCCGCAAGCCGAGACACCGAGCGCAGCACCTGGTGCGTCCACATCTCGGGGTTTTTCGCCGGCGCGAAGCCGTCGAGGTAGATCGCATCGGCGCAGAGCCGCAGATCGCGCAGTTGTGCGACGTCGCCGAAGAAGAGCGTCAGCACTACGTTGCCGAGCTCGATGCGGTGGGCACCGCTCAAGAGCATCGGCCAGCGCGCGTGCAGCTCGGCAGCTTCCGCCGCGAGGTCGGGATAGAGTCCGTGCAGGGCGCGGAGGTCCTCGACGGAGAACGGATGTTTCTCGATCGAAACGAAGTGCAGCCGCCGGCAGCGCGATGGATCGTCCTTCCAGGCCCGCCAGGTCACCAGGAAGTTGAGCCCCATGCCGAAGCCGGTTTCGAGGATGACGAAACTGCTGCGGTGCACCCAGCGCTCGGGCAGGCCGTTACCGGCAAGGAACACATGGCGCGCCTGCGCGGGTCCGCCTCCGGCGCTGTGATAAACGTCGCCATAGGTTGCCGAGTACGGGATGTCATTCCGCAGCTCGTAGCGGGCGGGAACGAGGGACGCGGCCATTCACCTATTTTGATCGAGATCAAGCCCCTTCATGCGCTGGCGCGTAGCGTGAAATGCATGGATTTCCTCGCCTCGGTCGCCATCGCCAGCGCCGTCGCCATCGTGTCGTTCACCGCGGTATGCGTGGTCCTCGCATGGCGGCAGGGTTTCGCCGATGAGCGCCCGGTGCTGATCGAGAACCTGCTGCGTCGCCAAGGCGAGCGCGTCGCTTGTCACGCCCTTGCCTCAGGCGGGCGCGACTTCGCCGTCGCCGTAAAGCGATGCGTCGAATGCCCGCAGGTCGGCCGCTGCACGACCTGGCTCGCGAGCGGCGCTATCGACGGCTTCGAATCGTTCTGCCCGAATGCGGGCTTCATCCAACGGACCAAGCGCCTCAGCGCCTGAGAGGCCACCATGAACGCGCTCCTGATCAGCCTCGCGAGCCTCATCCTTTTCTTCATGCTGGTCGCCTCGCTGCCGTTCTTCTATGCCGGCTGGCGGCGTGCCACCGACCGCGGTGCGGAGCTGCAGATCTGGCCTGTCATGCGACGGCTGGGGGTATCGGCTGACGCAACGCCGCGTAACGATGGAACGATGGCGCATGCCATCAGGCGCTGCGTGCTGTGCCCGAGCCTGGAGGAGTGCGAGCACTGGCTCGAGTCGGCCAAGACCGACGGCATCGACGAGTTCTGCCCGAACGCAGCCGTCATCGAAGGCCTGCGCAAGCGCTGAAGTATCATGGCGGCCTCCGCACGAGGCCGCCCGATGAACAAGCCTGCCGAGCTCAGGCTCGAGACCGTCCCTTTCTGGATCAATGGCAAGCCGGTGACACCGGCGGGTCGCCATGGTGAAGTGTTCAATCCCGCGACCGGCCAGGTCGCGCGGCACGTCGCATTCGCCGACGCCGGCATTGTCGATTCCGCCGTGAAGGCGGCGCGCGCGGCGTTTGCCGAGTGGCGCGACACGCCGCCCTTGCGGCGCGCGCGCGTGATGCAGAAATTCCTGCAACTCCTGCAGCGCGACCAGAAGACGCTGGCGCGCATCGTCACGGAAGAACATGGCAAGACGCTGCCCGACGCGATGGGCTCGGTACAGCGCGGCATCGAAGTGGTCGAGTTCGCCTGTGGCATACCGCAGCTCCTGAAAGGCGAGTACGCCGAGAACGTCGGCACGCAGGTCGACACGCACACGCTGCGGCAGCCGGTCGGCGTCTGCGCCGGCATCACGCCGTTCAACTTCCCGGTGATGGTGCCGCTCTGGATGTTCCCGATGGCGATTGCCTGCGGCAACACCTTCATCCTCAAGCCTTCGGAAAAGGTGCCCTCGGCCTCGGTGCGCATGGCGGAGCTCCTGAAGGAAGCGGGGCTGCCCGACGGCGTGTTCAACCTCGTGCATGGCGACAAGATTGCGGTGGATGCGATCCTGAACCACCCGGGCATCCATGCCGTGTCGTTCGTCGGCTCGACGCCGATCGCCAAGTACATCTACGAGACTTGCGCCCGCAATGGCAAACGGGTCCAGGCGCTCGGCGGCGCGAAGAACCACGCCGTCGTGCTGCCCGACGCCGATCTCGAGTTCGCGGCCGATGCGCTGATCGGCGCGGCCTACGGCTCGGCCGGCGAGCGCTGCATGGCGATCAGCGCCGTCGTTGCAGTCGGCGCTGCCGGCGATCCGCTGGTCAAGCTGCTGGAGAAGAAAGCGAAAGCGATCAAGGTCGGCCCCGGCGACAAGGAAGGCGTCGACATGGGCCCGCTCGTCACTGAGCAGCATCGCACCAGAGTTGCCGCTTACGTGGACCAGGGAATCGCCGAGGGCGCGAAGATGGTGGTCGACGGCCGGCCCGGTGCGAAGTCGGAGGGCTTCTTCCTCGGCACTACCCTCTTCGACCAGGTGAAGCCCGAGATGAGCATCTACAAGGACGAGATCTTCGGCCCCGTGCTCGTGGTCCTGCGCGCCAGCACGATCGATGAGGCGATCGCGCTCGTGAACCGCAATCCCTATGCGAACGGCACCGCCATCTTCACCGAGTCAGGCGGCGCCGCGCGGCGCTTCACCGAGGAGATCCAGGTCGGCATGGTCGGCGTCAACGTGCCCATCCCCGTGCCGGTCGCCTACTTTTCCTTCGGCGGCTGGAAGAATTCGCTCTTCGGCGATCTGCACGTGCACGGCACCGAATCGGTGAAGTTCTATACCCGCACCAAAGTGGTCACTACGCGCTGGCCGCACCAGGACACTCCCGCGCCCGGTTTCCACATGCCGACGCTCGGCTAGCCGAAGCGGGATTCCGCCAGCCCTTTTACGCCGGGCAGAGCCGCAAAAAGCCCCGCGCGATCCGCGGTCGTGATGTAGAGCGTGTCGAGCCGCGGGCCGCCGAAGCAACAGCAGCTCGGCTTCTCGGCCGGCACTTCGACCACGCGATCGATCTTGCCGGCCGGCGTGTAGCGCACCACGCGACGGCCGCTCCACTCCGCGTTCCAGAGGCACCCTTCGGCATCGACGCACGAGCCGTCGGGGAAGCCGGGATGGGGCGTCGCGAAGATCCTTTCGTTCGAAATTTCCCCAGTGTCGGGCGCGTAGCCGAAGGCCCAGATCTTGTGGCGCGGGCTGTCGGCAAAGTACATGGTGCGGCCGTCCGGGCTCCACGCGATGCTGTTCGGCACCTGGATGCCGGTGCGCAAGACGCGCGACGAACCCTCCGGCTCGACGCGGTACAGGATGCCGCGCGCCGGAAAATCGGGCTCGGCCAGCGTGCCGACCCAGAAGCGTCCGGCGCGATCGCAACGCCCATCGTTGAAGCGCAGGCGCGCCTGGTGCTCCGGCGGCCGCACGAGCAGCTGCGGCTCCTCGGTGCCGAGAAGGAATACGCCGCTTTCCAGCGCGACCAGCATGCCGCCGTCGCGGCGAAGTGCGATGCTGCCCGGCGGCTCCGGCATCGGCACGACGCGCACGCTCTGGCCGTCGTAGCGCTTGAGCGCGCGCCCATGAATGTCGACCCACCAAAGCGCGCTCATGCGCTCGTCCCAGATCGGGCATTCGCCCAGCTCGTCGCCGCTGTCGAGGACGCGTTCCGCTTTGAGCATCATGCAGAATACCAAGCATGGATATCGTCGACACCGGCAGCGGCACGCCAGTCATTTTTCTGCACGCGGCGACAGGACACAGCGCCCTGTGGGAGCACCAGCTGCCGGCGTTCGCTGCCGCCGGCTACCGCTGCATCGCGTTCGATCGCTCGGCCGATGGCTTTGCCTCCGATCAGGTCGAGGAGGTGGCGGCGAAGCTCAAGCTCGAGCGCTTCCACCTCCTCGGCACCGCAGCCGGCGCGATTATCGCCGTCGACTATGCGCTTTCGCGCGCCGACCGCCTGCGCAGCCTTGTCCTCGCCAACACGATCGTGGGCGCGCAGGACCCGGAGTATCTGGAGCTCTCGCAGCGGCTGCGGCCGTCGCCGCAGTTCGAGAAGATGCCGGCGGATTTTCGCGAGCTGGGGCCTTCTTATCGCGCCGGGAATGCCGAAGGCACGAAGCGCTGGAACGAGCTCGCGCGCGCGAGGGCGCGCGTGGCGTACACGATCAAGAACCGGATCACCTACGCCGCGCTGGAGACCATCAAGCTGCCGACCCTGCTTCTTACCGGCGATGCCGACCTCTACATGCCGCCCTCGGTGCTCCGGCTATTCGCGAAGCGATTCCGCGGCTCGGAGTCGGTGGTGCTGCCGGAATGCGGTCACTCCGGCTACTGGGAGCAGCCCGAGCTGTTCAACCGCACGGTGCTCGACTTCCTGCAGAAGAACTAAGGGATAGGAAATTCCTTCGCGTCAGTGGCGGGAAGCGCATCCTCCGGAACGCGGGCTACGAGGACGCAATTTTTACGAAGGACTAGGGAGCTCGGCCGGGCCGTAGACCAGCGAGAACTTCGCGTCCTCGGGAATCGGCGGCAGGGTCGCTTCCCAAGCCGCATGCCGCTTCTTCAGCTCGTCCAGTTTCGCGGGGAAACGCCTGGCGACATTGGCCCGCTCGCGCTCGTCGTTCGCGAGGTTGAAGAGGTATTCGTGGCCGTCGACCGAGAGGTATTTCCAGTCGCCGGAGCGAGCCGCCTTCTGCGTGCGGAATTTCATGCGCCAGAAGAGGTCGCGCTCGATCTTCAGTGATGGATCCCTCAATACCGGACACAAATCAATTCCATCCAGCGGAAACCCAGGATCCGCCGACACACCGGCGGCAGCGAGAAAAGTCGGAACCCAGTCCATCGTAATCGCTTGCTGCGCGCTCGTCGTGCCGGCGGGCACCTTGCCCGGCCAGCGCACGATATATGGGACGCGGATCCCGCCCTCCAGCAGGTCCATCTTCTTGCCGAGGAGCGGCCAGGTATCGGAGAAGCGCTCGCCGCCGTTGTCGCTGGTGAAGACCACGAGCGTGTTCTCGGGCAGGCGCTCGAGCACCGCGCCGATGCCTTCGTCCATGTGGCGGATCATGCGCGCGTAGGTGTGCACCGAGCCGCCGTCGGTGTGGAAGATCTTCTCGATGCGCCGCGCCTCGGCCTCGTCGTCGCGCGTCTCCCACGGCCAGTGCGGCGCGGTGTAGTGCAGGGAGAGCAGGAAGGGCTGCCGCGCCCGCTTCACGAACTCGACCGCCTTTTCCGAGAAGAGGTCGGTGAGGTAGCCCTCGCGATGGCACTCGGCCTCGCCTTCCCACAGGTCGTGCGCGCCGGCCGAGTCGCGGTGGGTGAAGTAGTCGAGGCCGCCGGACATCGCGCCGAAGAATTCCTGGTAGCCGCTCTTCAGCGGGCCGAAGTGCGGCAGCCAGCCGAGGTGCCACTTGCCGACCAGCGCCGTCGCGTAGCCCGCGGCCGCGAGGAGCGACGGCAGCGTCGGATGGCCCGGCGGCAGGCCGAGCGTGCTGCTGCCCCGCCGCACGCTCGCGATCGGCTCGTCGGCCCCGCCGCGCAGCCGGTGTTGCCAGCGCCCGGTCATGAGCGCGAAGCGCGTCGGCGAGCAGACCGACGAGTTGGCGTAGCCCTGCGTGAAGCGCAGCCCCTGCGCCGCCATCCGGTCGAGCACGGGCGAGCACTCCAGCCGGCCCCCGTAGCAGCCGAGGTCGGCGTAGCCGAGGTCGTCAGCGAGGATGAAGAGGAAGTTCGGGCGCAGCTTTATTCGCCCTTGACGCCAGTCTCGCGGATCACGCGGCCCCAAGCGGCGTTGTCGGCGCGCATCATCGCCGCGAACTCGCCCGGCGTGTTGCCGATGACGAAGATGCGGCCGGCGCGCAGCTTCGGCTCGACCTGCGGGTCGCGGATCGCCTTCACCGTCTCGTCGTGCAGACGCTCAATCACCGCCTTCGGCGTGCCCGCCGGCGCGAGCAGGCCGTACCAGAACGGCAGCGTCTTTGCGTCGAGCTCGGCGATCGGCGGCACGCCCGGCAGCTCGGCGATGCCGTCGGTGAGATACACGGCGAGGGCTTTCAGCTTGCCGGCCTGGATGAGCGGCAAGGCGCCGGTGGTCGGCGTGAACATGAGCTGCGTCTCGCCGGAGAGCACGCCGCGGATCGCCTCGGCGTTGCCCTTGTAGGGAACGTGCGTGAGCTTGATGCCCTTGCGCAGCGCGAAGTACTCGGCGGTGAGATGGCCCGGCGAGGCCGCGCCCGCCGAAGAATAATTCAGCTTGCCGGGATTCGCCTTCGCATAGGCGATGAGCTCGGCGAGCGAATTCGCCGGCACCGACGGATGCACGATCAGCGCGCCGTCGGAGGTGGCGATCGCCGTGATCGGCGCGAAGTCCTTCAGCGGATCGAACGGCAAGCTCGGGTAGAGGTGCGGGTTGCTGGTGACGATGCTGAAGAGCGTCAGCAGCAGCGTGTGGCCGTCGGGGGCGGCCTTCGCCACCTCCGCCGCGCCGATGTTGCCCGCCGCTCCCGGCTTGTTCTCCACCAGCACCGGCTTGCCGAGCGATGCGCCCAGCCGCTCGGAGAGGAGCCGCCCTATGACGTCAAGGGGCCCGCCCGGCGGGAACGGGTTGACGAGGCGGATCGGCTTGGACGGATAGCCCTGCGCCGCCGCGTGCATCGCGGCAAGCGCAAGACAGAGAACGACGAAGCGCTTCATACCCCCTCCTTGAAGGGGAGCATTCTAGTGTCTACTGCTTGACGGCCACCTTCGCCTCGTAGGCGCCGATCGCCTCTCAGGTCGCTGTACTCGCTGCAGCCGAAGCGGCAAAGATGAATGTGGGAGACCGCCAGATGACATGCCGGCACGGCGGTCAACGCGACGCGCCGTTCTAGTGCAGGTGCGGCTTTTTCAGGAAGTCGTTGCGGTCGGCAGAAACGACCGTCACTTCCTTCGTCGCCGTTTCGCGCAACAGCTTTAGCGACACCCGCGCGCCCGCGTTGCCGCAAGCCCACATGCGACGGAAGAGGTCGGCCAGGCTCGCCGGTTTTCCACCGGCCACTTCCAGGACGGCATCGCCCACCTTGACGCCGGCCTTGTCCGCCGGAGCGCCGGGCGCGAGACCCGCGACGACGAGGCGCGGGCCGGCTTCGGTCACATAGAGGCCGAGCCACGGCCGTGGCGGACGATTAGGGCCGCCGGTCTTCACCATGTCGTCGAGGATCGGGGCCAGGATGTCGATCGGCACGATCATGTTGCCCTGGAGCGTGCCGGCGTCGATCTTCTCCTGCACGAGGAGCGAGCCGATGCCGAGGAGCTTGCCCTCCGCGCCGATCAGCGCGGCACCGCCCCACTGCGGATGCGCCGGCGCGGTGAAGAGCGCCTCATCCAGTACGTATTCCCAGTAACCCGCGAACTCCCGCTTGGCAAACACCGTCGCCTTGAGGGAATGCGCCGAGCCGCCGTGGCCGGCCATGACCACGTTCTCTCCCACCTGCACGGACGAAATGCTGCCGCGCTCGATCGCCTTCACGCCGAGTCTTCCGAGCGGATGCACGAGGCCGAATCCGGTGGCCTGGTCATAGGCGAGCGGGAAGCCGCCCACCACGGTGCCCTTGTTGGTGGTCATCCAGATCGTGCTCGCCTCGGTGATGAGATATCCGATGGTGAGGACGAGGCCGTCGTCGCGGATCACCACGCCGCTGCCCGCGCGCAGCGTTCCCAGGATCTGCGCGGTAAACGCGTCTTCGGGAATTTCCGCGCGAAGGCCTACGACCGAGTCGAGCGCACGCTCGAGGTCAAAACGCCACTCTTCGGGCCGCGGCCGCATCTCGACCGGAAAGGCCCATTCACCTTCCTTCTTTGCCATGCTCGAATGTTACTTCTTGCGCGCCTTCCAGGCCTCGTATTCCGCCTTCGTCTCGGCGCTGGGCGGATAAAGCCCGAAGATGCCGCGGCCTTCCTTCACTTTCATCTCCACCCAGTCCTCGAATTGCGTCTGCGCTTGGGCTTCCTTGGCGACTTCGTCAGCCAGCTTCGCCGGGATCACGACGACGCCTTCGCCGTCGCCGACGAGCACATCGCCAGGATAGACCGCGACACCGCCGCAGCCGATGGGCACATTCATGTCGATGGCGTGGTGCCGCACGAGATTGAGCGGTGCCGAGCGCGCGCCGCAGTACACCGGGAAGTCGAGCTTCTCGATCGTGGTCGAGTCGCGCAGGCCGCCGTCGGTCACGATGCCCGCTACGCCGCGCACCATCAACCGCGTCATGAGGATGTCGCCGCCCGTCGCCGCACTCGCATCGCGGCGCGCGTCCATCACCAGCACGTGTCCGGGCGGGCACGCTTCGATCGCCTCGCGCTGCGGATGTCCGCGGCCTTCGAACGCGCCGATCTGGTCGATGTCCTCGCGAGCGGGAATGTAGCGCAGCGTGAACGCCTCGCCGACCATGCGCAGGTCCTTTTTCGCCGTGAGCAGGAAGATGCCCTGGATGAACACGTTGCGGAAACCGCGCTTGAAAAGCACCGTGGTCAGCGTTGCCGTGGAAACCTTTTTCAGCGCGTCGCGACTATAAGATGACAGCATGATCGAGCTCGAGCGGGACGAAGGGATTGCGCGCATCTTCCTCAACCGGGCGCAGAAGGTCAACGCGCTCGACTCGGCGTTGCTCGACGCATTGCGCGCCTGCCTTGGCTCATTGGCGGGTGACGCCGCGCTGCGAGTGGTCGTGGTGGCCGGACGCGGCAAGGCGTTCTGCGGCGGTGCGGATGTGACCGAGCTTGCCGCGCTAGACGAGCAATCGGCGCCGGGCTTCGTCGCCAGGATCCACCGCGTGTGCAGCGTCCTCCGCGCGCTCCCCGTTCCGGTGGTGGCAAGGCTACACGGGGCGGTGATCGGCGGCGGGCTCGAGATCGCGGCGGCATGCGACCTGCGCATTGCGGCGGAGGGGACGAAATTCGCCATGCCCGAGGTGAAGCTCGGCATTCCGTCGGTCGTCGAAGCGGCGCTCCTGCCGCGGCTGGTGGGCTCCGGGCGCGCCGCATGGCTTGTGCTGACGGGCGAGTCGATCGACGCCGCGCGCGCCCGCGACTGGGGCTTGGTGGAAGAGGTGTGCGCGGCCGCCGAGCTGGATCAAACGCTCGAGCGCGTGGTCGAAAGCCTGCTTGCCGCCGACCCGCGTGCGCTGCGCCTGCAGAAGGAGCTGCTCCAGCTCTGGGACGAGATGCCGCTTGCCGCCTCGATCGAGGCAAGCCTCGCGCGCTTCGGCGCGGCGTACGCCGGCGGCGTTCCGCCGGCGCTTAGAAGGCATACAATATCTAGGGCCTAGCGGCCCGGGAAAGCACTAGATACATGGCAAAACAGGCTGTCTACGACGCGTCCGCCATCCAGGCGCTGAAGGGCCTCGAGCCCGTGCGCCGCATGCCGGGCATGTACACGCACACCGTCCATCCCCTGCACATCGTCCAGGAGGCGATCGACAACGCGGTCGACGAGGCGCTTTCGGGGTACGGCAAGCGCATCACCGTCACCGTCCACAAGGACGGCTCGGTGGAAGTGGAAGACGAGGGTCGCGGCATCCCGGTCGATATGCACCCCGTGGAAAAGAAGCCGGCGGTGGAGGTGGCGTTCACCATGCTGCACGCCGGGGGCAAGTTCTCGCGCTCGGGCGACGGCGTCTATCACATCTCGGGCGGCCTGCACGGCGTCGGCGTCTCGGTCTCGAACGCGCTCTCGAAGCGCTGCGAGGTGACCGTTTTCAAGGACGCACAGAAGCACACCATCGTGTTCGAGGGCGGCGAGTTGAAGACGAAGCTGCGCTCGGAGCGGACGAAGGAAAAGCGCAGCGGCACCATCGTGCGTCTCTGGCCGGACCCGAAGTACTTCGACTCGCCGAACATCCCGCTCGGCGAGCTCGAGCACCTCATCCGCTCGAAGGCCTACCTGCTGCCCGGGCTCACGATGGTTCTCGAGATCGAGGGCAAGGACAAGCGCACGTGGAAGTACGAGCGCGGCATGGAGCAGTACTTCGAGTTCATGCTCCAGGGCCGCGAGATGGTGGCGCCGATGTTCGCCGGCGAAAAATATTTCCAGCAGGCGGACACTGCCGAGATCGAGCCGGGCGAGGGCGCGGCCTGGGCCATCGGCTGGGTAGCGGAGGGCGACGTGTTCGCCGAGAGCCACGTCAACCTGATCCCCACGCGCTCGGGCGGCACGCACGAGGCGGGCTTCCGGTCGGGCATCTTCGAAGCCCTCGCGGCGTTCATGGAAACGCGGGCGCTCGCGCCAAAGGGCGTGAAAGTCATTGCCGACGATCTCTGGCAGCGCGCCTGCTTCACGCTCTCGGCACGCATCGTGCGCACCCAATTCCACGGCCAGACGAAGGAGAAGCTCACCACGCGGCACGCGGCCAGGCTCCTCGAGATGTGCGTGCGCGACGCGTTCGAGCTCTGGCTCAGCCAGCATCCCGACGACGGAAGCAAGATCGTCGATCTGGCGGTAGAGCAGGCGCTCGCCCGCCTTTCGAAAGGAAAGAAGGTCGAGCGCAAGAAATCGAGCGGCATCGCCACGCTTCCCGGAAAATTGGTGGACTGCGCCTCGGGCGATGTCACGCGCAATGAGCTGTTCCTCGTCGAGGGCGATTCCGCCGGCGGGTCGGCCAAGGAAGCTCGCGACAAGGAGACGCAGGCGCTCCTGCCTTTGCGCGGCAAGGTGCTGAACACGATGTCGAAGGACAGTCGCACGGTGCTGGCGAACAAGGAGCTGCAGGCCATCGCGACCGCGATCGGCGTCGATCCGCACGGCGTCGAGGATCAAGTCGACCTCACCGGCGTGCGCTACGGAAAGATCATCGTGATGACCGACGCCGACGTGGACGGCGGCCATATCCAGGCGCTGCTCCTCACGTTTTTCTTCATGCATGCCCCGAAGCTCGTTGCGGCGGGCCACCTCTACGTCGCGCAGCCGCCGCTCTACAAGGTGGAAGTTCCCTCTCAGGGCAAAGGCAAGGGACCGCGGCGCATCTACTGCCTGGACGACGACGAATTGGCCGAAGTGCTGGCGCAACTCAAGAAAGAAAAAGTGAAAGAAGGAAGCTGGGAAATCTCGCGCTTCAAGGGCCTGGGCGAGATGAGCCCGGAGCAGCTCTGGGAAACGACGATGAATCCCGACACGCGCCGGCTCGTGCGCATGGAGCTCGACGCAAGACAGCTGAAGAAGGCGCGTGCCACCTTCGAGCTCCTGATGGACTCGGGCGAGGCGGAAGGCCGGCGCAACTGGATGCGGGAGCACTGGAAGACCGTTGAAGCCGACGTCTAAGAAGAAGACGAAGCCGATCTGGGAGCGCGGATATCAGGGCCACGTCTACTGGCTCGGCAAGACCAAGCTCGGCAAGGTGACCCTCTCGGGCAAAAACCACTACCAATGGCAGGCGGCGGGCCGCGGCGGCAGCGCCGAGGATCTCGATACCGCGAAGAAAGCGGTCGAGCTCGCCATCGCCATGGCCGACAAGCAGCTGGACCTCTTTAGCGAGTAAGCATGGACGACACGCAGACCCTCGATCTCTTCACCCCCGATAACGGCGACGAAGCGGCGCCGATCGAGCAGCACGCGTCCCACGCGTACCTCGGCTATGCCGTGTCGACCGTCAAGTCGCGCGCGCTGCCCGAGATCGCCGATGGCCTGAAGCCCGTCCAGCGACGCATCCTCTATGCGATGGGCGAAACCGGCGCCACCGGATTCGCGAAGTGCGCTCGCTACGTCGGCGAAGTGCTCGGCAAGTACCACCCGCACGGCGACGCCTCGACCTACGAGGCGCTGGTGCATCTCGCGCAGCCTTTCTCGATGCGCTATCCGCTGATCGACGGGCAGGGTAACTTCGGCTCGCGCGACGGGGACGCGGCTGCCGCCTACCGGTACACGGAAGCTCGGCTCTCGCGCTACGCGGAGCTGATGCTCGCGGAGATCGGGGAGGGCACCGTCGATTTCGTCAAGAACTACGACGGGAAGTTCGAAGAGCCCGCGCTACTCCCGGCGCGCTTGCCCTTCGGGCTGCTCAATGGAAGCTTCGGCATACCCGTGGGCTTCTCCACGCGCATTCCGTCGCACAACCTGAAGGAAGTTGCCGAAGCCGCCGCGCATGTCATCCGGCATCCGCGCGCCAAGGTCGAGGATGTGCTCGACATCATGCCCGGTCCCGATTTCCCGGGCGGCGGCCAGGTCATTTCGCCGGCCGAGGAGATCAGGCAGGCCTACGAGGCCGGACGCGGCTCGCTTGTCCTTCGCTGCAAGTGGGAGCGCGAGAACCTGGCGCGCGGGCAGTGGCGCATCGTCGTCTCCGAGCTGCCGCACGGCGTATCCGTGCGGCAGGTGATGGAGGAGGTCGAGGCGCTCGCCAATCCGAAGCCGGGCTTCGGCAAGAAGGAACTGACGCAGGAGCAAAAGCGCCTCAAGCAGTTCATCCTGGACCAGGTCGAAGGCGTCCGCGACGAGAGCGACCGCAAGAGCAAATTGAGGCTCGTGATCGAGCCGCGCTCCTCGCGCCAGAACCCGGAGGAGATGATGGCGGCGCTGCTCGTGCATACGTCGCTCGAGACGCGCTATCCGGTGAACCTCACCTGGCTCGGCCTCGACGGGCTGCCGGAGACGAAGGGCATCGTCGATGTGCTGCGCGAGTGGGGCGAGTTCCGCATCGCCACCGTTCGACGCCGCACGCAGTTCCGCCTCGATAAATGCGAGGAGCGGCTGCACATCGTCCTCGGGCGGCTCCTCGCCTACGTCAAGATCGACGAGATCATCAAGCTCATCCGGGCGAGCGAGGACCAGGCCTCGGCAAGGGAGGCGCTACAGAAGAAATACCGCTTCACCGAGCGCCAGTCCGAGGACATCGTGAATTTGCGCCTGGGCCAGCTCACGAAGCTCGATGGGGTGAAGCTGAACGACGAGCGCAAGGTGCTGGAGGCCGAGCGGAAGGAACTCAAGAGCCTTCTCGGCGACGAGAAGGAGCTGAAGAAGGTGGTCGTGAAGGAGCTCGGCGAGGACGCGAAGAAATATGGCGACGAGCGCCGCACGCTCATCAAGACGGCGGAGCGCGCGCAGATCGAGCGCACGGTGGTCGAGGAGCCGATCACGGTGATCCTCTCGAGCAAAGGCTGGATCCGTGCGCGGACCGGCCATGCGCTCGACGTGGCCACGCTCACGTTCAAGGAAGGCGATGCGCTCGGCCAGACGCTCGAATGCAAGACGACCGATTCGGTCGTCGTGCTCGCAAGCGGCGGCAAGACATTCACGATCTCGGCCGCGGACATCCCGAGCGGGCGCGGCGACGGCGCGCCGGTGAACACGCTGGTGAACTCGGGCTCCGACGCCATCGCCTGGATGGGCACCGGCAACTCGAGCCAGCGGCTCCTCATGAACAGCACTGCGGGCCTCGGCTTCCTCTGCAAGCTCGGTGATCTCGAGTCGAAGACGCGGCAGGGCAAGGATTTCTTTGCGGTATCGGAGGGTGCGCAGGCGCGCGCGCCGGCGAAGGTTGGCGAAGGCAAATATGTCGCTGCGCTCTCCTCCGATTCGCGTCTGTTGCTGTTCGAGATCGAAGAGCTGCCCGAGCGGCCCAACGGCGGCGTCGGCGTGCAGTTGCTCGCGCTGCCCGACGGCATCACGCTCGCCGACGTGGCCGTGACCGACGGCAAGTCGCTCGTCGTTTCCGGCATGAAGCGCAAGAACCGTGGGGCCGAGACACTTGACGCGAAGCAGCTTGCCGAGCACATCGGCAAGCGCGCGCAGCGCGGCAAGCTGGCCGACGTCGGCTTGCGTCCCGACAGGCTAGGTGATTGAGCACCTGAGGGCCGCGCGGCCGCTGTGGATCCCGGGCGGGATCCTGGTGGTTGCGGCATTCCTCGTCTGGCTGGGCCAGCCGCTGCCGCTTTCACTCTCGGGCCTGAGGAGCGCCGGTCCCTATTTCGCGTTGACCGCGGCCGCGGCGCTCGCCTGGGGCTTCAACCGCGGGCGGGCGTTCGTCGTCGCGGCGTCTCTCCTCGGCGCCTTCACCGCATGGCAGTTCTGGCACTACAAGTCGGTGTATACGGCGCTTGTTCTGCTCATGCCGCTGAACGTGCTCGCGGCGATGCTCTACGCGGAGCGCGGCGCGCGCTACCGCGCATCCTATGGCTGGCTCGCGCTGCTAGTCGCCGAAGGCTTGCTCCTCGCGTGGATCGCCTCGGCGCAGCACCGCTGGCTCTACGAGCCTTGGTTCCTGCGCTCGCCGCCAACCCCGTTGCTTGGGCGCGTCGTCTGCGGGGCCGCGTTCGCCGCGGCGGTGTGGCGCACGTGGCCCGACTTCAGGCCGATTCCCGTGGGCAATGCCGCGGCGATGGTCGCGTTCTTCCTTGCCGCAGAATGGGCTGCCTCGCCGGGCGCATATGCGCTTTTCATGTCGGCGAGCGGCGTCGTGATCGTCGTCGCGCTGCTCCAGGAGTCGCACCAGCTTGCGTTCCGCGACCAGCTCACCGGGCTGCCCGGGCGGCGCGCGCTCGACGAGCGGCTGCGCAGCGTCGGCGAGCGCTATGCCGTCGGCATGGTCGACGTCGACCACTTCAAGCAGTTCAACGACACGCATGGCCACGACGTCGGCGACCAGGTGCTGCGGCTGGTCGGGGGGCGCCTCGCGGAAGTCGGCGGCGGCGGTGTCGCCTACCGCTATGGCGGCGAAGAGTTCTGCGTGCTCTTCGCCGATGCCGATGTCGGCGACGCGCAGGCCGAGCTCGAGGCAATCCGTGCTTCCATCGAGAGCTACCAGATGGCCGTGCGCGGTGCCGACCGGCCGAAAGCCGCCGAAGAGGGTGCTAAACGGCGCGGTGCCGCACCGGCGGAGAAGGTTCTCTCGGTGACGGTGTCCATCGGACTCGCCGAGTCGTCCAAAGAACACCGCGCGCCGCGCGAGATCGTGCGGGCGGCCGACGAGGCGCTCTATCGCGCAAAGAAAGCCGGCCGGAACAGGGTCAGCCGCTAGGAACGAGCATTGCAGCGGTGCGCAAGGAGGCTTTATGCGCACATTACTGATCGTCGGCTTGCTCGTCTTCCCCATGGCGGCGCTCGCACAAGGTCAGCAGAAGACGCCCGACCATAAGACGCAAGCGCAGCAAGAACAGCAGCGGAAGGAAATCCAGGAGCGCATCCGTGTCGTCGGTGCCGCCGGCGGCACTGCTCCTGTTCCCGAGGAAAAGCGCAAGGCGGTGAACGCCAACGCCGGGCCGCATAAGCACGACACCTCGCCGAGTCCGGCGAAGCTGCCACGCGATAAGCCGGTCGAACCGCCGAGGTAGGCACGGTGTTTGCAGCCCGGTGGGCTGTACATCCACTACCCAACCCTGGAGGACTCAGATGCGTAAGTTCTTACCCGTACTTTTCTCCGGCCTGCTGGCGGTTTCCTTCAGCCAGCTCGCGGCGGCCCAGAGCACGAGCACCGACACCAAAGCGAACGCCAGCACCGGCGCCACCACGTCCGATTCGTCCTCGACGAGCATGGACAACGGGCAGCACAAGGACAAGGGAAAGCACAAGGGCAAGCGCAAGCACAAGAAGGATCAGTCGAGCAGCGGTGCGACCGCGAAGCAGAACAAGCACCCGAGCGCCGCCGGCGGCTCGAGCACGCCGAGCACGAGCGCGAGCACGAAGAGCGACACTTCGTCCTCGACCACCACGCAGACCGCGCCGTCGTCGAAGTAGCGACTTCGCGCGCTTCACGAAAAGAGCGGGCATGCGCCCGCTCTTTTCATTTGGAGGTCCTATGAGACACGTCTTGTTGATCGTCTGCTTGGCGGTGGCCCTCCCCGCCATTGGCGAGGACATGAAGCCGAACAAGGATCCGGTGCCCTCGCCGAGCGATATCCGCGCACGCCGCGGGGAGGACCGCCCGCAGGGCCAGGCGCCCGAGGACCGCACGCCGAGCCCGAGCGATCTCGCCGTCGAGCAGCCTCGCGTGGACGGTGACCGGCAAACCGACGCCATTCCCCGGAACGCCGCCGCCGGAAGCACGCAGCCGACCCTCGAGAATAACCGCGGAGAACCGGTGACAACGCCCGGGCGATAATCCCGCCCGTGGTGCAGATTCCAGAATCGGAAGTCGAGCTGACCGCGGTCCGCGCTCAAGGAGCCGGCGGGCAGAACGTGAACAAGGTGTCGAACGCAGTGCATCTGCGCTTCGACATTCGGAGCTCGTCGCTGCCCGACGATCTGAAGGAGCGTCTGCTGCGCTGGGGCGATCACCGGGTGACGCGTACCGGCGTGATCGTCATCAAGGCGCAGGCGCATCGCAGCCTGGAGATGAACCGCGCCGAGGCGCTCGCGCGCTTGAACGCACTCGTCGCCGCTGCCGCGCACGTGCCGAAGAAGCGCCATGCCACGCGGCCGACGCGCTCCTCTCAGCGGCGGCGGGTGGAAACGAAGAAGCTCCGCGGGCGGGTCAAAGCCCTGCGGCGCAAATTACCGGACGGCGAGTAGCTCCACCTCGAAGAGCAGCGTCGCGTTCGGCGGGATGACGCTTCCGGCGCCGCGCGAGCCGTAGCCCAGCTCCGACGGGATGGTGAGCTTTCTCTTCCCGCCGACTTTCATTCCCGCGACGCCTTCATCCCATCCGCGGATGACTTCGCCGCGCCCCAGCGAGAAGATGAAGGCTTGGCCGCGATCCTTGCTCGAGTCGAACTTCTTGCCGTCGGTCGTCCAGCCGGTGTAGTGCACACTCACGCGCTGGCCGGCCGCGGCGGCGTCCCCGGTGCCGACAACTAAGTCCTCGATGGTGAGTCCGCTCGGCGTTTTAATGGCTGCCATGGCACCCTTTCGCAAGAACACCCATTCTACGGAGCCCGGATGAGTCCCGCCGATGCGCTCGCGGCCGTAGTCGCCGCCGTGGAAGCGGAAGGTGAGTGCCTGCGCGCCGAATTCCATGCGGCGCACGGGCCGCGCGGCAGCCGCGGCAGCTGCCCGATCGATCGCGAGATCGAAGAGCGGCTGCAAAAGGCGCTGCAGGCCCTGATCCCGGCACAGTTCTGCGGCGAAGAGTGCGCGGTCACGCCCGGTACGCTCGCAGGCTGGGTCTGGCTTGTCGATCCGCACGACGGCACCTTCGAATACACCGCCGGTCGGCGCGGCTCGGCGATTTCGGTTGCGCTCCTGCGCGACGGAAGTCCGGTCATGGGCGTCGTGCACGCGCCGGATTCGCCGGATCGCGGGCCGGATACGATCGCCTGGGCGGAAGGGGCGGGGCCGATCCGACGCAACGGCGTGGCGCTCAGCACCGACTTGTCGCGCGAGGAGCTCAGAGCGGGAAGCCTCGTCTGGGCCACGGCCTCGTCGGCCCTGCGTCCCGAGACGTGGGCGAGCGCCGTGGCGCCGGCACGCTACGTTGCAATGCCGAGCATTGCTTATCGCCTCGCGCGCATTGCCGCCGGCGACGGCATCGCCACCGCCTCGACGCACGGCGTGAAGGAGTACGACATCGCTGCAGGCATGGCGCTTGTGCGCGCGGCACGCGGCATAGTCCTGGACGCGCAAGGCAAGGAAGTTGTCCTCGAGGGTAACTCCGAGCGCCGCGTATCGGGCTGCTTCGCCGGCGCGCCGCAAGCCGCGATGCAGCTCGCGCGATTCGATTGGGCGAGGCTCGAGGCCGAGCCGCGGCGCGAGCCGAGGGTGCCGCACGCGTTCCCGAAGCCGCGGGAGCCGCAGCGACTGTCGCGTGCGCAGGCCGTGCTGCTCGGGCAAGTGATCGGCGACAGTCTCGGCGCGCTGGTCGAGAGCAAACCGGCAAGCGAGATCAGCCAGCTTCATCCCATGGGGCTGCGCGAGCTGGCGGATGGCGGCCCTCACCGCACGATCGCGGGCCAGCCGACCGACGACTCCGAAATGGCGCTCGTGCTGGCGCGCACGCTCGTGCGCGAGAAGAAGTACGGCGGCGAGAAGGTGCTCGATGCCTATCGTGCATGGCTCACATCCCGGCCAGTCGACGTGAGCATGAGCACCGAGCGCGGCCTCCTCGGGCTCGCCACGACCGAGAGCGAATCGAATGGCTCGCTCATGCGCTGCTCGCCGATCGGGATCTGGGCGGCGGGCGATCCTGCGCTCGCCGCGCGCACCGCGCGCGACGACTCGGCGCTTACGCACACGAATCCCGTGTGCCTCGAGGCTTGCGCGGCGTATTGCGCAGCGATTGCGGCCGGCGTCGGTGGCGCAAGCCGCGACGAAATGTTCGAAGCCGCCGCCGCGCACGCCAAAGGCCCGGCGCACGAGGCGGTGAAGCGCGCGGCGAAGGGCATCGCTCCGGCGGACTACTTCACCCATCCGGGCTGGGCGCTGGTCGCGCTGCAGAACGCGTTCTGTTGCCTGCACTCGCTCGACTTCGAGGAGGCGATCGTGCAGACGATCGCGCGCGGGGGAGATACCGATACCAATGCCGCCATCGCCGGTGCGCTGGTCGGCGCGCACTGCGGCCGCGAAAAAATCCCGGCGCGCTGGATCCTGCCCGTGCTCGCCTGCCGCCCGCTTGCCCAGGGCGGGGCGCTGCGGCCGCGGCCGATGGAGTACTGGCCCGACGATGTGCTGGACTTGGCCGAGGCGTTGCTTCTCGCCCGCTGAGCCGTAAACTCCCCGCCGGGGGATATTGCGCGATGGGGCTGGAGATCTGGGCGGCGATGATCGGGCTCGCGATAATCGCGCCCGCCGTCTGGCTGTACAACCGCCTGGTCGCCGACCGCAACCTCGTGCGGCAGGGCTACGCCGACATCGACGTGCAGCTCAAGCGCCGCGCCGAGCTCGTTCCCCAGCTCGTCGAGGCGGTGCGCGCGTACGCCGCGCACGAGAAGGCGCTGCTCACCTCGGTGGCCGAGCTGCGCTCCGCCGCGCTGCGAGCGGGGAAGCCCGACGAGCGCTTCTTGCACGAGCGCCAGCTCGGCGAGCGGCTGCAGAGCCTCGTTCTCCTCCAGGAGAACTACCCGCAGCTGAAAGCCGATGCCAACTTCCGCGATCTCTCGGCGAAGCTCGTGGACATCGAGGATGCGCTGCAGTACGCGCGGCGCTTCTACAACGGCGCGGTGAAGCAGTACCTGACGCGCATCGAATCCTTCCCCGACAACCTCATGGCGAGGGTCTTCCGCTTCCAGCCGATGCCTTTCTTCGAGACCGCCGACCGGGATCCCGTCAAGGTGGCGCTCTGAAGCGCTGGCTCCTTGTCGCGCTATTCGTCGCATTGCCGGCCGCGGCGCAGGAGGGCATCACCGACTTTCACAGCGCGATCGAGATCGCGGCGGACGGCGTGCTGACGGTGCACGAGCGCATCGTCGTTTACGTCGAGCAACGCCAGATCCAGCGCGGCATCCTGCGCGAGTTCCCCACCGATTACCGTGACCGCTTCGGCAACCGGGTAAGCGTGCCTTTCGACGTGATCGGCGTGAAGCGCGACGATGCCCCGGAGAATTACTCGGTCGAGCGCCTTTGGAACGGCGCCCGCATCCGCATCGGCCGCGCCGACGTGCTGCTCTCGCGCGGCTCGCATACCTACGACATCACCTACCGCACGGCGCGCCAGGTCGGCCACTTTCCTGATCACGACGAGCTCTACTGGAACGTGAACGGCAACGGCTGGACGCTGCCTTTCGGCCATATTTCGGCTGAAGTGGTATTGCCGAAGCGCGTGCCGGCGGCGGAGCTGCGCGCCGAGGCGTACACCGGGCCGCAGGGAGCACGCGGGCGCGACTACCAGACCTTCATCCGCGACGGCGCAGTCGGCTTCAGTTCAATCGGCTCGTTCGCGCCCCACGAAGGGATGACCCTCGTGGTCGGGTTCCCGAAGGGCATCGTGAGCGAGCCGGGATTCTTGCGGCGAGCCGGCTGGTTTTTCTCGCAGAACAAGGGCGCGCTCGCCGGCGTCGTGGGCTTTGCGCTGATGCTCTGTTTCCTCGGGTGGCGCTGGAATCTTGTCGGGCGCGACCCGGAGCCGGGGCCGAAGTTTCCTCGCTATGGCGCGCCCAAGGGCATGAGTGCGGCGGCCGTGCGCTTCGTCGACCGCCAGGGCTACGACGACCGGTGCTTCGCTTCGGCGCTGCTGGGGCTCGCAAGTCGCGGCGTGCTGCGGATCGAGAATCAGAGCGACGCTTTCCTGCTGCAGCCGACAGGCAGGAAGATCGAGCTTCTCTCGGGCGAGCAGGCCGTCGCGCCGCTCGCGGCGACGGCGCACAGGCTCGACAAGACCTACGACGAGGAGGTGCAGTCGGTGCGAGCGAACCATGAGCGCGAGCTCAAGCTCCTGTACGAGGAGCAGGCCTTCAGCCGCAACATGGGCTCGTTCGGCGTCGGCTTGCTGATCGGCGCGGCGACGATCGGCGCCATGTTCCTCGCCGACGCCTCGTTCGTCATGATCGCGCTCGTCACGGGGCTCGTCATCGCGACGCTGGTTGCATTTCATCGCTGGCTGCCGGCGTACTCGGCACCGGGCCGCAAGCTCGAGGACGAGATCGAGGGGCTGCGCCAATACCTCGGCGTCGCCGAGCGCGACGAGCTCGCGCGGCTGAAGGCGCCGCCGAAGACGGCCGGGGAGTTCTCGAAGTTTCTGCCCTACGCGGTGGCGCTCGACGTCGAGAAGACCTGGGCCGATCGCTTTGCCATCGCGCTCGGCAGCGCTGCGCTCGCCCAAGCGGTGTCGGGCTGGTACGTCGACTCTGGCGGCTCCGGATTCTCCATCGGCGGCTTCACGAGCTCGGTTTCCTCGCTCGGCGAGACCATCGCCGCGGCGTCCACGCCGCCGGGCAGCTCTGGCGGTTCCGGGTTCTCGGACAGCGGCGGAGGCGGCGGCAGCTCGGGCGGCGGCGGGGGCGGAGGCGGAGGAAGCGGCTGGTAGCATTCGCCCGGGAGGGAGTCATCAAGCGCTTCGCTGCACTCGCGATCGTTATCGCGGCATTTGCTGCCGGACCAGCGGCTGCCGCGGACGATTGCCATATCGATTTGCTGGGCGGCGGCGTCTTCGGGCAGAGCCGGCACGTGCACTCTTCGGCAACCCAGATCACGGACCACTTCGATCTGACGGGCCGGGCCGCCGGCGCCGGATTTGGCTGCACCTGGTTCGGCAACCGCTGGGCGGCCGGCGTGACCGGGGATGTGATGCGCACGACCGGCAAGGGTCATGCGCAGGATCAGCCGCCGTTCAACACCAGCTTCACGAGCCAGACCGAGATCGAGTGGGTCGCCACGCTGCGCCTAGTGGTCGGTTATCACGGTGGCGGCCGGGGGAGCATGCTCTACCTCACCGGCGGCGCGGCGGCAGCGCCGGTCAAGGCCACCGTATGCCCGCTAGGAGCGAGCGGCAGCCTCTGCGCCGTGCAGTCCCAGACGCTGTATGGGCTCGTTGGCGGGTTCGGCTCCCAGTGGCAGTTCGCCCGGCACTGGTCGCTGAACGGCGAAGTGCTTTTCTTCGGCTTCGAGAAGCGGCCCTATCTGCAGCCGCCGCCGCCCGGCTTCGCCGATCGCGGCGGGGGCCTCGAGCCCGAGCTCGGCCTGGCCCGGATGGTGCTGAGCTTCCACTTCTGAGGGGCTACTCGGCCTTCGCGCCGGTCTCGCGTACGACCCGCGCCCACTTCGCCACCTCGGCGCGCACATAATCGGCCGTCTGCGCGAGCGGCGCCGCGGTCGGGTCGAAGGCGAGCGCGTCCAGGCGTTGGCGCAGGTCCGGCTCATGCACGCTCTTCAGGATGGCGTCATTCAGCCTCTGCACGATGTCGCGCGGCGTGCCAGCCGGCGCGAAGACGCCGACCCAGGTGTAGTCCTCCATTCCCTTGTAGCCGAGCTCATCCAGCGTCGGCACGTCCGGAAGCTGCGACAGCCGCTTCGCAGAAGAAACGGCGAGCGCGCGAAACTTTCCGGACTTGATGTTCGACATGGGGCCCGATCCGGCGAGGCAGCCGATCGGCGGCTCGCCGGCGAGAAGGCCGGCCACGGCCGGCCCCGCGCCCTTGAAAGGTATGTGCGTGGCATCCGCCTTCCAGTGCACGTGGAAGAGGTTCTCCGCGGTCAGGTGCGGCGTCGTTCCCGCGCCCGGCGAAGCATAGGCGAGCTTGCCCTTTTGCATCGCGCCCTTCAGCTCCTCCAGCGTGTGCGCCGGGAACGAGGAGTTCACCAGGATGATGTTCGCCTGCTGCGCGACGACTGCGATGGGCAACAGATCCTTGGCCGGGTCGTAGCCGGGATTGGAGAAGAGCGTCGGGTTGACCGCGTAGGCAGAGGAGTGGGTGAGCAGCGTGTAGCCGTCCGGCGCCGACTTCGCCACCTCGGCGGTGGCGACGTTGCCGCTCGCGCCCACTTTGTTCTCGACCACGAGCGGCTGGCCGAGGATCTCGCCCATCTTCGGTGCGATGAGGCGGGCGATGATGTCCACCGGCCCGCCGGGTGGAAAGGCCACCAGCACCTTGATCGGTTTGGTCGGATAGGGTTGCGCGAGCGCCAGGGTGGCGAGCGCGGCGAGCAATGTACCGATGATGGTTCGCACGACGGTTTTCCTCCTCAAGATGAAACGGCGAGCGGCGCGATCGCCTCGATGTCGGTCGCGACGTCGATGAGCGCCGGTCGCTCGCTTTGCAGCGCCTTCTGCAATGCGGGCGCAAATTCGAGGGCTTTCTCGACGCGAATGCCGAGCGCGCCGATGTCGTTCGCGATGCGCGCGAAATCGACCATGCGGTAGGTCCAGAGCTCGCGCGCCTTGGCGGTCTGCTCGCCGCCATAGGCGCGATCGAAGCCCCGCTTCGACTGGTTGCCGCTTGCATTGTTGTTCACCACGGTCACCGCGGCGATGTTCCAGCGCACCGCCGTCTCGAGCTCGCCGATGTGGTACCAGAGTCCGGCGTCGCCGGTGAACGTGACGACCGGCCGGCCCGGCGCCGCGCACTTCGCGCCTAGCCCTGCCGGGAACGCCCAGCCGAGGTGCCCGGCGCTGCGCATGAAGCTCTGCCGCGCGCTCTTCACGTCGTACATTCCGCCCATCCACATGCCGGCGTGTCCGGTGTCCGACAGCACGATCGCGTCGTCGGGCAAATGACGCGAGAGCTCGGCGCAGATGCGCTCGGGACGGATGGGCACCGCGTCGGAGTCGAGCGCCGCGCGATATTTCTCGCGCCACTCGCCGCAGATGCGCTTCACGTCGTCCAGCCAGGCCTTTCTTTTCGCTGCCGTGGCGCGGTCCGCCAGCTTGAGCAGCGCCGCGAGGCAGAGCTTCGCGTCGCCCATCACGCCCGCCTTGAGCGGGTAATTGCGGCCGATGGTCTGCGGCTCGATGTCGATCTGCACGGCGGCGACGCCGATCTTCGGCACCTGCCACACGTGCGTCGTCATGCCGCCAGCCGACGTGCCGGCAAAGAACACCAAGTCCGCTGCCGCGACGATCCGGTTGGCGCTTTCGCGTGAATAGCTGCCCACTACGCCGACGCAGAGCGGATGCGACGCGGCGATCGAATCCTTGCCATTGAGCGAGGTCGCAACCGGAATGCCGAGCGCCTCGGCGAGCAATACGAGCTCGGGTCCCGCGCCTGAGGCGCGCACGCCGCCGCCGGCCAGGATCACCGGCCGCTCGGCACGCTCGAGCCAGTAGAGAAGCTTCTTCAGCTCCTCCGGATCCGCCGGGGGCCGATACGCCGGCACGCGGCCGAACTGCGCCTCGACCAATGGCGCGATGTCGGCTTCCTCCTGGTCGACCTGTCCTTCGTTGCCGCGGAACTGGAGGTGCACGGGGCCCGGGGCGCCGCTCGTGGCCACGCGAAACGCCTGCCGCACCATGTCGGGGAAGCGCTCGACGGCGTCGACGGTGGCGTTCCACTTCGTCACCGGCTCGAATGAAGGCACGTCGTCCGCCTCCTGGTAGACCTTGCGGAACTTGGTCTTCGGATCTCTTCCGCCCGTCATTGCAATGACCGGGGAGTGCGCCAGATAGGCGTCGCGCAGGCCGGCCGCCAGGTTGAGCGCGCCGACCACTTGCGCCATGCAGATGCCCGGCTTGCCGCTCGCGCGGGCGTAGCCGTCGGCCATGTAGGCGGCTGCTTTCTCGCCGTGACAATGAATTCTGCTTATTGAAGTCCTGCGCTCCATCTCGGCGAAAGTGCGGCGCAGGACCGCAGGCACCATGAAGACATGCGAGACGCCGTAGCCGGCCAGCATGTCGGCCAGGCACTGCGCGCCGGTCATCATTTGATGGCGAGAGGGTTCGTGGGCGAGCCGACTGCACCCGTGATGGGCAGCGCGGGAGCGACGAAGAGGAATTCGTAGACCTTGTCGGCCGCGCAATCCTCGGCGAGGTCCTTCACATAGAAGATCTCGCCCATCGTCATGCCCATGATCGGGATGGTGATCCAGTGCCAGGGCTGGTTGATGCCTTGCTCGCTCTCGTTCGGGCGCACTTCGCAGCCCCACGTGTCGCTCGCGAGCGCCGCCAACTCGGTGCGCTTGATCCACTCGAGCGTCTCGAAGCTGAAGCCGGGCGCGTCGCCCCCCGGATAGCCGTCCCAGCTCCCGGCCTCGAGCTTCGCTTCCATCTGGCCGGTGCGGACGATGACGAAATCGCCGCGCTTCATCTTCACGCCCTGGACCTCCGCGGTGCGGTCGAGATCCGCGCAGGTGATGGCATAGCCGTCGTCGAGCCATTTCTTGCCGAGCGCGCGGGCGACATCGAGGAATACGCCGCGGCCGACCATGCGGTTCTTGGTCTTCTCGATGCCGCATTTCTGCGCGCCGTTCGAGGTGACCTCGCGGCAGTCGTAGCCGTTCCACATGTAGTTCTCGTAGAAGACATGGCCGAGTCCGTCCCACTGCGTGCCGCACTGGAGCGGCATCACCACCATGTCGTCCGCCGCTCGAATGCCGCGATGGTCCAGCACGCCGGAATAGGCATCCGTGCCGGTGCGAAGCATCGTGTGGATCGGGTTTGTGCGTCCCATCGCCGGGTACTTGCTCTTCGCGCCTTGCGGCCCAGTGTGGTCGAAGTTGAGCGCGAGCGAGATGACTTTGCCTTTCCGCACCAGCCTGGCGGCGGCGACGATGTCCTCCGGGGTGGTGTAGTTGAGCGTACCGATCTCGTCCTTGGCGCCCCACTTGCCCCAGTTCTTGTACTTCTCTGCGGCCTCGCGCATGTCCTGCCGGGTGAGTCTGCGGCTCATGATTGCTTCTTCTCCCTGACCATTTCGACGAGCGTGCGCAGCGCGGCCGTGTACGAGCGCCAGCCCAGCCCCTGCACCGTGCCCTTGACGGCCGGCGAGATGATGGAGTGGTGCCGCCATTCCTCGCGCGTGGCGAGATTGGAAAGATGCACCTCGATCACCGGGAACGGCATCGCCTTGATGCAGTCATGCAGCGACACGCCGTACTGCGTGAGGGCGCCGGGATTGAGGATCGCGCCCGCGGCCTCGTCCATGTGCTTCTGCAGCGTGTCGACCAGCACGCCTTCGTGGTTCGACTGCACGATGGTGAGCTTCACCTGGATCTTGTTGGCGAGGGTGCGCAGCCGCTCGTTGATCTGGTCGAGCGTCATGGTGCCGTAGATGTGCGGCTCGCGGCGGCCGAAGAGATTCAGGTTCGGCCCATGCAGGATGAGGATGGTCTCAGGCGCGTCGTGTCGCAGCATTCCAGTTCCTCTCGAGGTTGGCGATCAGCGCCGGGCTCAAGTGACATTGCGCCTGCTCGCGGGCATAGACTGACATGTAGCGGCGGAAGCTGTCGAGCGGCTCTTCCGAAATGCGGAAGGCGCGGCGGTTGCCGGCGGCGCTCACCACGCCGGAGCCCGTCAGCCGCTCCACCGTGCGCGCGAGCGCCGCATCCATGTCGGTGACGATCTCGTCGCACACGAGCTTGCCTTCCGGGCTCGCGCACTCGATGCGCAGCTCGGCGAGCACTGCCTGCCGAGCGATGCGGGCGCCGACGAAGCGATCGAGCCGCAGGTTCGCGGCGCCGGGGATGATCCCTTCCTTGCGCGCCGGCAGCGTCATGTAGGCGCCGTCTGCGGCGAGCACGTAGTCGAGGGCCAGCACGATCTGGCAATGCCCGCCGATGGCGAAGCCCTCGATCGCGCCGATCCACATCTTCTCCCGGCTGTCGACTTCGGGAGACACATCGGGGAGCGCAAGCCCGCGATAGAGCTTGTTGACGAGGCCGAGGTCGCGCAGGAGGTACCAGAGGTAGCGGATCTTCCCCTGGTAGAGGTGCGTGAGGTTGATGCCTGCGCCGAAGAGCCGCTTGCCGGCATGGCGCGGATGATCGACCTTGCCGCCCCGCAGGACGCACACCTCGCTCTTCGTATCGAGCAGCGCCACGTCGATTGCCGTCTCGAGCGGTCGCAACGTGGTCTCGTCTTCGGCATTCAGGTGACGCGGGTTCTGCATGGTGACGACCGCTGCCTTTCCGACCCGCTCGACGCTCGCCCCGCCGAGATCGAGCTTGCCGCTGCGCTCGAATTCGGCCGCGCGCTCCGGCGATTCGGGCAACGGAAGCAGGTGCGCGTGGCAGAGATGCGTGCCGGCTTGCGGATCACCAAGCACGTCGGCGAGGAATGCGCCTTGCGCGCGCTCCAGTCCCTTCTTGGCGTTGAGCGGTCGCGCTGCTTCCTCGGCGAGCGCGGTTTCCCCGGGGAGGCTGGCATCCTTCTGCGCCGCGAGGCGGCAGAGCTCGTCGACGCGCAGGAATTTCGTGCGACGCTCCGTGAGCTCGTCGTAAATTGCGATTGCGTGGGTCATCGGGGCGATTATGTTCTAGCCGCCGGGTCCTGGCGGTAGAAGAGTTTCAGCTGGTCGTAGACCTCCGGGTAGCGACGGTGCGTCTCGCCCGGCTCCTGGAAAAACGCTTCGCTCACCACTGCGAAAAATTCGGACTCATGCTCGGCGGCATAGGGATCGAGCCAGGTGTCCCGGCCGCGATCGACCGCGTCGCAAAAGCCTTCGTACGCTTCGTGGAATACGCGCTTCCAGGCCGCCCGGTCCATGCCGGCATGCAGCGGCGGCATGCCATCCGGCGCGCCGTTCAGCATGTCGAGCTTATGCGCGAACTCGTGGATCACCACGTTGATGAGCGGGTCGTGCGCGGCCGCGTCCCAGGAGATCACCACCGGTCCGCCCGGCATCGCTTCGCCCGCGAGCTCGTCGTCCCATTCGTGCAGCACGCCGTCCTCGTCCATCTCCTGGCGACGCACGCGGAAGTCGCCCGGATACACGACGATGCCCCGCCATCCGGAATACCAGTCGAGTCCGAGCTCGAGCACCGGCAGGCACGCCTGAGCGGCGATGGACACGCGCATCTCGTCGGTGACGGCCAGCTCGTGCGCACCGGTGAACTCCTTCTCCGCGAGGAAGAGGAGCGTCAGCTCGCGCAGCTTCGGATCGTCGGGGAGAAAACGCAGCCGCCGGGTGGCGCGCTGCCAGAGGGCATCGTCCATTCGATGCTTGGCGAGTACGCGGCGCCTGCGCCAGTCGGTGAGCCAGCCCATGAACCGTAAAATAGCGGTATGCGCTCGGTAGTCCAACTTCATCCGCAAAGCGCAGCGGCGGCCCTCGGCCCATTGGCCGAAGGGCTTGCGCCGGCGGATCGCGCGCGCCTCGGCGAGGCGCTCGAGTTTGCCGAGCCCCTCTACGCCGGCCAGCTGCTCTCGACCGGCGAGCCGACCTGGGCGCATGCGCTCGGCCTGACCGCGAATCTCGCCGCCCTCGGCGTGGACGCCGTCGGCCGCATGGGTGGCCTGCTTTTCGCAGCGCCCAAGCACGTCGAGCTGGACAAGCTCACCGCGCAATTCGGGCCGGAAGTGGCTTCACTCGCTGCCGGCGTCGAAAGGCTCTATCAGCTGCGCCTCGCAACGCGCGCGAACCCTATCGAGCAGAACGAAGTCCTGCGCAAGATGGTCCTCGGCATGGTCGAGGACGTGCGCGTCGTGCTCATCCGCCTTGCGAGCCGCACGCAGACGCTGCGCTGGTTCGCCAAGAATGCCACGAGCGAACGCTCGCTCTATGCGCGCGAAAGCCTCGACATCTATTCGCCGCTCGCCAATCGCCTCGGCGTGGCGCAGCTCAAGTGGGAGCTCGAGGATCTTTCTTTCCGATACCTCGAGCCCGATCTCTACAAGCGCATCGCGGGAATGCTGGATGAGAAGCGCGTCGAGCGCGAGCAATACATCGAGCGCGCGACCGTCCTGCTGCAGCGGGCGCTCGAAGCGGCCGGCGTGAAGGGCGAGCTCTATGGCCGCCCGAAGCACATCTATTCCATCTGGAACAAGATGCGCGCGAAGTCGCTCGACTTCAGTCAGCTCTACGATGTGCGGGCGCTGCGGGTGATCGTCCCTTCCGTGAAGGACTGCTACACCGCGCTCGGCGTGGTGCATAACCTCTGGCAGCCGATCCCGAAGGAGTTCGACGACTACATTTCGCGGCCAAAGGGCAACCTGTACCAGTCGCTGCATACGGCGGTGATCGGGCCGGACGGGAAGACCGTGGAGGTCCAGATCCGCACGGAGGAGATGCATCGGCATGCCGAGTTCGGCGTGGCGGCGCACTGGAGGTACAAGGAGAAGGTCAAAACCTCGGAGGCGTTCGAGCAGAAGATCGCCTGGCTGCGCGAGCTGCTCGCCTGGCGCGACGAAGTCGCCGACTGGAGCACGCAGAAGAAAGCGCAGCTCGACGACACCGTCTACGTGCTCACGCCTCAAGGCAAGGTAATCGACCTGCCGGCGGGGTCGACGCCGATCGATTTCGCCTACGCGCTGCACACCGATCTCGGCCACCGCTGCCGCGGGGCGCGCGTCGACGGCCAGATCGTGCCGCTCGACACGCCGCTCGCGAGCGGGCAGCGCGTCGAGATCGTCACCGCCAAGACGGGCGGTCCGTCTCGCGACTGGCTGAACGCAGAGCGCGGCTTCGTGAAGAGCGTGCGGGCACGCTCGAAAATCCGGCAGTGGTTCAACGCCAAGGCGCACGCGGAGACGGTGGCCGCCGGACGGGCGAGCGTGGAGAAGGAGCTGAAGCGGGAGGGCGCGGCCCACGCCAGCCTGGAAACACTGGCCGCTCGCCTCGGCTTCAAGAAGCCGGAAGATCTATTCGTCGCCGTGGCACGCGATGAGGTCAACCTGCGCCAGCTCCAGATCGCGGTACGCGGCGCCGAGCCGGCGGCGCCGCCGGAGATGCCGAAACTGAAGCGCACGCCGCCGGCGAAGAAGGGCGTGCTCATGGTCGGCGGCATGGACCGGCTGCTGACGCAGCTCGCGAAGTGCTGTAAGCCCGTGCCGCCCGATCCGATCCGAGGCTTCGTGACGCGCGGCAAGGGCGTGTCGGTACATCGCGAGGATTGCGACAGCCTCAGGCGGCTGGCGGAAAAGCACCCCGAGCGCCTGATCGAGTCGCAGTGGGGAGAAGGGCCTGGAAGCTATACGGTGGAGATGGCGGTCACCGCGACGGATCGGCGCGGGCTATTGCGCGACATCGGCGATGCGCTCTCGCGCGAGAGAATCAACGTGACGGCGGTGCGCACGCAGACCCGGGATGAGCTGGCGTTCATGCGCTTCACGTTCGACGTGGCAAATCTCGCCCAGCTCAAGCGTGCCTTCGCCATCGTGCGCGAACTGAAGGGCGTGATCCGCGTCGCGCGCGCGTAGCGCGGTCAAAGTCCCAGCGCGCGCTCCACCGAATCGACCAGCGTCTGCAGCACCTTGACGCGTGCGTGGTACTTGTCGTTCGCCGCAACCAGCGTCCACGGCGCATGCTCGGTGCTCGTGCGCTCGATCATGTCCGCCGCGGCCTCCTGGTACGCATCCCATTTCTCGCGGTTGCGCCAGTCTTCCGCGGTGATCTTGAAGCGCTTGAAGCGGGTCTTTTCGCGCTCCTTGAAGCGGCGCAGCTGCTCGTCCTTCGAGATCTGCAGCCAGAACTTGGCGACGATGGCGCCGTTCTGCACGAGCTGGTCCTCGAACTCGTTGATCTCGGAGTAGGCGCGCATCCAGTCCGCCTCGGCGCAGAAGCCCTCGATGCGTTCGACGAGCACGCGCCCGTACCAGCTGCGGTCATAGATGGTGAAGCCGCCCTTGCGCGGCACATGGCGCCAGAAGCGCCACAGATACGGCTGCGCGCGCTCTTCATCGGTCGGCGCCGCCACCGGGATGGTGTGGTAGAAGCGCGCGTCGATCGCAGCCGTGACGCGCCGGATGGCGCCGCCCTTGCCCGCGGCGTCCATGCCCTCGAAGACGCACACTACGTTGTGCTCGCTGAATTTAGGGTCGCGCGTGCCGAGCGCGAGGCGCCGCTGCAGCTTCTCGACGCGGCTCTCGTAGACGGGCTTCTCCAGCCTTGCCCTGAGATCCAGGCGCTTGAGCAGATGCACGCCGTCCACCGGGCGCACGATCGGCGCGGCTTGCGACTTGGGCTTGCGCCGCTCCTGCCGCAGCACGAGGCGCTTCTTCATCGCTTCGAGGATCTCCTTGCCGACCGTCACGGCGCGAAAGCGCGGGTCGGAGCCCTCGACCACGATCCAGGGAGCGTGTGCGGTGTTGGTCTTGCGCAGCGTGGCTTCGCTCACCTTGTAGAAGCGGTCGTAGACCTTGAAGAAGTCCCAGTCGCGCTCGGTGACACGCCAGCGCGTCTCCTTATCCTTTTGCAGCGCGCGCAGGCGCTTCTTCTGGCGCTTCTTCGAGAGGTGGAACCAGAACTTGAGGATGAGCGCGCCTTCGTCGGCCAGCATCTGCTCGAAGTGGTTGATGCGGTCGATCGCGGCCGCAAGCTCGACGTCCTTCGTCTGCTTGAACACCCGGTCAATGATCGGCGCGGTGTACCAGGAGCCGAAGAGAATCCCGATGCGGCCCTTCGGCGGCAGCACGCGCCAGAAGCGCCACATCGGCGGGCGGTCGGACTCCTCGTCGGACGGATGGTCGAAGGCGTGGGTGTGGATGTGGCGCGGATCCATCCACTCGTTCAAGAGGTTCACGGTCTCGCCTTTGCCGGCGCCGCGCACCCCCGAGATGAGGATCACGACCGGAAAGCGGCCGTTCTTCGCGAGCTCGTACTGCGTGTCGAGAAGGTCGGCGCGCAGCTTGGGAGCGATCTTCTTGTACCGCGCCTTCGTGAGCTCGTGACCGAGCTCGGCTGACTCGAACATGGCTTCCCCCGGGGATTCTGCGAACTCAGGCATCCTCGACGCCCCGCGTTGCGGCGGCTTTGACGAGGATCAAATTGGGCGCTAGGCGGAGCTCGGTACGGACAGTGCGGCCAGCAGCTCGTCCTGGGCGGAGCGGCCCTTCGCGCCCTTGCGCGGGCGCAGCCGCTCGTAGTTGCCGTCGGGGTTCATCACCCAGGCCTGCACGTTGTCCTCGAGGTAAGGCAGCAGACCTTCGCGGATCACGCGGCGCTTGAGTCCGGCGTCGAGTACCGGGAAGCAGAGCTCGATGCGGCGGAAGAAGTTGCGCGTCATCCAGTCGGCGCTCGCGAGGTAGACGTCTTCGGCGCCGGCGTTCTCGAAGTAGAAGGCACGCGAGTGCTCGAGGAACCGGCCGACGACCGAGCGCACGCGGATGTTGTCGGAGACGCCCTCGATGCCGGGCCTGAGCGCGCACACCCCGCGCACGATGAGATCGATCTTCACGCCGGCGTCCGAGGCGGTGCAGAGCTCGTCGATGATCTGCGGCTCGAGCAGCGCGTTCATCTTGGCGATGATGCGGGCGGGCTTGCCCTCGGCCGCGTTCTTCGCCTCGTTGCGGATCGCGGCGATCAGGCGCCGGTGCAGGGTGAAAGGCGATTGCCAGACATGCTTCAGGCGGCCGGCACGGCCGAGGCCGGTCAACTGCTGGAACACCTCCGCCACGTCGGCGCAGAGCTCCTCGTGCGCCGTGAAGAGGCCGAAATCGGTGTACTGCCTCGCGGTCGCCGGGTGGTAGTTGCCGGTGCCGAGGTGCGCATAGCGGCGCAGCACCTTGCCGTGATCGGTGTCCTCGCGCCGCACGATCAGCGACATCTTGGCGTGGGTCTTGTGGCCGACCACGCCGTACACCACGTGCGCGCCCACTTCCTCGAGGCGCGCCGCCCAGTTCATGTTCACTTCCTCGTCGAAGCGCGCCATCAGCTCGACGACGACGGTCACCTCTTTGCCCTTGCGCGCCGCGTCGACCAGGATCTCCATCAGCTCGGAGTCGGTGCCCGTGCGGTACACGGTCTGCTTGATGGCGATGACGTTCGGGTCGTTTGCCGTGGTGCGGATGAAGTCGATCACCGGCAGGAAGGACTGGAACGGGTGGTGGAGCAGCACGTCCTGCTTCTTCAGGACGTCGAAGAGCTCGGTCGTATCGAGCGCGGGCGGCAGGCCCGGATTGAACGGCGGGTACTTGAGCGCCGGCCGGTCGACCTGGTCGTGGACCTCGCGCAGCCGATAAAGATTCACCGGCCCCTCGACCCGGTAGAGGTCGGGCTCGCGCAGGCCGAACTGCTGGAGCAGGAACTCGACCATGGCGAGCGAGCAGTTGTCGGCGACCTCCAGCCGTACCGCATCGCCGAAGTGGCGGTGCAGGAGCTCGCCCTGCAGCGCCGTGTGCAGGTTCTTGACCTCGTCCTCGTCGACGAAGAGGTCGGAGTTGCGGGTGACGCGGAACTGGTAGCAGCCGAGCACGTTCATGCCCGAGAAGAGCTCGCCGACGTGCGCATGCAGGATCGACGACAGAAAGACGAAGGCATATTCGGCGCCGGCCTGCGCCTGCGGCAGCCGGATCAGGCGCGGCAGGGCGCGCGGCGCCTGCACGATGGCCGCGCGCGAGCTCCTGCCGAACGCATCGCGGCCTTCGAGCTCGACGGCGAAGTTCAAGCTCTTGTTCAGCACACGCGGGAACGGATGCGCCGGGTCGAGCCCGATGGGCGTGAGCACCGGCAGCAGCTCGCGGAAGAAGTAATCGCGGATCCACTGTTTCTGCGCGTTGGTCCACTCCTCGCGACGCGGGAAAACGATGCCTTCGGCGGCAAGCGTGGGCAGCACCGTCTCGTTCAGGAGCTTGTACTGGTCGGCGACGAGGGCATGCGTCTCCTTGCTCACCGCCTCGAACACCTCGGCGGAGCTGCGCGCATCCGGGCCCGAGTCATGCAGGCCGAGCTTGATGCTTTCCTTCAGCCCTGCGACCCGGATCTCGAAGAATTCGTCCAGGTTCGACGAGACGATGGTGATGAACCTCAACCGCTCGAGGAGCGGCACCGCCTCGTCCGCCGCCTGGGCGAGCACCCGCCGGTTGAACGCGAGCTGTCCGAGCTCGCGGTTGACGAATTGCGCCGGCGTTGGGATTCTGCGGTTCATGGGGAATCCCGGATTCTAATCGGCGCCGATATGACAGTCGTGTTACGGTAACTTCCGCGCATGGCACGCCAGGAAACACTCGCGGCAGTCGATCTCGGCTCGAATAGTTTTCATTTGGAAATCGGCCGCGTCGTCGACCGCCAGATCTACCCGCTCGATGCGGTGCGCGAAGTGGTCCGCCTGGGCGGCGGGCTCACCGCGGAGAAGCGCATCGACCGCGCGACACAGGCGGCGGCGCTCGAAGCGCTCGCCAAGTTCGCCGAGCGGTTGCGCGGCTTCCCGCGCCAGGGCGTGCGCGCGGTCGGCACGAACGCGCTGCGCATCGCCAAGAATTCCTCGCAGTTCCTGCGCGAGGCACGGCAGGTGCTCGGCTTCCCGATCGAGGTGATCTCGGGCCGCGAAGAAGCACGCCTCATCTATCTCGGCGTGTCGCATTCCCTGCCGGCGTCCGCCGCGCGGCGGCTGGTCGTCGACATCGGCGGCGGCTCGACCGAGTTCATCATCGGCACGGGCGTCGAGCCGCAGCTCACCGAATCGCTCTACATGGGCTGCCTGAGCTACAGCTTGAAATACTTTCCGGAAGGGAGGATCGACAAGTCGCGCATGAAAGCGGCCGAGCTCGCGGCCCGCCAGGAGCTCGCCGGCATCACACATGCCTATCGCGCGGCGGGGTGGGAAGAGGCGGTGGCGTCCTCGGGCACCGCGCGTTCGATGGAGAACATCCTGCGCGAGAATGACTTCGCCGCCGAAGGCTTGACGCGCGAGGGCGTCGAGAGGCTGCGCTCCGCGCTCATCAAGCACGAGAGAGCGGACCCCGACAAGGTGAACGGGCTGCGGCCGAACCGGGCGCCGGTGCTGCCCGGCGGCGTGGCGATCATGAGCGCGGTGTTCGACGAGCTCGGCATCGAGGCGATGAAGGTCTCGGACGGGGCGCTGCGCCATGGTGTGCTGTACGACCTCCTCGGTCGCGTCGAGCATCGCGACATGCGCGAGGTCACCGTCGCGCAATTCATGCGCCGCTATCACGTCGACGCGGCGCAGGCCGAAAGGCTGCGCAGCCTCTCGCTCATGATCCACGATGCGCTTACGCCGGGCGCCGAGCGCGACGAGGACGCGGACCGCCAGATGCTCGAGTGGGCTGCGCGCCTCGCCGAGGTGGGCCTGTCCATCGAGCACGCGCAGTATCACAAGCACTCGGCCTACGTCCTTTCGAACGCCGACATGCCCGGGTTCTCGCGCATGGAGCAGGCGCGGCTCGCGCGCATCGTGCTCGCGCATCGCGGCAAGCTGCGCAAGATGCAGGACGCGGGGCTGGAAGGCGCCGACTGGAAGCTGGTGTTCGCGCTGCGCATTGCCGCGCTCATCCTGCGCAGCCGCACGGATGCGAAATTGCCTTTCCTGCGCGTCGCTGCGGACACCGGGGGTTTCGCGATCGACCTGCCCCAGTCCTGGCTCGACGAGAACGCGCTCTCGGCCGATGCGCTCGAGTCCGAGACCGGGCATTGGAAGTCGGTGGGCATGAAGCTCACCGTGAGCGGCCTCTCCGACAAGAAAGTCTCGGTACTACAGCAAGTCCGGTGACACTACCGCGCGCACCACGATCTGCGCATCGCCGTCGCGCACGCGGTTCGAGATCCACCAGATCGCTCCTTTCTTGACGCTCCAGCGGCCTTCGCTGCCGGCGACGAGCTGCGCAAGCGCATGGCCGAGATCGGGCTGGTGGCCGACGATCACGACGGCGCCCTTGTTGTCCGGCCAGCCCGCGGCGGCGATGATCGCCTTCGGCGAGGCGCCCGGCGCGAGCGATGGATCCACCTTGATCGGCATGCCGAGCGCCTGCGCGGTCTGATGCGCGCGCGCCGCGGGGCTCGAGATCAGCATGAAGCGCGAAGGCAGGCGCTGGAGCAGCCACTCGGCGGCACGGCTCGCCTGCTTGCGCCCCTTGCTGGTCAGGCGTCGCCGCAGGTCATCGGCGCCTTCCTCCGCTTCCGCGTGCCGCCAGAGGATGAGATCCATCGGGCTACAGCAGCTCCGGCGAGACGACGGCCTTGATTCGCGCGGGAGCATCTCCGGCGAGCCACCAGACGGCGGCTTTCTCGACCGGCCACTCGGCGCGCGCGCTCGCGACGAGCTGCGCCGCCGCGCGACCCAGGTCGGGCTGATGGCCGACGACTATGACCAAGCCTTTGTACTTTTCTGCGGCCTTGACGATCGCGGCGACGGATGCGCCGGGCGCGAGAGATCTCTCGGTGATGGGCGTACCGAGCGACGTGGCCGTCTGCTGCGCCCGCGCTGCGGGGCTCGCGAGCAACGTGTACTGTCCCGGCAGGTGCGCGCGCAACCAGCTTGCCATGAGCGCGGCCTGCTGCTCGCCTTTCGGGGTGAGGCGCCGCGCCAAGTCGTCCGCGCCGTCTTCCGCGTCGGCATGGCGCCAAAGGATGAGCTCCATGCGCCCTAGTATAAAATTCTCGCCCTTACGGCAGGCGCGTAGCTCAGCTGGTTAGAGCACTACCTTGACATGGTAGGGGTCGTTGGTTCGAGTCCAATCGCGCCTACCAATTTCTTCTTGAATACTGTCCTGAGAATCCTGGCCGCCGTGCTGGCGGCCGCCGCGGTCCTGCCGGCCTCCGGCCAGGGCTACCCGTCCAAGCCGATCCGGCTGGTCTCGCCCTTTCCGCCGGGCGGCAGCGTGGACGTGGTCGGCAGGCTGCTCGCGGCGAAGCTCTCGGAGAGCCTGGGCGAGTCGATGGTGGTCGAGAACCGCTCGGGCGCCTCCGGCGTCATCGGCACCGAGGTGGTGATGAACGCGCCGCCCGACGGGTACATGCTGCTCATCAACACCATCCCGTTCGTCACCAACCAGCTGATGATGGCGCGCGCGCCTTACGACCCGCTGCGCGACTTCGTCTCCATCTCGCTGGTCGGCTCCTCGCCTTCGGTGGTGACGGTGCACCCCTCGGTGCCCGCGCACTCGATCAAGGAGCTGATCGCGCTCGCCAAGGCGAAGCCCGGCGAGCTGCACTACTCCGGCGCCGGCGTAGGCACCAACCCGCACATCGCGGGCGAGCTGTTCAACGTGCTGGCGGACGTGGACATCGGCGTGGTGCAGTACAAGGGCGGCGGGCCCGCCGACATGGCGGTCATCGCCGGCGAGGTGCAGGTCACGTTCGGCAACATCTCGCAGGCGCCGGGGTATGTGAAGTCGGGACGGGTGCGCGCGCTTGCCGTGACCAGCGCGAAGCGCAATCCCTCCATGCCGGACCTGCCGACCGTGGCCGAAGCAGGCGTGCCGGGCTACGAGTTCGACACCTGGTTCGTGATCGCGGCGCCGAAGGCGACGCCGCGGCCGATCGTCGCCACGCTGAATTCGCATATCCGCAAGGTGCTCACCGCGCCGGGCCAGCCGAAGCTCTGGGAGGAACGCGGCGTGACGGTGATCGCCAGCACGCCGGAGGAGGCGACGGCGCATCTCGAGCGCGAGCAGAAGAAGTGGGCGCGCGTCATCAAAGAGCGCGGCATCAAGGCCGAGTGACGTCTTCCACGCCGCCCACCCTACGGTAATATTGCAGCACCCGAGATGCCCAATATCCGTCTCCCAGACGGCTCTTCGAAGTCGTTTCCGAATCCCGTTACGGTCGCAGAGGTCGCCCAGTCGATCGGCGCCGGCCTCGCGCGCGCCGCGCTCGCCGGCAAGGTGAACGGCCGCCTGGTCGATACGGGCTTCAGTATTTCCGAGGATTCGGAACTTCAAATCATCACGCCGAAGAGTCCCGAGGCGCTG
>DASQGW010000041.1:0-2915 GCA_035632415.1 Burkholderiales bacterium | reverse complement strand
GGCCTGGAACGGCGCCTTGTCGGCGATGTCGATGATCTCGATGCCGGCCGCAGCGCAGCAGAAAACGGTGCTTAAGGCATCGGACGTCCACGCGGCCGGGTATCCGACCGTCGTCGCCGTCGAGAATCTCGGCAAGAAACTCGAACAGGCCACCAATGGCCGCGTCAGCGTGCAGATGTATCCGGCGATGCAGCTTGGCGGCGAGAAGGAAGCGATCGAGCAGGCGCAGATCGGCGCGATCCAGATCGCCCGCGTCAGCGTCGGCGCGCTCGGCCCCGTGGTCGACGATCTGAACGTGTTCAACATGCCCTACCTCTTCCGCAACACCGCGCACATGCAGAAGGTGATCGACGGCGAGATCGGCCGGGAGCTGCTCGACAAGGTGACGAACAGCGGCAAGGGGCTGGTGGGCCTGTGCTGGATGGACGCGGGAGCGCGCAGCCTCTACGACACGAAGAAGGCGATCCACACGCTGAATGACATCCAGGGCATGAAGTTCCGCGTGATGGGCAACCCGATGTTCGTCGACATGATGAACGCGCTCGGCGGCAACGGCGTGCCGATGGGCTACGACCAGGTGTTCAGCGCGCTGCAGACCGGCGTCGTCGACGGCGCGGAGAACAATCCGCCGAGCTTCGTGTTCGACAATCACTACCAGGTGGCGAAGTTCTACACGCTCGACGAGCACCTGATCGTGCCCGAGATGGCGGTGTTTTCGCGCAAGACCTGGGACGCCTTGTCGGCAGAGGACCGGACCTTGCTCATGAAGTTCGCGCGCGAGGCGCAATTCGACGAGCGCAAGCTGTGGGAAAAGTACGAGAAGGACGCGCTCGACAAGGCGAAAGCCGCGGGCATCCAGATCGTGACCGTCTCGGCGCAGAACAAGAAAGCGTTCCAGGACGCGGTCAAGCCGGTCTGGGAGAAGTACGGCCCGAAATACGCGAGCATGATCAAGCGCATCCAGGCCGTCCAGTAAGCCGCCAGGGGGCGGGATGCCGATGGTGTTTCGCAGGGCGATGGATGCCCTGTATCTCGCCTGCGTGCTCGTCGCCGGGACGGCGCTCGTCTTGATCTCTGCGGTCGTGCCCTGGGGCGTCTTCACGCGCTATGTGCTGAACAGCGCCTCGTCGTGGACCGAGACCAGCGCCGTGCTCCTCACGATCGTGCTGACTTTCATCGGCGCCGCGGCGTGCTACCGCGTGAGCGCCCACATGAGCGTCACTGTCTTCGTGCGCCTGCTGCCGAAGTTGCCGCAGTGGCTCGCCACGCTCGCGAGCGAAGCTGCCGTGGCGCTGCTCGGTTTCTTCATGCTCGTCTGGGGCGTGCGGCTGGTCGAGGCCACCTGGCAGAACACCATCGACGCCTTCCCGTTCCTCTCCGTCGGGGTGACCTATCTGCCGATTCCGATCGGCGGCGCGATCACGCTGATGTTCGTCCTCGAGCGGGTCACGATCGGCCGGCCGCCGCCGGCGGCGCAGGCGCACGCCTGATGGATTTCCTGATCGTCATCGCCACTCTCTTCGGCTGCGTCGCCCTCGGCGTGCCGATCGCGTACTCGCTCGCGCTCGCGGCGATCGCGGGCGGGCTGTGGATCGACATCCCCCTCGAGGCGGTGATGCTCAAGATCTCCGACGGCGTCAGCAAGGTGGCGATGCTGACGATCCCGTTCTTCGTCCTCGCCGGCGCCATCATGGCCGAGGGCGGCATGGCGCGGCGCCTGGTCGCGTTCGCCAACGTCCTCGTCGGGTTCCTGCGCATCCGCGGCGGCCTCTCGGTGGTCAACGTCGTCGCCACCACGTTCCTGAGCGGAATCTCCGGCTCTTCGGTCGCCGATACCTCCGCCATCGGCTCGGTGATGATTCCGCAGATGGAGAAGAACGGCTACCCGCGCGTGTTCGCCACCAATGTGACGATCACCGCGTCGGTGCAGGCGCTGCTCGTCCCGCCGAGCCATAACGCGGTGATCTACTCCCTCGCGACCGGGGGCGTGATCTCGATCATCAGCCTGTTCATGGCCGGCGTGTTTCCGGGCCTGCTTCTCGGCTTTGCGCTCATTCTCCTGTGCTTGTACATGGCCTATCGCGACGGGCATCCCCGAGGCGAGGCCGTGCCGCTGCGCGAGGCGCTGAAGATCAGCCTCGACGCTTTCTGGGGGTTGATCACCCTCGCCATCATCCTCGGCGGGATACTGAGCGGCGTTTTCACCGCAATCGAAGCCGGTGCGGTGGCTTGCATCTGGTCGTTCTTCGTCACGATGTTCATCTATCGCGATTACCGATGGCGCGACCTGCCGGCGCTCGTGCACCGGACCTTGCGCACCGTTGCCATGGTCATGACGCTCATCGCGTGCGCGGCAGCGGTGGGCTATGTGATGGCTCTGATGCAGGTCCCGGCCAAGGTCACGGCGTTCTTCCTGACGCTGTCGAGCGACAAGAACGTGATCCTTTTCATGATCAACATCATGCTGCTCGTCCTCGGCTGCCTGCTCGACATGGCGCCCTCCATCCTGATCTGCACGCCGATCCTGCTGCCCGTGGTGACGAGCATCGGCGTCGACCCCGTGCATTTCGGGATGATCATGATGCTGAATCTCGGCATCGGGCTTTGCCACCCCCCGGTCGGCGCGATTCTTTTCGTCGGCTGCGCGGTCGGCCAAGTCACCATGGAGCAGGTGATGCGCCGGATCTGGCCGTTCTATGGGGTGATGTTCCTCGTCTTGATGCTCGTCACCTATATTCCGACGATATCGCTCTGGCTGCCGCGCCTGCTCAAGCTCTAGCAGGCTGTTGAAATAACCCCGAGCATCGCTTTTGACCGATGGTTGGAAGCGATGCGGGGATTCTTAAGCGCTGACTCGACGCTGCCGATGCGCGCGCTTTGATGTTTTTGGTGCGCAGCCCCATTCATTTATGCAG
>DASQGW010000040.1:0-21152 GCA_035632415.1 Burkholderiales bacterium | reverse complement strand
GAAAAGCGCTCGCTCCTCTTCGATGCCGGCCCCGAGGGCGCGACTTTCTTGCGCAACGCGAAGATCCTCGGCGTGGACTTCGGCGGGGTTGAAACCGTCGTCTTGTCGCACGGGCATTGGGACCATGCGGGCGGGCTTCTTGCCGCCGTCGAAGCCGTAGCACGTGCCCGGGGCGAGAAAGGGGTCAAGTGTTTCGTGCATCCCGGCATGTTCGCGCAGCGGGCATCGCAACGACCCAACGGCGAGCTGTACGTGCACGAGCCCGTGCCGGACCCGGAGAAACTCGCGAAGGCAGGAGCGGATGTCGTCAACACGCGCGAGCCGCAAGTCGTCGGCGCAGGCGCGTTCTTCATCAGCGGCGAGATCCCGCGGCTGACGAAGTACGAAGCCGGCCTGCCCGGACACCTTCGCAGAGCGAGCGACGACCAATCCTGGGATCCGGACCCGCTCATCACGGACGAACGCTTCATATCCGTCCACGTGAAGGACAAGGGCCAGTTTGTCTTCTCCGCGTGCTCGCATGCCGGCCTCATCAATGTGCTGACGCACGCGCGCTCGACATTCCCCGGCGTGCCGCTTTACGGAGCCATGGGCGGATTGCATCTTTCCGGGGTGACCGAGAAGATCATTCCCGACACGATCGGCGACTTGAAGGGGTTCAACCTCAAGCTCCTCGCTCCCGGCCACTGCACCGGCTGGCGAGCGCTCACCGCCATGGCGAAGACCTTTGGCGATGAGCTGGTTCCCTCAGCGGTGGGCAAGCGCTACCTGATCTGATGGCAACGAAGAGCGAGGAGTTTCCATGAAGGCGAAGAAGTCGAAGGGATTCTCGACCGAAGAGCGCGCCGCAATGAAGGAGCGCGCCCGGGAGTTGCAGGCCGACAAGGCAGACGGCGAAAGCGTCCTCCTCGCGAAGATCGCCGAGATGCGGGAGCCGGATCGAGCGATGGCGAAACGGCTGCATGCGATCGTCAAGGCGAGCGCGCCGGCCCTCTCGCCGAAAAGCTGGTACGGCATGCCTGCCTACGCCAACAAGGACGGCAAGGTCGTCTGCTTCTTTCAGAGCGCGCAGAAATTCAAGTCGCGCTACGCGACCTTCGGCTTCAGCGACACGGCAAAGCTGGACGATGGCGCCATGTGGCCGACCTACTTCGCGCTGAAGGAGTTGAGCGCCGCCGAGGAAGCGAAAATCGCAGAGCTTCTGAAGAGAGCGGTGAGGTGAGCTCGGAGGCTGCCAATCTCGGGCTGGTCCGGCCGCCGGTTGTCTACCTGGTTTCGATCGGCCTCGGCCTCATGCTTCAGCGGATCTGGGCGCTGACGCTGCTCCCGGCTTCAGTGAACGTGCCGATCGGCGTGCTGCTCGTGCTGGCGGCCGCTGCGCTCTTCGTTTCTTCCGTGCGCATGTTCCGCAAGGCGGGCACGTCCGTGCCGGGCAACCGCCCGACGACGGCTATCGTTCGTGCAGGGCCCTACGCTTTCAGCCGCAATCCCATCTATCTCGCGTTTACGCTCTTCCAAATCGGGCTCGCGGCATGGATCAACAGCATCGCGCTGCTGCTCATGGTCGTTCCTGCGGCTGCGCTCATGGCCTTCGTCGTCGTGCCGCGGGAAGAGCGTTATCTCGACGCACGGTTTCCCACGGAGTACGCAGCGTACAAGCAAGCGGTTCGTCGCTGGCTATAGGAGATACCGGCATGTCCAAGGTCGTCGTCCGCGGATTCTCGATCTCCCTCGACGGCTACGGCGCCGGGCCGAAGCAGGACTTGCAGAACCCGCTCGGCGTCGGCGGGCCGGAGATGTTCGAGTGGTACTTCCACACGCGCTCGTGGCGCAAGATGCAGGGCCAGGAAGGCGGCGAGACCGGCGTCGACGACGAGATCGCGACGCAGGCCATGTCGGGGCTCGGCGCCTGGATCCTCGGGCGCAACATGTTCGGGCCGGTGCGCGGGCCGTGGCCGGATGAGTCATGGCACGGCTGGTGGGGCGAAGAGCCGCCTTATCACGTGCCGGTGTTCGTGCTGACGCACCACAAGCGGCCGCCGCTCGCGATGAAGGGAAACACCACTTTCCACTTCGTCACCGACGGCATCCACTCCGCGCTCGAGCAGGCGAAGAAGGCAGCCGGCGGCCGCGACGTGCGCATCGGCGGCGGCCCGGCCACGATCCGGCAATACCTGCGCGAGCGGCTGATCGACGAGCTGCAGCTCACGATCTCGCCGGTCCTGCTTGGCGCGGGGGAGCCGCTGCTCGCCAATATCGATTTGCGGGCGCTCGGCTATGAATGCGTGAAGCACACGCCCAGCCAGCGCGCCGCCGCCCACATCGTCCTCCGCAGGCGTCCTTAGGTTCACCCCGTTCGTCCGCCCAATGGCGGTTTCGTCGCATCGGTCTGGCGGCAGTCCGAGCTCCCGTCCACCATGCGCCGGCCTAACTTTCCAAGGGGAACCACCATGAAATCAGTTGCGCTCTGCATCACGCTGGCCCTCGCGCTCGCCGCACCCGCTACTTTCGCCCAGGACAAGCCCTACAAGGAGGGGCCGGTCTGGGCCATCACATTCGTCAAGGTAAAGCCGGGCATGTTCGATACCTACATCCGGGACCTCGCGGCGAACCGCAAGCCGCTGATGGACCAAGCCAAGAAGGACGGACTCATCCTCTCGGAAAAGATGCTGGCCGGTGAATCGGCCGGCCGCGAGGACTTCGACCTGATCCTCATGGTCGAGTACAAGAACTGGGCGGCGTTCGACGGGCTCGGCGACAAGTTCCGCGTGCTTGCGCAGAAGATGGTCGGCTCGGAAGACAAGCAGCAGCAGATGATGATCAAGCGCACCGACGTGCGTGAAATCATCGGCAACAAGAACATGCAGGAGATCTCCTACAAGTAAGGCAGCCCGCGCCATAGAATCGGAGCCGCACGAGATGCGGCTCTCGGTTCTAGACCAGTCCCCGATCATCAGCGGCCACGACGCGAAGCGCGCGATCGAGGAGACGCTCGCGCTTGCGCGCCGGGCGGACGAGCTCGGCTACGAGCGCTACTGGCTCGCCGAGCATCACGCCATCGCGGCGCTGGGCGATCCGTGCCCCGAGCTGCTCGCGGCGCGGCTCGGCGCCGAGACGAAGCGCATCCGCATCGGCACCGGCGGCGTCCTGCTGCCCTACTACAGCGCCTTCCGCGTTGCCGAGGCATTCCGCATGCTGGAGGCGCTCTACCCCGGGCGCGTGGACCTCGGCATCGGGCGCGCGCCGGGCGGCGACGCGCGCACGGCCCATGCCGTGGCGGGCGGCGGCTTTCCGGACGCGGCGCACTTCCCCCAGCAGGTCGCGCAGCTCTGCGGCCACCTCGACGGCACGCTGCCGGCGGATCATCCCTTCAAGGCGGTGCGTGTGCAGCCCGAGGTGAAGACCGCGCCGCAGGTCTGGCTCCTCGGCTCATCGGACTACAGCGGCGCGTTGGCCGCGCAGCTCGGCCTGCCGTTCTCGTTCGCCCATTTCATCAACCCGCGCGGCGGCGACGAGGTGGCGCGCGCCTATCGCCAGCACTTCCGCCCCGGCCGCGAGCAAGAACCGCGGTCGATGGTGTGCACGTTCCTGATCTGCGCCGAAACCGATGAAGAGGCCGAGCGCCTCGCGGCGCCGGTCGATCTCAGGCGGCTGCACATGGCGCTCAACATCGACTCGCCCTTCCCCACCGATGCCGAGGCGGCCAAGCACCCCTACGGCCGCGAGGAACGCCAATACGTAATGGGCCAGCGCGCCCGCGCCGTGATCGGCAGTCCGGCGACCTGCCGCTCGGCCATCGAGGAGATGGCCCGGCGGTACCAGGCCGACGAGGTGATGGTGCTGACGATCACCGGCTCGTACGAGACGCGCCGGAAGTCCTACGAGCTACTGATGGGCGCCTTCCAATAGCTTGGCGACGGCGCGGTGGCCGTTGTCGAGGGCATAGTCGCGCGGCGTGCGCCCTGCGCGGTTCTTCCGCCGCGGGTTCTTCGTCTGCGGGAGGAGCAGGCGCACCATCGCCGCCTCGCCGTTGCTCGCCGCAGCATGCAGCGGCAGGTTGCCTTTGGCATCGACCGCGTTGGCATCGGCATGCGCCCTGAGCAGCGCGCGCGCCGCAGGCACGTTTCCCTCGAGCGCCGCCCAGAAGAGCGCGGTCTCGCCTGCGCTGTTCACCGCCCGGGGATCGGCGCCGGCCTTGATCAGCGTGGCGGCGAACCAGGCGTCCCTCGGGAAGGCGGCGTAATGCAGCACGGTCTCGCCGCTCTCGGTGCGGGCATTCACATCGGCGCCCGCTTTAAGCAGGCGCTCGACCTCCGCGCGATCGCCCTTCTCCACGGCAGCATGAAGTGCGCTCTCGGCGGCCTGCACGCACAGCGTGAAAAGGGCAAAGAACGCAATTTGCAGGACGCGCGCGTGTCGCCGAATCGCTACCATGCGTAGTGATTCTGGCACATGAAATTCTCCTGTCTTTCATTGACCCGGCTTGGGCGCGGGACTAGCCTCATCCGCTGGGATGTCGATGTCCCCTGTCTCACATTCCATAGGTTCACATTCCATAGGTTCACATTCCATAGGTCCTTCCTTCCTTTCCTCACCTCAGTTAGGAGTCTTCATGAACGTCTGGGCAACAACAATCTGTCGTCTATTGATCGCGCTCATGATCTGGATGCCGTACCAGATCGCCACTGCCGGGATGATCGGCAGCGATCAGGTCGCCGCCAAGAGCCCGCAGGCCGACCGCACCACGGTGCTGAACTTCCTCTCGCGCTCCGATGTGGCGAACCGCCTGCACACGCTGGGCATCGACCCGTCGAACGCGAAAGACCGCGTCGCCGCGATGAGCGACCAGGAAGTGCAATCGCTCGCCGACCGCATCAATGCGATGCCGGCTGCCGGCATGTCGAGCGGCGCCGCGATCCTGCTGATCGTCATCATCGCCGCTGCGGTATGGTGGTTCTGGCAGCGCTGACGAGCTCGAGCCTCGTGAAAAACGCCCGCTCCCTCGCGGGCGTTTTTTTGTGCCTGCTGGCGGGCGCCCTCACCGGCTGCGCGAGCCTCGCCCCGCAGGCCACGCATCTTCGCGACACTCTGCCGCAGGCGCTTCACAAGAAAGTGGAGCTTGCGCAGGTGCCGTTCTTCCCGCAGAACGAGTACCAGTGCGGCCCGGCCGCGCTCGCCACGGTGCTCGCGAATGACGGCGTGAAGATCACGCCGGAAGAGCTCGTTCCCGAGGTGTATCTGCCGGCCCGCAAGGGCAGCCTGCAGATCGAGATGATGGCCGCCGCCCGGCGCCACGGCATGGTTTCCTACCAGCTCGCGCCGCGCTTCGATGACCTCCTGAAGGAAGTCGCTGCCGGCAATCCCGTCATCATCCTGCAGAACCTCGGCTTCAAGGACGGCTGGCATTACGCAGTCGTAGTGGGCTATGACTACTACTGGGGCAAGCTTTACCTGCGCTCGGGCGAGACCAAGCGCGAAGTCATGCCGTTCTTCATCCACGAGTTCACTTGGGCGCGCGGCGGCTATTGGGCGATGGTGGCGTTGCCGCCGGACCGGATCCCGGAAACCGCCGACCAGGATCGCTGGCTCGCCGGGGTCGCCGCGCTCGAGCATGCCGGGGATGTGCGCGGTGCGCGCACCGGCTATCAAGCCTTCATGAAGCGCTGGCCATCGAATGTGAACGGCGCCGTCGGCCTCGCCAACACCTATTACGCCACGGGCGAGCTCAAGCAGGCCGAGTCCGTCCTGCGCAGCGCCGAGCGCACCAATCCCGAGTCCGTGGTCGTGCTGAACAACCTCGCGCAGACCGTGTCCGACCAGGGTCGCCCTGCCGAGGCGCTGCCGATCATCGAGCGCGCGGCGAAACTCGGCGGGCCGTTTTCGGAGGCCGTGCAAGACACGAAGCGGGAAATCGAGAAGAAGCTAGGCCGCTAGCGCGGCCGGGTCCATCTCATCGAGTAGTGGCGGCAGCGGACAGTCGAGCACCGCGCCGACGAGTCGCATGATTCCCGCCTCGACCACTCGGATCGTGCCGTCGGCGGTGACGGTGGCGAAGAGGCCTTTCACCAGCAGCGCCTTTTCCAACGGACGGAGGCTCTTCAGCGCCTCCAGCGCAGCGGCCAGCACGCCCGGCGTGAAGTCGGTGGTCGTCGGCACCTCGATCGACATCATCTCGGCACCTGCGCGGAGGGCCGCCTGCAGCGCATCGGCGCGCGCGCCGGTGACATCGCTGCGCGTGCCGGCGTACGCCATCAGCGCGAGCAGCGTTCCGGCCTGCGGCTTGAGATCCGCGATGCGCTTGTCGGCGCGCGGTGGCATGGGCTTGCGCCAGAGCTGCTCCCGCACGAAGGTGAGCACGATGAACTCGTGCAATGAGACGCGGCGGTCGGCATTGATCACCGCCTCGAGTCCGGCGATGAGCTCCTTCTTCTTCTCTTCCGGCGCCGCTTTGAGCGGCAGCAACGACAGATCGACCAGTGCCAGATGGAAGGCAAGGCCGAGGCTGCGGATCTTCGGGGCCGCCGCCGCCGCACGTTCGGCCAAAGCGGCGAGGCCCGCTGCCTTCATCGCCTGCAACTGCTCCTGCATCACCTCATCCTTGGGGGCAAGCAGCAGCGCCACTATCGCGGCCGCCGCGCCATCGGCCTCGCGCAGCGACTCGCGCAGCTCCGCCGGAATCCGAGAGAGAAGCTGCTCCGCGTAGCCGAGCTTTTGGGGGTTGAGGGCGCCAACGAGGCTCGCGCTCTGCTCCGGCGAGTGGCCCCAGGCGATGCCGAGGTCCGCCGCCCGGCGACCGGCTGCGCCGACCTCGGTCGCCTCAGGCGACGCTGCTGCCGGCGCGACCGCCTCGACCGTGGTGACGCGGTGACCGCGATAGACGCTCGGCCGAAAGCCGGGATTCACGCGACGGATGCGCTCATCCAGCGGCGGATGCGTATCGAAGAGGCTGCCGAGCCACACGCGGATCGCCTGGCCGAAGAACATGTGCGAGATCTCCTCGGCGTAGCGCCCGGAGATCAGCGCGCCCCCGCTCGCGGTGCGGATCTGGTCGAGCGCACCGGCGATGCCGTCAGGATTGCGGGTGAACTGCACGCTCGAGGCGTCGGCGAGGAACTCGCGCTGCCGCGACACTGCCGCCTTGATGAGCCGCGCGAAAAAGAGGCCGACATAACCGATGATGAATAGCGCGAGCCCCACGACGAAGACTTGCCCGGCGCCCTTGTTGTCGCTCCTGCGAAGGCTGCGCATCAGGAATTGGCCGATCGAGCCGATGAAGAGAATGCCGGCCAGCACGCCGATCATGCGGACGTTCAGCCGCATGTCGCCGTTGACGATGTGGCTGAACTCGTGGCCGATCACGCCCTGCAGCTCGTCGCGGCTCAGCATTTCGAGCGTGCCGCGCGTCACGGTGATCACCGAGCTCGAGCTGTCCCAGCCGGCCGCGAAGGCGTTGATGCCCGGCTCCGCGTCCATGACGTAGACGGCGGGCACGCGGGTGCCCGCAGCGATCGCCATCTCCTCGACGATATTCACGAGCCGCCGCTCGAGCGGTTCGCGCGTTCCCGGCTCGATGCGCCGCGCCCCGACCATTTCCGCGACCGCGGCCCCGCCGCCCGCGAGCCGGCCGACATTGACGGTGCTCACTATGAGGATCACCCCGGCGGTGGCGAGCGACACCCAGAAGAAGAGCGCACCGGGCACGCGGGCGTAATGGTTCAGGAGCGGCTGCGCTGCGCCGTGCAAGCCGCGCGGTCCGTAGTTCGCCAGCCAGACCGAGGCCGCCACCAGGTCGACCGTCGTTACCACGGCGATCACTGCGAGCAGGAAGAGAATCACCATCACGCGCGTGTTGCGCCGCGCGAGGTGCTGCTGCTCGAAGAAGTCCAAGCTAGCTGAAGGAAACCTTTGGCGCCTTGCGCTCTTCGGCCGATTCGGTCGACTGCAGGAGCTCCGCCGGGCCGAAGCCGAAGAAGCCGGCGAAGAAATTGTCGGGGAAGGACTCGCGCTTGGTGTTGTACTCCATGACCGAGTCGTTATAGGCCTGGCGCGAGAAGGCAATCTTGTTTTCCGTGCTGGACAGCTCTTCCTGGAGGCTCAGCACGTTCTGGTTCGCCTTCAGGTCGGGATACTGCTCGAACACCGCGAGCAGCCGCCCCAGCGCTCCACCGAGCGCGCCTTCGGCCTGCGAAAGCCCCTGCATGGCGCCCGGATTGCCGGGGTTCGCCGCCGCGGTCTGTGCCGCGCTGACCGCGTTGCCGCGCGCCTTGATCACCGCGTCGAGCGTGCCGCGCTCGTGCGCCATATAGCCCTTCACCGACTCGACCAGGTTCGGGATCAGGTCGTAGCGGCGCTTCAGCTGCACGTCGATCTGCGCGAAGGCGTTCTTGAAGCGGTTCCTGAGCGTGACCAGTCCGTTGTAGATCGCGATCGCCCAGACGGCGGCGATGACGATGATGCCGAGGAAAACCCAGCCCATTGATGCCTCCCCTAAATGTTGCCCCTGTCTTTCTACCTCTTGGGGCCTACTATAGCGCGGCGGCCCTGCGCGCGGCCGAGCGCGATGGACAAGACGATCATCGCCACCGCGACGCTGCCAGCGGCGAGCGAAAGCGAGCGCGCCTCCATGCCCGCGGCGCGCAGCCCGGCGACGAGCCACCCGCCGGCGGCATCGGCGCTGCGCGGCACGATGGTATCGATCACGTTCTTCGCCTTGTACTTCTCGTCGCGGTGAAGCACCGGGAAGAGCGCTTCTCGCGCCGGATTCGAAATGGCGAAATTCGCGGTGCGCTGCAGCGCCTGGAACGCGATCACCACGCTCAGCACCGGCGCGGCCGCCAGCACGGCAAACCCCGCCGCGAAGACGAACGGCAGCAGCGCGAGCGCCGGGCCGACGCCGAAGCGCTCGATCAGCTTGCCGGTGGCGACGAATTGCACCGCGAGGGTAAGGCTGCCGACCGAAAGATCGACGGTGGCGAAGATGCGCGTGCGCACTGCCGGGTCATCGGAGGCCGCTGCCACGATCGCCGCCTGCTCGAAATAGAGAAAGGTCGCGACGATCGAGAGCGCGGCCACCCAAAGCATGATGCCCGCGACGTAGGGCGAGCGCACCACGAGCAAGAGGCCGTCGATCGCACCGCCGCCAATGCGCTCCTCCCTCTTCACTTCGTTGCCCGGTTCGAGCCGCGTCGCGCAGAGCACCGCGATCTCCAGGAGGAGCGCCGCGACGATGATCAGGTTGGCGACGCCGATGGCCTGGGAGAGGACGATCGTGATGGCGGGACCCGCCAGCGCGCCGGCGCTGCCGCCGGCGGCGATGAACCCGTACAGGCGCTTCGCTTGCTCGGAGCTGTAGAGGTCTGCCATGAACGACCAGAACACCGAGACCGCGAAGAGGTTGAATACGCTGATCCAGATGAAGAACACCCTCGCCACGTTCTCCCGCTCTATGCCGAGCGTGAGGAGGATCCAGAAGATCGCCAGGTTGGCGACAAAGAAGTGATAGACGAAGGGGATGAACCGGCGCCGCGGCAGCCGCGCCACCAGCGCGCCGTAAAGTGGCACCGCGGCTAGCATGACGAGGAATGTCCCGGTGAAAAGCCACTGCAGGTTCCTCACGCCGCCCGCGACGCCCATCTCGTCGCGCAGCGGCCGCAGGATGTAGTAGCTCGCGAGCAGGCAGAAGAAGTAGGCGAACGACCACAGGAGCGCGCGCACCTCCTCGGGCCGCACCGCAACGACCCGGGCGAGCAGGCGCCTCAGTGTAGCGACAGCGCCTTGCGCATCTCGTCCGCGGTCATGACCTTTCCCGACACCGCGGAGCCGAGATCGAATGCCTTGGAAGCGGCGAGCGAGCCCGCGGGCACGGGATCGAATCCCGCGTCCGAGACGAGCTGCAGCCCGACCTTGAGCGCACCGGCGTCGTCGGACGCCACCGGGATCGCCATGCGCGGCGCCGGACGATTCGCCTCGCGCGCCATCGTTGCATAGCCCCAGGAATTGAACGTCCGCACGAGGCGCGCACCCGGGAGGATGGCGGCGGTGGAAACGGCAGCGCCCTTTTCCTTCGCCTGCGCGCCGAGCTCGCCGTCGCGCGCCGGCACCGGGTTGTTCGGATCGATCACCACCTTGCCTTTCAATTTGTCTCCCACCTGCTGCGCGATCGCGGGCAGCGCGCCATAGGGCACGGCGATGAGCACCGCGTCGCCGAACGCCACCGCCTCTTCGACGCTTCCCGCGCGCGCTCGCGCGCCGACGCCCTCGGCCGCCTTCTTCGCCGTCTCCGCATCGCGGTCGGAGAACATCACCTCGTGGCCGGCTTTTGCCCACAGTCCACCGAACGTCGAGCCGATGCGGCCCGACCCGATGATGCCGATCTTCATCGGCTTGCCCTGCGCCAGCGCAGGAGCGAACGCCGCGGCGGCAATGGCGAAGAGGAATGCACGTCGTTCCATCGGCTCTCCTTCGGCTCAGGCTATCATCAATTCATGGACTCGCGCCGCAGAGCGGTTCTTGCCGCGGGTTTGGGTTTGTATGCAGCCCGCGCGTTTCCTCAGGACCCGGTGAAGCTCCCGAAAATCGGCCTCGGCACCTGGCAAACATTCGACGTCGGCAATGATTCCGCCGCGCGGGCGACGCTGCGCGAAGTGCTGAAGCTGCTCGACGGCAACGTGGTCGATTCCTCGCCGATGTATGGCACGTCGGAATCGGTCGCGGGCGACCTGATCGCCGAGCTTGCAATGCGTCAAAGGCTCTTCGTCGCCACCAAGGTCTGGACGAGCGGACGCGAGGACGGCATCGAGCAGATGGAGACTTCGTTCAAGCGGCTGCGCGTGAAGGTGATGGACCTGATGCAGGTGCATAACCTGGTCGATGTCGCGACGCATACCAGGACGCTGCAGGACTGGAAGCAAAAGGGCCGCGTGCGCTACATCGGCATCACGCACTACACCGCATCCGCCTATGGCGAGGTCGAGCGCACGCTCAAAGCCGCGCCGTACGACTTCCTGCAGATCAACTATTCGCTCGCCGAACGCGACGCGGAAGCGAAGCTGCTTCCGCTGGCGAAAGACAAAGGCGTGAACGTCATCATCAACCGCCCGTTTGCGGGCAGCGCGCTCTTCCACCGCACGAAAGGCAAGCCCCTGCCGCCGTGGGCCGCGGAGCTCGGCATCGCGAGCTGGGCGCAGTACTTCCTCAAGTGGATCGTGAGCCACCCGGCGGTCACCTGCGCCATCCCCGGCACCGCTCGGCCCGACCACATGCGCGACAACCTGGCCGGCGGCCAGGGTCCGATGCCCGACCCCGCCGCGCGCAAGAAAATGCTGGAGTACTTCGACTCGCTCTAGGAGCGGCGATCGATGAAGCGGGCGGCCTTGACGTTCGCTTCGAATTCCCTGGCGAGCGTCCCGGTCTCCAGCACGACGACCTGAGGCACGAGCTCGAACTTTTCGCGCATCCGGGCGGCGAGCGCCTTAGCCACGCCCGCGCCGTCGGCGCCCAGGCGCACCTCGATCGACAGGCGCAGGAAGTCGTTATCCCCTTCGTTCATCGCCTCGGCGCGGAAGTCGCCGATCTCGAGATGCCGGAACATGAAGTCCTCGAGGTCCTGGTGGCCGAGGTTCACGCCGCGCACCTTGAAGAAGCCGGTCGTGCGGTGCGCGTGCTTGACGCGCGGGAAGACGGAATAGGGGCCGACGCCATCGTCGGCCTCGCTGTAAGTGACGAGGTCGCCCGAGCTCCAGCGCAGGAAAGGCGTCACGTTGTTCGACCAGAGCGCAGTGACGATGAGGGTGCCGATCTCGCCTTCCTTCACCGGCTCGTGCGTCTTCGGATCGAGCACCTCGACGAAATACATGTCGGTCCAGATGCGAAAACCCAGGCCCGGCCTGTCCTCCGCGCCCATCATGCCGGCTTCCGTCATGCCGAACGTGTCGGTGAGCTTTGCGCCCCAGGTTCGCTCGATCTTGTCGCGCTTCGCCTGGGACACGGGCTCCGCGGAGGTCATCAGCCGCCGCACATCCAGCTTGACGCCGCGCGCTTCGGCGAGGTTCGCAAGATGCAGGGCATAGCTCGACATGCCGAGCCAAAGGGTCGGCTTCAAGCGCTGGATCAGCTCGAGCTGCATCGCTGAAGGAGTCGATGTCCCCGAGCCGGCCCAGTTCACCGTGATGCCGCGCGATGCGGCGCAGCGGGCGAACACCTGTCCCACGGGATGGATGCCGAGCGGAAAGGAGATGTGCGCGCGATCGCCGTGCTCGGCGCCCGCGCAGTCGTAGGTGCGCGCAAAAGCTTCCAGCCCGTATTCCATGTCGCGATAGCTGCGCGGATAGAAGAGCGGCTGCCCGGTCACGCCGCCGGAGCGCCAGTACTCGCAGATGCCCTCCGCCGAGGGCACGCAGAACTCGCTGTAGAACTGCTGGTCGCTGAGGCTGCGCAGCATGTCCTTGTCGAGGATCGGGATCTTGCGCCACTCCCCGGGGTCCTCGAGCCGCTCGAGATCGATGTGCTCGAGCTTCGGTCGCCAGAACGGCGCGCGCCGCGCCTGCTCGACCGCGAAGCGCTTGCGCTCGGCCTGGATGCGCCGGATCTCGGCGCGCGATTTAGGCAGCTTCAACGGCATGAATCCTGATTAGCCCTGTTTGAGGATGCCGATGAACCGCTTCTGGTTGCCGTATCCGCCCGCGCTTGCACTCATCGCGGCCAGGCGCTTCTCCTTCGCCGGCGTGTTCTCGGGAATCTCCTGGTGCGCGCTCGCCAGCATCGGCTCGTAATCCGCGCCGACCGGGCACACGTCGGCGCAGCGCCGGCAGCCGGTGATCACGCCCGAGCCGCGCAGGATGCTCTGCCACAGGTTGAAGCTCGCCTCCGAGCGCAGCATCTGCTTCCTCGTCGCTGCGTCGCCCGCCTCGATGATGCGATCCAGATGCTCGGTAAGCTGCGCGAAGCCGTGCGGCGAGCGATGCGGATCGCATTTGGCCCAGTCCCGTCCCCACTCGAGCACCGCGTCGCCCGGACAGGTCTTGAGGCATCGGCCACAGCTCGGACCTCGGCAAAGCGCTTCCTTCATCGGCTGGTCGCATTCCACCGGGACCGAGCACAGGACGGCGGTGAGAATGACGCGCGGCCCATATTCCGGCGTGAGGAGCTGCAGGTTCAAGCCCAGCGTGCCAAGCCCGGCCTCCACCGCGGCCTGCGGCATTGAAAGCATGGGATCGAGGTGCTCGTTCGGCTGGTCGGCATATTGCGATGGGTCCACGTGCGTCGGCGGCACGATGAGGGCCGGATAGCCGCAATCCTCCAGCCAGTAGACGAGCTCGAGCGACGTTTCCTCGAGGTGCGTGAGCGCGAGCTCGTCGTTGTAGTACTTGTGCCGGTCGTCCCAGCGCCGGATGCGCGCCACGCCGTCGTTCAGCCGCTTCGCCAGCACGATGGCGCGAGCGCCGTCGAGCTCGGTGATATGCGCGGTAGCGAGCCGCGCGCCGTCGGCGATGCCGACGAGGTCGGCGCCAAGCTCGCGCGCCTTCGCCTTAATTTCCGTCGCCGTGAGCGGCTTCTTGTAGATCTCCACTGCGTTCCTTCTGCTTGCGTTTGAACTCCTGCAATTGCTTTGCGACTATGCCTTTGTAGCCCTCGGGTCCCACCCAGCGCGCATTCCACTCCGACAATCCCGCAATCGGCTCGCCGCCTTTGCGCGCCTCGCGCCAGCGTTTCTGGATCGCCGCCTTCTCCGGCGTGCGCTCGGGAATCTCCTTGTGCACATCGGCGAGGTGAGCGTGGTAATCGTTGCCCACCGGGCAGACGGCGAGGCAGCGCGGGCAGTCGCCGAAGGAGCCGACGACCCGCAGGAGGCCCTGCCAGAAACCGAACAAATCCCTGGTCTTCAGCATCGCCGATCGTTTCTCCGGTGGAGCGTCGATGACGCGCTCCATGAATTGCAGCATGGTCATGAAGCCGAACTCCTGCGCCTCCGTGGCGCAGCCGCGCTTGTCGATGCCCCAATGGAGCACCGCATTCGGCGGGCACGAATGCAGGCAGCGGCTGCAGGATTCGCCGATGCAGACCTGCTCGGTGATGCGCTCGTCCGGCTCGAGCTCGAGCTCCGTGAGAACGCCGGTGAGATAGACGCGCGGGCCGAATTCCGGCGTGAGGATGTTGACCTCGAGACCCAGGGTGCCGAGGCCCGCTTCCACGCCGAGATGGCGCGTCGAGAGCCGCCCGTAAGAAGCGCGCTTCAGGCTCCAGTCGGTTTCCTGCGCGGCGGTAACGAAGCTCGGGTGTCCGGTCAGCTCCAGCTCGGAGCCGAGGCGATAAGCCACCTTGTCCATCTTGCGCAGCACGAGCATGTCCATGTACTGCACCGGCACGTTGGACACCGCGCGGAACGCGCCGGCCGGAATGCGCTGCACGAGCACGATCACGCTCTTGATCGACGGCAGGATGCGCTCCGGCGTCTGCGGCCAGCGCGGATCGGGCGGGAATGCGTTCAGCGTCGCGGCCGAAGCGATGCCGGCGAGATCGGCGCCGAGCTGCAGCGCACGCTGCTTGACGGCGGCGGCATCGGGGTTCCTGCCGAGTGCTTTTCCTATGGAGCGAGCGCGGAAAGGCATGGGGCATTGAACCACAAAATGGTTAGAATCCCCGGCACCGAGGAGGATTCAATGAAAGTTCTGGCCACGGCATTTGCTGCGCTCGTCGCATTGCATGCGCCGCTCGACGCGCAGGCGGCGAGCGAGCTCAAGATCGGATTCCTGTCGACGCTCTCCGGCCCCGCCGGCGGCATCGGCAACGAGATTCGCGACGGCTTCAACCTGGCGATGAAGTTGAATGGCGGCAAGCTCGGCAACCTGCCGACCGACGTCGTCTTCGCCGACGACACCTTGAATCCCGACACCGGAAGACAGCTCGCCGAGCGCCTGCTCAAGCGCGACCGCGTGAACCTGATGACCGGCATCGTGTTCTCCAACGTGATGCTCGCCGTGTGGCCGACGATCCAGGAGGCGAAGGTGTTCTACATCGCGCCGAACGCGACGCCGACCGCCATCACCGGCAAGGGCTGCAGCCCCTACTTCTTCTCCGCCTCGTGGCCGAACGAGGCGCACCATGAAGCGGCCGGTGCCTTCGCGCAGTCCAAGGGCTTCAAGAGCGCGTTCCTCATCGCGCCCAACTATCCGGCGGGCAAGGACGCGCTCACCGGCTTCAAGCGCACCTACAAGGGCACGATCGTCAGCGAGTACTACTCGAAGCTGAACCAGCTCGACTATTCGGCGGAGCTCGCCCAGATCCGTGCCGCGCATCCCGATGCGCTCTACGCCTTCCTGCCCGGCGGCATGGGCATCAACTTCATCAAGCAGTTCGTCGCCGCGGGGCTGTCGAACGAGATCCAGCTCATCGTGCCGGGGTTCGTCTCCGACCAGGACATCGTGCGCGCGGTGGGCGAGCCGATGCTGGGCCTCTTCGATACGTCGCAGTGGGCCTACGACCTCGACAACGACGCCAACCGGAAATTCGTTGCCGAGTTCGAGAAGGAATACAAGCGCATCCCGACGCTCTACGCCGAGCAGGGCTACACCGCGGCGCTCATCATCGACCAGGCGGTGAAGGACGCGAAGGGCAAGGTCGAGGACGAGAAAGCCTTCCGCGCCGCGCTGATGAAGGCGCCCGAGCGCGCGAAGACGCCTCGCGGCAAGTGGAAGGAAGCCGCCAACGGCACGCCGATCCAGGACTACTACGTTCGCGCCCTCGTCAAGGATCGCGACGGCCACATCGTCAACAAGAAGATCAGCACCATCCTCAAGGACCACCGGGACTTCTGGCTCAAAGACTGCAGCATGAAGTAGCGCCGGCTCGACCTCGGGGACGCGGCCCGGATTAGCCGGGGCTGCGTCCCCGAATTGTTTTCATGTCCCCGATCCTCTTTTTCGAGCAGGCGCTGAACGGAGTCCAGTTCGGCCTGATGCTGTTCCTGCTCGCGGCGGGCCTCACGCTCGTGTTCGGCATCATGGACATGATCAACCTCGCGCATGGCTCGCTCTACATGATCGGCGCGTACTTCATGGCGAGCTTCGTGGAAATGACCGGGTCGTTCTGGCTGGGCCTGCCGCTCGCGCTCGGCGCGACGGCGCTGGTGGGCGCAGCGCTTGAAGTGACTTTGTTGAGAAAACTGTATGCGCGCGACCATCTCAGCCAGGTCCTCGCCACCTTCGCGATCATCCTCATCGCCAACGAAGCGGTGCGCATCGCCTGGGGATCGCAGCCGATCATGCTCAACACCCCGCCCTCGCTCACCGGACCGGTCGTCCTGCCGGGCGGGCTGCAGTATGCGTCCTACCGCCTGCTGATCATCGGCGTCGGGACTGCCGTCGCCATTGCTCTGTATCTATTGGTCGCGAGAACGAAAGTGGGCATGCTGGTGCGCGCCGGCGCGTCCAACCGGGAAATGGCGATCGCCATGGGCGTCAACATCCGGCGCCTGTTCACCATCGTGTTCGCGCTCGGCGCGGCGCTCTGCGCCCTCGCGGGCGCCATGCTGGGCCCGATCCTCGCCGTTCAGGTCGGCATGGGCGAGAACATCCTGATCTTGGCGTTCGTCGTGATCGTGATCGGCGGCATCGGCTCGATCCGCGGCGCCTTCGTCGGTGCGCTCGTGGTGGGCATCGTCGATACGAGCGGACGCGCTTTCCTCCCGATCGTCTTCTCCGCGTTCCTGCCGCCCCAGCTCGCCAGCGCCGCCGGACCGGCGGTCGCCTCGATCCTCATCTACCTGCTGATGGCCGTGGTGCTGTACTTCCGGCCGCAGGGACTCTTCCCCGCCCGCGGATGAAGCGCGTTATCGCCGTCTTCCTTCTGCTTGCGGCATTCCCGCTGGTCATGCAGGCGATCGACGGCCTCTTCTACGTGAGCCTCGCAAGCCGCATCCTCATCTACGCCATCGCGGCGACGAGCCTGAACCTCGTCCTCGGCTACGGCGGCATGGTGAGCTTCGGGCATGCGGCATTCTTCGGCGCGGGTGCCTTCGTCGTCGGCATCCTTTCAGTGGAAGGCGTGACGAGCGCCTGGATCGCATGGCCCGCGGCCATCGCCGTCGCCGCGCTCGCCGCGCTCGTGATCGGGGCGATGTCGCTGCGCACGCGCGGGGTGTACTTCATCATGATCACCCTCGCCTTCGCACAGATGGTCTATTACATCTTCGTCTCGCTGAAGGCGTACGGCGGCGACGATGGGCTCTCGATGCCGGGCCGCTCGACGGTCGGCCTGGGCCTCGACCTGCGGGACGATCTCACCTGGTACTACCTTGTGCTCGTGCTGCTCGCCCTGGTGCAGTACGGCCTGCACCGCCTGGTGCGCTCGCGCTTCGGCCGGGTGATCGACGCGATCCGGGAGAACGAAGCGCGCGCCGAAGCGATCGGCTTCCCCGTCTATCGCTTCAAGCTGCTGTGCTTCGTCATCTCGGGCGCGGTCGCGGGGCTTGCCGGCGCGCTGATCGCCAACCAGTCGAGCTACGTGAGCCCGAGCCTTCTCCACTGGATCCAGTCGGGCACGCTCATGATCATGGTGATCCTCGGCGGCGTCGGCACGCTGTGGGGCGGCGTCATCGGCGCGACACTGCTGCTCGCCCTCGAGCACCTCATCTCCGACTACCGCATCGGCTGGCTCGCCTCGCTCGCGCCCAACTACCAGGACCACGCCGGCCTTGCGGTCGGCATCGTGCTCCTCGCCATCGTGATGCTCGCGCCGGAAGGCATTGCCGGCTTCGTCGGAAAAATGGGCAAGCGCCATGCTTGAGCTGCGCGGCGTCTCGAAGCGCTTCGGCGGCGTCGTGGCGACCGACGATGTCACGCTCGACGTAGCGCGCGGCGAGGTCCACGCGCTCATCGGGCCGAACGGCGCCGGCAAGACAACGCTCATCGCACAAATTTCCGGCGTGCTGCCGACCGATATGGGCCGGATCATCTTCAATGGCGATGAGGTCACCCATCTCACGACGCACGCCCGCGTACGCGCCGGCCTGGCGCGCAGCTACCAGATCACGAGCATCTTCCGGCGCTTCACCGTGCTCGACAACCTCGCGCTCGCCGTGCAGGCGCGGAGCGGCTCGAGTTTCTCGCTCTGGCGCCCGCTGCGAACCGAGCACGCGCTTTTCGACGAGGCCGCCGTCATTGCCGACGAGATCGGGCTGGCGGAAAAGCTCGGCCAGGCGGCCGCCACGCTCGCCCACGGCGAGCAGCGCGCGCTCGAAGTCGGCCTCGCGCTGGCGACGCGGCCGCAGCTCGTTCTGCTGGACGAGCCGATGGCGGGCATGGGTCCGCAGGAATCGGCGCGCATGGTGGCGCTCATCGAGAAGATGCGGGCGCAGGTCACCGTGCTCCTCGTCGAGCACGACATGGATGCGGTGTTCCGGCTCGCGGACCGCATCTCGGTCCTCGTCAACGGCCGGCTCATCGCCACCGGCGCGCCGCAGGCGATCCGCGCCGATCCGGCGGTACGCAAGGCCTACCTGGGAGACGAGCTTGCTGCTTGAGGTTACGCATGCTCCTTGAGGTGCACAAGCTCGAGACCGCCTATGGCGCGAGCCGCGTGCTCTTCGGCATCGACCTCGCCATCGAGGCCGGCGAGGTCGTGACGCTCCTCGGCCGCAACGGCATGGGCAAGACCACGACCATCCGCTCGATCATGGGGCTCACGCGCGCGCAAGGCGGCAGCATCAGCTTCCGCGACCGGCGCATCGAGCGGGAGGCGCCCGACCGCATCGCCCGCATGGGCATCGCGCTCGTCCCGGAGGGCCGGCAGATCTTCTCCAACCTCACGGTGCGCGAGAACCTCGTCGCTTTTGCCGCCAATCGTGCCGCGCGGCCGGATCCCTGGACGCCCGGCAAGGTGCTCGACTTCTTTCCATCGCTCGCCCACCGTGCGGACAACATGGGTAACCAGCTCTCGGGCGGCGAGCAGCAGATGCTCGCGATCGGGCGCGCGCTGGTGACCAACCCGCACCTGCTCATCCTCGACGAGGCGACCGAGGGCCTCGCGCCTTTGGTGCGGGAGGAGATCTGGCGGATCCTCGGCCGGCTGCGCGCAGCCGGCCAGACGATCCTCGTCATCGACAAGTACATCGAGCGCCTGGTCGGCCTCGCCGACCGGCACACCATCATCGAGCGCGGGCGCGTCGCGTGGCAGGGCACCTCGCGCGAGCTCGATGCCGACCGCAACCTCTGGCATCGCTACCTGGGCGTCTGAATGCAAATCGGAGAGACGAGCTGGCTCGACTTCACAGGCCGTGGCCTCATCGTGCTTTACTTCCTCGCGACCGGCATCTCGAACCTCACCAAGGCGCGCATCGCCGACCATATCGAGCGGATGGGCGGCCTCGGGGTGCCATTCCCTGCAGCGACCTTCTGGATCGGCATCGCGCTGCAGTTCGCGGGCGCCTCGATGGTCGGGCTCGACTGGCATCCGGCGATCGGCACGGCCTGCCTGATCGTCTTTACCATCACGGCCACGATGATCTTCCACCGCTTCTGGCAGAAGAGTGATCCGATCCAGCGCAACTTCTCGCGCATCACGCTGCTCGGCAACACGGCCCTCCTCGGAGGATTACTGCTGCTGCTCGAGAACGTCATCAGGAGGGGGTGATGGATTTCCGCTGGCCGCGGTCTCAGGCCGACATTCAACGCATCCAGACCGAGCGCAAGCGCATCGCGGTCGAGCGCGCGCTGCAGTCGCCGTTCTGGAAGAGGCGCATGCCGCAACTTGACCTCCAACGCCTCGACGACCCGGATGTGTGGCGGCGCATCCCGGTGCTGACGAAGGAAGACCTGCGCCAGATCCCGCCGGAGCGCTTCCACGAGGAGTTCTGCATCGCGCCGCGCACGAAGGTGGTGGAGTACTGGCGCTCCGGCGGCGCGACCGGCAAGCCGCTCTTCTATCCGCGCTCGGCCGAGGACATGGCGACGAACCTCATGGCCTTCGAGCGCGCCTGGGCGCTGATCGGCGCCACCGCCGAAGACTGTGCGCACATCTCGTTTCCGCTCGGCGTGCATCCGGTCGCGCACCTCTATGCGCGCGCGGCCATCAACCTCGGCATCGGCACGATCTGGGCGGGCGCCGGCACGAACACTTCTTCCGATGTCCAGCTCGAGCTCATCCGCGAGCTGAAGCCAACTATCTGGACCGGCATGGCGAGCTATGGCTTGCATCTCGCGAACCTCGCCGAGGTGAAGGGCATGGACCTCGCCAATTCGACGGTGAAGAAGCTCCTCGTCGCCGCCGAGCCGCTCTCGCCGGTCAAGCGCGAGAAGCTCGAGCGCGCCTGGGGCGCGCAGGTGTTCGATCACTTCGGCATGACCGAGGCCGCGATCGTCTCGGGCGAAGGGCTCGGCCACGAGGGCTTGCACGCCTTCACCGACCTCTGGTTTCTGGAAGTGCTGGACGACGCGGGCAATCCGGTCCGCGACGGCGAAGTCGGCTCGCTCGTCGTGACGGCGCTCTGGTCGAACACCATGACGCCGTTCCTGCGCTGGAGCTCCGGCGACCTGGTCTCGCTCTCGCCCTCGCCCGGCGGCAGCCATCCGTGGTCCGTCTTCCCGGTGATGCGCCACGCGCGGCGCACGGTGGGCTTCTTCAAGGTGCGCGGCGTGAACATCAACCACGCCGACCTGGAGGATGCGATGTTCCGCGACCCCGCGGTGGTCGACTTCCGCGCCGAGGTCTACAACCAGGGAGCGAACGACGTGCTGCACCTGCACGTCGAAACGAGGACTGGCGCTGCGCAGCCGATCGTGGACATGATGCGCAAGACCTTCCAGCTCACGCCGGAAGTGACGCTGCTCAGCCGAGGCACCATCGCCAAGGAGTTCGAGGCGAACGTGAAGGCGCCGCGCTTCGTGGACAAGAGAGGATAAGGCGATGGGCGTGCAGATCGGCCTCTTTGACTGGATCGAGGCGCCGGAAGCCGGCTCTGCGGCGGATCACTACGCGCACAAGCTCGCGCTCGCGCAGGCGGCGGACCGCGCCGGCTTCCATGCCTATCTCATCGCCGAGCACCAGGGCACGCCGCTCTCGATCAACGCCCAGCCGAGCGTGCTCCTCTCGGCGATGATCCAGCGCACCGAGCGGCTGCGCGTCGGCGCGCTCACCTTCTGCCTGCCCTGGTACGACCC
>DASQGW010000039.1:0-29168 GCA_035632415.1 Burkholderiales bacterium | reverse complement strand
GCATCGGCAAGCGCATCGTCGCGGACGTAGCCGCGAACTGGAAGCTCCTCGCCGAGAACTTCTCGGAATGCTTCCATTGCCCGCCGGTGCACCCCGAGCTCTGCCGCCTCGTCACCGCCTATCGCGAGGCCGGTGCGTGGGGATTGCGCGGCGCCGAGACAGCGCCGGAGTACGCGGCGGATGCAGCGACGCTGACGATCGACGGCACGGCCCGTCTACCGGCGATCGCGACGCTGACGGCGGCCGAGCGCAAGACGATCTATGTGCCCGCGATGCTGCCGCCGAGCCTCTTCCTGAACGTGCATCCCGACTACGTGAACGCCCACATGATGGTGCCGACCGGGCCTGAGACGGTGCGCATCACCTATGACTGGCTCTTCGAGCCCGAGCGCCTACCGCTCGCCGAGGAGGACCTCCGGCACTATGTCGCGCTGTGGGACATTACCAACCGGCAGGATGCACGCAATTGCGAGTGGCAGCAGCAGGGCATCCACTCGCGGCAATTCAAGCATGGGGTTTACGTCCCTCAGGAGTTCGACTGCCACCGCTTCGCGCAGTGGGTGCGCGCCGGCCTAGCGCGAGAGGAACCAACCGATCAGGCCAAGGGCTAACCACAGCGCGATAACGCCGCTCGCGACTTGAAAGCCTCCATGGGAAGCGGCCGCCGCTTGCGCGGCTTCAAGGGTGGCACGTGGATAACTGCGGCCGATGCGCGCGACGCTCGAGGATCGCACTGTGGTGTGCATCGCGAGATCATGATGTCCGCCTGCCGGCGGAGCTGCGCGGTTGAAAAATTTTGACGTTTGCACGCGGGAGTAACGATGAATAAACCACACGACGACTTGCTCGACGCGCTCGCGCGCTTCCTCGAGCGCGAGGTGCGGCCTCAAGTACGCGCGCTCGAGGCGAACGACGTCTGGCCCGCCGAGATTGTGAGCAAGATGCAAGGCATGGGCCTGTTCGGCTGCGTGATCGGCGAGGAATACGGCGGCCTCGGCCTCTCCGCCAGCACGTACGCCAGGCTGATCGAGCGGATCAGCGAGGTGTGGATGTCGCTTGCCGGCATCATCAACTCGCACCTCATCATGGCGTCGCTCGTGCAGCGGGCGGGCACCGAAGAGCAGCGCCGGCGCTGGCTGCCGCGCTTCGCCTGCGGCGAGCTGCGAGGCGGCCTCGCGCTGACCGAGCCCGACTGCGGCACGGATCTGCGCGCCATCCGAACGGCCGCGCGGCGCGACGGCGCGCACTACGTCGTGAACGGGACCAAGACGTGGATCTCGAACGGCATCCACGGCCATGTCGTGGCGCTGCTCGTCAAGACGGGCGACGGCATGAGCTGCTTCATCTGCGAGAAAGGCGCGGGCTTCACGCCGAGCCGGAAGCTCGAGAAGCTCGGCTACAAGGGCATCGACTCGGCCGAGCTCGTGTTCGCCGACTACCGCGTCCCTGCGGAAAACCTCGTCGGCGGCACCGAAGGGGAAGGTTTGAAGCAGGTCCTGGCGGGCCTCGAGCTCGGGCGCATCAACGTCGCCGCCCGTTCCGTAGGCCTTGCCAATGCGGCGTTCCAGGAAGCGCTCGCCTATGCTCAAGTACGCAAGACGTTCGGCAAGCCGATCTGCCAGCACCAGGCGATCCAGTTGAAGCTCGCCGACATGGCGACGCGCGTCGAGGCGGCGCGCTTGCTCGTCGAGCGTGCGGCCGGTGCCTACGACCGGGGCGAGCGCTGCGACCTGGAAGCCGGCATGGCGAAGCTATTTGCCTCCGAGGCCGCCCTCGAGAACGCGACCGAGGCGATGCGCATCCACGGCGCCTATGGCTATTCGAAGGAGTTCAACATCGAGCGCTATTACCGCGACGCGCCGCTCCTTTGCATCGGCGAAGGCACCAACGAGATGCAGCGCATCATCATCGCGCGCCAGCTCGTCGCGCGAAATCCCGCCTGAGGCGCGCTCATTCCTCGGGCAGCACGGGCCTCACTCGATGGCCCATCGCCCACATGGCATAGCCGGACAGGGAATAAGAGAAGAAGAGCAGGAAGAGCACGAGCGAGGGCCGCGAGGCGACGATCGACAGGCCGACGACGCAGGCGAGGATCACCCAAAGCGGCACCCGCTTCTTCCAGTTCACTTCCTTGAAGCTCCAGAAGGGCACGTTCGACACCATGGTGATGCCGGCGAAGACCGCCATGGTCCAGACGAGGCCCGGTAGCCAGACGGCGTCTTCCGGCTCGAAGCCGAAGTCGGTCAATACCCAGATGAGCCCGGCCATTACTGCCGCGCCGGAAGGGCTCGGCAGCCCCTGGAAATAGCGCTTGTCGACCACGGTGATGTTGGCGTTGAAGCGCGCGAGCCGTATCCCCGTGCCCGCGCAGTAGATGAAGGCGCCGATCCAGCCGAGCGTGCTCATCTGGTTGAGCGCCCAGGTGTAGGCGACGAGCGCCGGCGCCGCGCCGAAGGCGACCATGTCGGCGATCGAGTCGTACTGCGCGCCGAACTCGCTTTGCGTGTTGGTCCAGCGCGCCACGCGCCCATCCATGCCGTCGAGCACCATGGCGACGAAGACCGCGATGCAGCCGACGTCGAACCGGCCGTTCATCGCCTGCACGATGGCGTAGAAGCCGCAGAAGAGCACGCCCGTCGTGAAGAGGTTGGGCAGGAGATAAATGCCCTTGCGACGCAGGCCGCCCAGTCCCGGTTTGCCGGGGACCGGCGGTTCTATTTCATTGTCGTATTCGGGGACGTCAGCCATGCGAGCACGCTTTCCGCAGCGTAAACCTTGTCGCCGAGCGCCGCCTTCACTTCGGCATCGAGCGGCAGGTAGACGTCGACTCGCGAGCCGAAGCGGATGAAGCCGAAACGCTGGCCGCGCACGAGCTCCGCGCCCGCACCAACATAGCACAGGATGCGCCGCGCAATCAGCCCCGCCACCTGCACGCAGGTGACGTCGCGCCCGTCGCGCGTCTGCAGCCAAAGCGCGTTGCGCTCATTCGACGTGGAGGCCTTGTCGAGGGCGGCGTTCAGGAACGCGCCCGGGAAGTACCAGCGCTCCTTCACCGTGCCGTCGACCGGCGAGCGGTTCGAGTGCACGTTGAAGACATTCATGAACACGCTCACCTTGAGCGCGTCGCGCTTGAGCCAGGGATCATGCGACCGGCTGATCTCGACGATGCGGCCGTCGGCCGGCGACACGACGGCGCGCGGATCGTCCGGCACCTCGCGCGGCGGGTCGCGGAAGAACTGGATGACGAAGAGCGCCGCCACCCAGATCGGCGTCGACCACCACCCGCCGAGGAGGAGCCCCACGAGCAGCGCCGCGGCGACTGCGAGGGCGGCGAAAGGCCAGCCCTCGCGCGCGAGCAGCGGATGCGGATACGCGGGCTTCACCGACGAGCTACTTGTTTTCCGCGTCCTTCAGCCGCTCGGATTCCTGCCCCTGCTTCATGGCGTCCTGGACCTTGTTCGACACGTTGTCGATGGTCTGCTTGGGAATGTTGCCGACGCGCCGCGCCGCTTCGGACTCGGGCACCTTGTCCCCGCAGCCGGCGACGGCGAGCACTGCGCAAAGCAAGAGAAATCGCATATGCAACCTCCTCAGTTCTTCGAAGTGTCCACCAGGCGGTTCTTGCGGATCCACGGCATCATCTCGCGCAGCCGCGCGCCGACCTTCTCGATCGGCAGCTCCGCGGTCATGCGCCGCTGCGAGAGCAGTCCGGGCGCGCCGGCGCGGTTCTCGAGCACGAATTCCTTCGCATATTCGCCGTTCTGGATGCGATGCAGCGCCTCCTTCATGCGGGCGCGCACCCCCGCGTCGATGATCTTCGGGCCGGTCACGTACTCGCCGTATTCGGCGTTGTTCGAGATCGAGTAGTTCATGGTGCCGATGCCGCCTTCGTACATCAGGTCGACGATGAGCTTGAGCTCGTGCAGGCACTCGAAGTACGCCATCTCGGGGGCGTAGCCCGCCTCGACCAGCGTGTCGAAACCGGCCTTCACCAGCTCGACGCAGCCGCCGCAAAGCACGGTCTGCTCGCCGAATAGATCGGTCTCGGTTTCCTCCTGGAAGGAGGTCTCGATGACGCCGGCCTTGCCGCCGCCGATCGCCGCGGCGTAAGACAGCGCAACGTCGCGCGCCTTCTTGGAGGGATTGCGATGCACGGCGATCAGCATCGGCACGCCGCCCCCGGCGGCGTAGGTCGAGCGCACGGTGTGGCCGGGCGCCTTGGGCGCGACCATCCAGACGTCGAGATCGGCGCGCGGCTGGATCAGGCCGTAGTGGATGTTGAAGCCGTGCGCGAAGGCGAGCGACGCGCCCTTCTTGATGTTGGGCTCGACGTATTCCTTGTAGACCGCCGCGTGGTGCTCGTCGGGCAGGAGGATCATGACGATGTCGGCGCCCTTGATCGCCTCCTTCATCTCGGCGACTTTCACGCCGCCCTTCTTCGCCTTGTCCCACGAGGCGCCGCCCTTCCTCAGGCCAACGGTCACTTTCACGCCGGAGTCCTGCAGGTTCTGCGCGTGCGCGTGGCCCTGCGAGCCGTAGCCGATGATGGTGACCTTCTTGCCCTTGATGAGCGAAAGGTCGGCGTCCTTGTCGTAATAGACCTTCATTGATTTCCCCTAAGAAAAACTAGACCCGCAGAACGCGGTTACCGCGTCCTATCCCGCTCGTGCCGGTGCGCACCGTCTCGATGATCGCGCCCTGGTCGAGCGCCTGGATGAAGGCGTCGAGCTTGCGGCCGTCGCCGGTGAGCTCGATCGTGTAGGTGTTGTCGGACACATCGATGATGCGGCCGCGGAAGATGTCGGCCATGCGCTTCATGTCCTCGCGCTCCTTCTGCCCGGCGCGCACCTTGATGAGCATGAGTTCCCGCTCGATGTGCTCGGCTTCCGAGAGGTCGACCACCTTCACGACGTCGATCAGCTTGTTCAATTGCTTCGTGATCTGCTCGACCACGTCATCGGAGCCGCTCGTGACGATCGTCATGCGCGACATCGACGCATCCTCGGTCGGCGCGACGGTCAGCGATTCGATGTTGTAGCCGCGCGCGGAGAAAAGCCCTGCAATCCTGGAGAGTGCGCCCGCCTCGTTCTCCACGAGGATCGAGATCAGATGGCGCATTACAGCTCTTCTGAGAGGATCATCTCCGTGTTCCCCTTGCCGCCGGGAATCATCGGATAGACGTTCTCCGTCTGATCGGTGATGAAGTCGAGGAAGTAGAGCTCTTTCTTGTTGGCGAACGCCTCGCGCAGCGCGGGCTCGACGTCGGCGGGTTTGTCCACCAGGATGCCGCGGTGGCCGTAGCCCTCGGCAAGCTTCACGAAGTCGGGCAGCGCGTCCATGTACGACTCGGAGTAGCGGTTGCCGTGGAAGAACTGCTGCCACTGCCGCACCATGCCCATGTACTTGTTGTTGAGGTTCACGATCTTGATGGGCAGGCGGTACTGCTTGCAGGTCGAGAGCTCCTGCAGGCACATCTGGATGGACGACTCGCCGGTCACGCACGCGACGGTCGCGCCGGGATTGACGAGCTGCACGCCCATCGCCGCAGGCAGGCCGAAGCCCATCGTGCCGAGGCCGCCCGAATTGATCCAGCGGCGCGGCTTGTCGAACTTGTAGAACTGCGCCGCCCACATCTGGTGCTGGCCGACGTCGGACGTGACGAACGCGTCGCCTTTCGTCACCTCGTAGAGCTTTTCCAGCACGAACTGCGGCTTGATGATCTTCGAATTGCGGTCGTACTTCAGGCAGTCCTTTGCGCGCCACTCCTCGATTCTCTTCCACCACGCGCTGATGTCGGGCTTCGGCGCGGCGCGCAGCAGCTTGACCAACTCGTCGAGCACGTCCGGAATGTTGCCGACGATCGGCACGTCGACCTTCACGCGCTTGGAGATCGACGACGGGTCGATGTCGATATGGATGATCTTGCGCGGGTTCGAAGCGAAGTGCGCTGGATTGCCGATGACGCGGTCGTCGAAGCGCGCGCCGATGGCGAGCAGCACGTCGGAGTGCTGCATCGCGTTGTTGCATTCGTACGTGCCGTGCATGCCCGGCATGCCGAGGAACTGCCGGTCGGTGGCGGGATAAGCGCCAAGGCCCATCAGGGTGTTCGTGCACGGAAAGCCGGTCAGCTTCACCAGCTCGCGCAGGAGCTCGGAGGCATCGGACAGGATCACGCCGCCGCCGGTATAGATCATCGGCCGCTCGGCTTCCGAAAGAAGCTGCACCGCCTTGCGGATCTGTCCCGCGTGTCCCTTGCGCACCGGGTTGTACGAGCGCATCTGGATCGTGTCGGGATAGTTGAACTCGGTAACGGCGGCCGTCACGTCCTTCGGGATATCAACGACCACGGGACCGGGACGACCGGTCGTCGCGATGTGGAACGCCTTCTTCATCGCGGACGCGAGGTCCTTCACGTCCTTCACCAGCATGTTGTGCTTCACGATCGGGCGCGTGATGCCGACGGTGTCGCATTCCTGGAATGCGTCGAGGCCGATCGCATGCGTCGGCACCTGGCCGGTGATCACGACGAGCGGAATGGAGTCCATGTAGGCCGTGGCGATGCCCGTGACCGCGTTGGTCACGCCCGGGCCCGAGGTGACGAGCGCTACGCCGACCTTTTGCGACGAGCGCGAATAGCCGTCGGCGGCATGCACCGCGCCCTGCTCGTGCCGAACGAGCACGTGCTTCACCTTGTCTTGCTTGAAGAGCGCGTCGTAGATGAAGAGGACTGCGCCGCCGGGATAGCCGAAAACATAATCCACGGCCTCTTCCTGAAGGCAGCGGACGACGATTTCGGCGCCCGAAAGGGCGCTGGTCTTGACACGATCCATGGCGGGCAAAAAACCTTAGAAACCATGATGGTAACATCGCGCGAACAACACCGCCCCAGCAGAGGGTCATCTGGCATCGCGTAGCGAGCTTTCGGCGTTTCTGGAGGGCGTCGAGCGGCGCGCATTCAAGCAGGCGGTCTTCGCCGTGCGCGACGAGCAGGCGGCGCTCGACATCGTGCAGGACGCGATGCTGCGACTCGCCGAGAAGTACGGCCACCGGCCGGCGACCGAGCTGCCGCTTCTCTTCCACCGCATCATGCAGAACGCGATCCGCGACTACTACCGGCGCCAGAAGGTACGCGCGCTCTGGACGACGCTGCTTTCCTCGCTCTCGCCCGGCCGTGGCGACGACGAGGGCGAGGATCCGCTCGAGACCTACGAGCCGCCGGGTGGCGAAGGCGCGGCTGAGCCGCCCAGCGCCCGTCTGGAGCAGGCTCAAGTCCTTGAAATAATTGAGCAAGAACTGGCCAAGCTGCCTGCACGTCAACGTGAAGCATTCCTCATGCGTTACTGGGAGGAACTGGATGTCGCCGAGACGGCGCGGGTCATGGGTTGCTCGGAGGGCAGCGTGAAAACGCACTGCTCACGGGCGACCCATGCATTGGCTCTTGCGCTGAAAGCACGGGGAGTTACGCTATGAGGGACGCCCAGGCTCAAGACATGAACGAACTGCAATTCGCCCGCCGCATCCGCCACGTCCTCGACCAGAGCAGCCAGCTCGATCGCACGACTGCGGACAAGCTGCGCGCGGCGCGCGAGCTGGCGCTGTCGCGCCAGCGCCCGGAGCCGGCGCCGGTGCTCGCCTGGGTCGACAACGTGCTCGACAACGGCGAAGCGGGGTCGGGCATCGGATGGCAAGTCGGCGCGCGCGTGCTGCTCCCGGCAGCGGTCCTGATCGTCGCCGTCGCGGGCATCTACAACTGGCAGGAGAAGCAGCGCCTCGCCGAAATCGTCGAGATCGATTCGCAGCTCCTCACCGACGACCTCCCGATCGACGCGTATCTCGATCGCGGATTCGAGAACTGGCTCAAGACGCGCGCCGCGGAGCAGTGATGCTGCGCATCCTGCTCGCCGCGCTGTCCCTCGCGATCGCCGTTGGGACGGTAGCGCAACCGGCCAAGGACAGCGCGAAGGACGCGGCGAAAAAGCCCGCTGCCGTGAAACCTGCCGCCAAAGCGAGGGCGGCAAGGCCCGGCGTGCGTCCGGCGTGGGCGGAGCTCACCGCCGAGCAGCAGCAGGTGCTCGCGCCGCTCAAGCCGGACTGGGACACGCTCGAGCCCGACCGCCGGCTCAAGTGGATCGCGATCGCCAAGCGCTACCCGCGCATGAAGCCGCTCGAGCAGGATCGCGTGCAGCGCCGCATGCAGACCTGGGCCAACCTCTCGCCTGACCAGCGCCGGCAGGCACGCGAGAACTACAAGCACCTCGCCAAGACGCCGCGGCGCGCGCCCAACAAGAATCTGCGCGACGCCTGGGCTGAATACCAGTCGCTCTCGCCCCGTGAGCGGGAGAGCCTCGCTCCGCCGACTTCCACCGACCCGCGCCGCCACAAGCGTTAGCCGTGACCCCGGGCCTCGGGCGCCGCCTCGCGGCCATGCTGTACGAGGCATTTCTCGTCTTCGCCGTAGCGTTCTTCGCCACGTGGATCTTTTTCTTCGCGAGCGGCGGCAAGGACGCCACACGCGGCCCCGAGCGCGCCGAGCTGCAGGTCTTCATCCTCACCGTCCTGGCGGCCTACTTCCTCTGGTGCTGGCTGCGCGGCGGCCAGACGCTCGCGATGCGCGCCTGGCGGATCCGCCTCGTCGACGTGACGCCGGGTAAAGCGATCGCACGCTTCCTGATTGCGGCGGCCCTGCTTCCGCTGTCGGTGCTTTGGGCGCTGGTCGATCGCGATCGCCAGTTCCTGCACGACCGCCTGGCCGGGACCCGCCTTATCGACGCTCGACCCACCACATCATGAGCATGGCGGAGGCGAGGAACGCGGTGCTCGGCAACGCAGCCGCGGCGAGGGGCGGCCAGTTCTGCAGCAGGCCGATGTGCGAGAAAAGGCTGTTCAGCATGTGGAAGAAAATGCCGAGCATGATGCCGAGGAATACCTTGACGCCGACCATGCCGGCCCGCGCCTGCATATAGGCGAAGGGCAGCGCGAGCGCCATCATCACCAGCGTAGCGAAGGGGTAGAAGAGCTTCTTCCAGAAAGCGATCTCGTAGCGCTCGGTCCTCTGCCGGTTCTGCTCCAGGTGCTGCGTGTACTTGTGCAGCGCCCAGGCCGACATCCGCTCGGGCTTGACGATGAGCGCGTTCAAAAGATCGGGCGACACCGCGGAATGCCACTCGGCCTCGGCGCCCTTCTCCGTGCGCGGTCCTTCGGGCGTAAACCGTGTCGCCGCCACCTGATGGAGCTGCCAGACGCCTTTGGCGAGGTATTCGGCGCGCTCGGCGAATGTGATCTTGCGCAGGCGATAGTTGGCATCGAACTCGAAGATGCGCACCCCCTGCAGCACCTGCGGGTCGCGTGCTTCGCGCACATTGATGAACGAGCCCTCGTCCTTGAACCACAATCCGGACTGCAGGTCCTGTCCGATCGTCGACGAGAGCGCGCGGATCTTGACATGTTGCGCCCTTTCCTCCGAGAAGGGCGCGATCCATTCGCCGATCACGAAGGTGAGCACCACGAACGCGATGCCCACCTTGAGAAGCGCGAGCGCCGCGCGCCCGGGCGAGAGTCCGGACCCGCGCATCACCGTCCATTCGGAATTGCTGGCGAGATGCGACAGCACGTAGAGCGTTCCGATCAGCACCACGATCGGAAAGAGCTCATAGGCATGCGCCGGCGCGTTGAGCAGCACGAACGTGAACACCTGCCGCAGGTCGTAGTCGCCCTTGCCGAGGTCACCGAGCTCGCCGATCAGGTCGAAGAACGCGAAAAGAGCGAGGAAGCCGAGCAGCACGAAGCCGGTCGCCGCGTAGATCTGCTGCGCGAGGTAGCGCTCGAGCGTGCGCGGCCGCACGGCTCCTTTGCCCCTCATTTTCCCAATCTCAGCCGGATGATCTGCATGCGCTGCGCGAAGAGGACGACCAGCAGCAGCAGCATCCCGCCGTGCACCACCCATACGCCCGTGGAGAAGTCGAGCCGTCCCTGCGCGACGCGCGCCTGGCTCACCGAAAGCAGGTTGGAGTAGACCATGAAGGTAAGCAGCGCGAAGAGCAGGTTGATCGAGCGGCCGGCGCGCGGGTTGACGAAGCTCATCGGGATGGCGAGCAGCACGAGCACCAGCGCCGAGACCGGGATCCCCACGCGCCAGAGGAGCTCGGCGAGGTTCTCCTTCGTCGGGTTGGCGATCAGCGCGATCGTCGTCAGGTTCTTCTGGTTGCGCTCCGGCTCGATGTTCTCGCGCGTCTCGATGCGCGCGGCATAGCGCTCGAACTCGGTGATGCGGTACTGCTCGTCGCCGGGCGAGCCTTCGTAGCGGCGGCCCTGCTCGAGCACGATGAAGCGGTCGCCGTTCGGCGCCGTTTCCGTGCGGCCGCTGCGGCTCATGCTGACCCCGCCCTTGCCTTGCTGCGCCGAGGAAAGGAAAACGTTCTGCACCTGGTTATGCTCGCCGGAGACCGACTCGACGAAGAAGACGCGCTCCTTGTTGGACGTCTCGCCAAAGACGCCGGGCGTGACGCGCGAGACGTCGTCGCGCGACTCGAGCTTGGTGGCATAGCGCGCGCCCATCTGCGCGGCCCAGGGCGAGATGAAGAGCGACAACGCGGCGATCACCGCGATCTGCGGCAGCGCGAAGATCATCACGGGGCGCAGCCACGCCGTGAGCGGCAGGCCGCAGGTGAACCAGATGACCATCTCGGAGTCGCGCCAGCCGCGCGTCATCGTGAGGAGCACCGAGATGAACATGGTGAGCGAAAGCAGGATCGGCAACGCGCCGAGCGCGAAGAAGCCGAGGAACGCGAGCACGGCATCGGTCGGGATCGAGCCGCCGGCCGCTTTGCCGAGCAGCCGCACCAGGTTGATCGTCACCGCGATGGAGAAGAGCGCCATGAACACCGCGCCGGCGAGACCTGCGAATTCCCTGAGGAGCGCGCGCTGAAAGATCATGCGATACTTTCGCTCATGGAATTTAGCATAAAGACGCTCTCGCCCGAGACGGCGAAGACGGGTTGCGTCGTCCTCGGCGTGTACTCGGAAAAAGAGCTCACCGCACCTGCCCGCCGCGTCGATCAGAAGTCGAACGGCGCACTGCGCGCGGCGCTCGCCGACCTTTCCGGCAAGACGGGATCGACGCTCTTGCTGCGCGGCCTGCCGCAGGTCGCGGCCGATCGCGTGCTGCTCGTCGGTCTCGGCGCGAAAAAAGAATTCGGCGAGGCGGCGTATCGCGACGCGGTGCGTGCCGCGGCGAGTGCGCTGCGCGAGCTCGGCGCGAAAGAGGCGGCGCTTTTCCTCGTCGATCTCAAGGTGAAGAGCCGCTCGCTCAGCTGGAACCTGCGCCAGGCCGTGCTTGGCGTGCGCGAGGCGTTCTACCGCTTCGACGAGCTGAAGCAGAAGAAGGCGCCGGCGCCGACCCTCGAGCGCATCACGCTGCCGCTGCCGCCCGCTGCGCAGCTGCGCCAGGCGCTCGCCGAGGCGAAAGCCACCGCGGACGGGGCGGACCTCACGCGCACGCTGGGCAACCTGCCCTCCAACATCTGCACGCCGAGCTATCTCGCCGAGCAGGCGAGGAAGCTTGCGCGCGAATACAAGCTGCAGGTCGAGGTGCTCGAGCGCAAGGACATGGAAAAGCTCGGCATGGGCTCGTTCCTCGCGGTCACCAGCGCCTCGCACGAGCCGCCGAAGCTGATCGTGCTGCGCTATAACGGCGCGGCGAAGTCGAAAGCGCCGCTCGCCCTGGTGGGCAAGGGCATTACCTTCGATACCGGCGGCATCTCGCTCAAGCCCGCCGGCGAGATGGACGAGATGAAGTTCGACATGTCCGGCGCGGGTAGCGTGCTCGGCACGATCCGCGCGCTTGCCGGCATGAAGGCGCCGGTCAACGTCGTCGGCGTCATCCCCACCTGCGAAAACATGCCGGGCGGACGGGCCGTCAAGCCCGGCGACATCGTCACGACGATGTCCGGCCAGACGGTCGAGATCCTCAATACAGACGCCGAAGGCAGGCTGATCCTCTGCGACGCGCTGACCTACGCCGAGCGCTACAAGCCCGATGTCGTCATCGATATCGCCACCCTCACCGGCGCCTGTGTCATCGCGCTCGGCCACATCGCGACGGGACTCTTCGCCAATGACCAGCGGCTCGCCGACGAGGTACGCGCTGCCGCCGACGATGCCTGGGACCGCGTCTGGCAGATGCCGCTCTGGGAGGAATACCAGGAGCAGCTGCGCTCGAACTTCGCAGACTTCGCCAACATCGGCGGGCGCCCCGGCGGCAGCATCACCGCGGCGTCGTTCCTTGCCCGCTTCGCGCGGAAGCTCCGCTGGGCGCATCTCGACATCGCGGGCACGGCGTGGAAGAGCGGGCGCGAGAAAGGCTCGACCGGGCGTCCGGTGCCGCTGCTCGTGCGCTTCGCACTTCGACATGCTGGCCGCAAGTGACGAGCATCGATTTCTATTTCAACGCCGCCGATCGCCTCCAAGTCGCCTGCCGCCTCGCCGCCAAGGCCCTCGCCGAGCGCAAGCGCATGCTCGTTTACACGCCGGACACCGAGCTCGCCACGCGCCTCGATCGGATGATGTGGACCTGGCCCGCAATCGGGTTCGTGCCGCATTGCGCGGCGCATGATCCGCTTGCGGCCGAGACGCCGGTGCTGATTGGCGGCGACGACGAGGCGGCCGACATCCCGATCCTGCTCAATCTCTCGGCGGACTGCCCGCCGCACTTCGCGAGCTTCGAGCGCCTGCTCGAAGTGGTCGGCGCCGACGAGGCCGACCGCGAGCCGGCACGCGCGCGCTTTCGCCTGTACAAGAGCCGCGGCTACGCCATCGCGAGCCACGACCTCGCCCGCGACGATGGCTGACGAGCTGCGGGTTCCGGTATTGACGGAGATCGTCGCCGACACCCGGCCGGCGCGACCCGCGGTCGATGCCGCGGCTCTCGAGGCGCTCGCCCGCGAGCTCGAGCGCGCCGTGCTCGCGCGCCTCGGCCCGGAAGTCGACCGCCTGATCGAGGAGCGCCTGGGACGCACGCTCAACAAGGTGATGGGGCTCGCGCTCGACAGCGTGCGCGCCGAGCTCACCGTCAGCGTGACGCAGCTCGTGCGCGAGGCGGTCGCTTCTTCCGTGGCGCACGCGCTCGCGCTTCCCGAAACCACCCACCCCAAGTAGTGCTGGACAAGAGCTTCAACCCCGCGGGCGTCGAGCAGCGCTGGTACGAGCGCTGGGAATCGAGCGGCTACTTCCGCCACCGCAATCACGACAAGCCCGCGTACTGCATCCAGCTGCCGCCGCCCAACGTCACCGGCACGCTGCACATGGGCCACGCCTTCCAGCAGACCCTGATGGACGCGCTCATCCGCTACCACCGCATGCGCGGCGACAACACGAACTGGGTGGTCGGCACCGACCACGCCGGCATCGCCACGCAGATCGTGGTCGAGCGCCAGCTGGAGCAGGAAGGCACCTCCCGGCAGCAACTCGGCCGCGACAAATTCATCGAGCGGGTCTGGCAGTGGAAGCAGCAATCCGGTTCGACCATCACGCGCCAGATGCGCCGCCTCGGTGCCTCGGCCAACTGGGAATACGCCGACACTGAAGGGCAAAAGGGCGGCTACTTCACGATGGACGCAAGCATGTCGCGCGCCGTCACCGAGGTCTTCGTGCGCTGGTACGAGGAAGGCCTGATCTATCGCGGCAAGCGTCTGGTGAACTGGGACCCGGAGCTCGGCACCGCGGTCTCCGACCTCGAGGTCGACACGGACGAAGAAGACGGCCGCATCTGGGAAATCCGCTACCCCGGCGACGGTTTCAGCATCATGGTGGCCACCACGCGGCCGGAGACCATGCTGGGCGACGTCGCCGTCGCGGTGAACCCGGCCGATGGCCGCTATAAGCAACTCGTGGGCAAGCGCGTCCAGCTGCCCCTCACCGGCCGCACGATCCCGGTGATCGCCGACGAGTACGTAGACCCGCAATTCGGCACCGGCGCGGTCAAGATCACGCCGGGACACGACTTCAACGACTACCAGGTCGGCAAGCGCCACCAGCTCGAGCCGATCAGCATCTTCACCCTCGACGCCAAGCTGAACGACGCTGCGCCACAGCCTTACCGCGGCCTCGAGCGCTTTGAGGCGCGCAAGCGCGTGCTGGCGGACTTGCGGACGCAAAGCCTGCTCGTGAGCGAAAAGCCCTACAAGCTGCGCGTGCCGCGTTCCGGCCGCACCGACGCGATCGTCGAGCCGATGCTCACCGATCAGTGGTTCGTCGCCATGGAGAAGCTGGCGAAGGACGGGCTCGAGGTGGTCAAGCGCGGGGAGGTGCGCTTCATTCCCGAGCACTGGACCGCCACCTATAACCACTGGCTCGAGAACATCCAGGACTGGACGATCTCGCGCCAGCTCTGGTGGGGCCACCAGATCCCCGCCTGGTACGACGATGGCGGCAACGTCTACGTCGCCCGTGACGAAAAGGCCGCGCAGGCCATGGCCGGCGGCAAGGAGCTGCGCCGCGACCCGGACGTGCTCGACACGTGGTTCTCGTCGCAGCTCGTGCCCTTCAGCTCGCTCGGCTGGCCGGACAAGACGGCGGACCTGGACACGTTCCTGCCGTCAGACGTGCTGGTGACGGGGAACGACATCATTTTTTTCTGGGTCGCGCGCATGATCATGGCGACGCGCCACTTCACCGGAAAAGTGCCGTTCCGCAACGTCTATATCAACGCCATCGTGCGCGATGCCGAGGGCGAGAAGATGTCGAAATCGAAGGGCAACACCCTGGATCCGCTCGACCTGATCGACGGCATCTCGTACGACGAGCTGGTGCGGAAATCGACCGTGGGGCTCATGAAGGCCGAGCACCGCGAGCGCGTGGTGAAGTACCTGAAGAGCCACTACGCGAGCGGCATCCCCGCGTTCGGCGCCGACGCGGTTCGATTCACGTTCGCCTCGCTCGCCACCTTTTCGATCACCCTCAACTTCGACCTGAACCGCTGCGAGGGCTACCGCAACTTCTGCAACAAGCTCTGGAACGCCACGCGTTTCGTGCTCATGAACACGGAGGGCAAGGACTGCGGTGAGGACGAATCGCAACCTGTCGAGCTCTCGACCTGGGACCGCTGGATCGTGAGCACGCTTCAGCGCGTCGAGGCCGAGGTCGAGCAAGCCTTTGCCGAATACAGGTTCGACAACGTCGCGGCCGCGCTCTACCGCTTCGTGTGGGACGAGTACTGCGACTGGTACGTCGAAGTGGCGAAGGAACAGCTCGCCAAGGGCAATGACGCGGCGCAACGCGGCACACGCCGCACGCTGGTGCGCGTGCTGGAGACGGCGTTGCGACTCGCGCATCCCATCATTCCGTTCATCACCGAAGAGCTGTGGCACGGCGTCGCTCCGCTCGCCGGCAAGCAAGGCGACACCCTCATGCTGCAGCGCTATCCGAAATCCCAGCCGGAAAAGATCGACGAGGCGGCCGAGGCCGAGGTGGCGATCGCCAAGCAGGTCGTGAATGCAACGCGGAATGTGCGCAGCGAAATGAAGATCCCGCCGAAGGATCGCATCACGCTCTTCATCACCGGCGCGCCGAGCGCCGCGACCGTCACCGCGAGCATCAGCCTGGCGCGCGTTTTAGACCTGAAGGTGGTCGCCGAGCTGCCGCAGAGCGATTCTCCGGTCGCGGTGGTGGGCCCGCACCGGCTGATGCCTTACATCGAAGTCGATCCGGCAGCGGAGCGCGAGCGGCTGAAGAAGGAGCTCGCGCGCCTGGAGGGTGAGATCGGCAAAGCGCGGACCAAGCTCGCCAACGCATCCTTCGTCGAGCGCGCGCCGGCGCCGGTGGTGGCCCAGGAGCGCGAAAGGCTCGCCGGGTTCGAAGCTACGCTGGCGAAGGTTAACGCGCAGCTAGCGAAACTGCGCCCATAGACTGTACTTCGGCCCCGCTAGGCCACGACGAATCGAAGCTCCAGCCGTGCTGCGCCTCGAGCCGCAGGCGGAAAGCCTGCTCGAGCTCGAACGACGGCGTGGCGACGCAGCGCCCCGGGAAGCGCATGAGGAAGCTCGAGGCGATGAGCGCGCATTCGCCGACCCGCGCCACGCGGCTCGCCGCGATATCGCGTCCGTGCAGATAGATCTCGCCGTCGAGGTACGCCGGCACATCGAATTGCCGGTAGGTCGCCACCGCCGCCGCGAGGCCCCAGGAAAGCCAGCGGTCCTTGCGGCCAGGAGCGAACTTGAGGGGCGCAACGAGCGCGAAGGGATAGCGTGCGGCTTCCTCGGCCCAGAGCAGGATCGGCGCCGCGGCGCGCACCTGCACGGCGGCAAGCGTTGCGCAGGCCGCATCGAACTCGCGCTGTCCGAGTGCACCGAGCCGTATCCATCGGGCCAACATGCGTCCGATTATTCCACAAGCCTAGTTGAGCTCGAGCTCATCCCGGACCGCCGCGATGCCCGCGGCCGCGCAAGCATCGTCCTCGCGTGCGCCGGGGGCCCCGGAAACGCCGATGGCGCCGAGGAGCGAGCCACCCGCTTCGATCATGAGCCCGCCGCCGACCGCTGCGACGCCGGGGCGGTTGCGGATTCCGCTTTGCGGACGGCCCGGCTGCGTCATCTCCGCCAGCTCGGTCGTGTTGGTGCGAAAACTGACGGCGGTATACGCCTTGGCGCGCGCCATTTCGGCGGTGTGCGGACCCGCGAAGCGATCGCGCAAGAGCACCTGCACGACGCCCATGCGGTCGACGATCGCCACGGTCACCTGGTAGCCGCCTGCGCGGCAGCGCGCGAGCGCCGCTTGCGCCGCCTTGAGCGCCGTCTCGGGTGTGAGCACCTTCACGGTGAACGTCGCATCGGCCGCGAATGCCGGCGACGCGGCCAGGGTAAGGAGTGCGAGGACGCGGAGCAAAGCCATGCGCTTCACAGTATAAGATGCCAGCGCGCATGGACGGGTGGCTCGTCACCATCACGCAGTTGCCGACGGAGGATGCGGCGGCGCGCATGCGCGTGCTGCGCACGCTCGAGTCGCTCGGCGCGGCGGTGATGCGCGAAGGCGCCTACCTCCTGCCGGACACGGCGGCGAATCGCCAGGCCCTGGAAGCGCTCGCCGAGTACATCGTAAAGAGCACCGGCACCGCGCAAGTGATGCAAGTCAGCGCCACCAGCCCGGCGCAGCAGGAGACGCTGCGGCGCTTCTTCGACCGCTCGGCGCGCTACGGCGAGCTCATCAAGACCGTCGAGAGCCTGCGCGTGGGATTCGGCCAGGCCGACCCGAGCGCGATCTCCCGCGTGCTGCACAAGCAGCGGCGCGAGTTCGAGGCGATTGCCGCGCTCGACTTCTTCCCGACGCAAGCCCGCTCGCGCGCCGAGCAGGCGCTCTTCGAGGCCGACGCCGCCGTGAAGAAACTTCTCTTCACGTCCTCGCAGACGCGCCTTGACGCAGGCGAGCGCCTGCTGCGGCGCGCGTGGGCGACGCGCAAGCCGCCCTGGGCGGATCGGCTCGCCTGCGCCTGGCTCATCCGCCGCTTCGTCGATCCCGAGGCGACGCTCACCTGGCTCGAGAAGACGGAGGAGCTGCCTTCGGGCGCGCTCGGCTTCGCCTTCGACGGCGCTCACTTCGCGGCGAGCGAAGGGCGCGTGGCTTACGAGGAGATGCTCGCGCAGCTCGAGCTCGCCAAGAACCCGGCTCTTGCCAAGATCGGCAGCATCGTGCATTTCCTCGAGATGGGCGGTACCGCCGTCCCCGAGGCCGCCGGCGTGCAGACCCTGCTGCAGGGCGCCGTGCGGCGCTCGGCGGAGAATGTCCAGGAATTGCTCGCCGAGGTCGAGAAGACGTTCGACCTGCTCTACGAGGCTTACTACGAGCCCGCGAAGCGTTAGCGCTTCGCCTCCTTCATTTCGGCGGTGTACTGGGCGCGCAGCTCCTTTAGCCGCGCGTCGACGACCGAGAGCTGGTAGAAGTCGCCGTCGCCTGCCGAGCGCGCCAGGGTGAGCTGCTCGATGGCGGCGGGCAGGCTTCCTTGCAGGGCATAGACCTCGGCCTGCGCCTGATGCTGGAGCAGCCGCTTGCCCAGCGTCGCATAGATCTTGGCCTGCATCCCGTAGACGCGCGCGTCGCGCGGATAGCGGCTGAGCGCATCGCGCGTCACCACGATAGCCTCGTCGTTCCTGCCGAGCTCCTGCAAGCCCGCGATGTAGGCGTAGGTGAGCGCGCGCCAGGTCGGATAGCGCTCGCGCGCCTTGGCCAGAAGCTCGGTCGCGCCCTTGACGTCCTTGGCAGCGTGCTTCACGCGCGCATCGAGCATCTCCACCATGGGGCTGGCCGTGCCGAGCGCGCGCACTCTCGCCACCTCCGCTTGCGCCTCGGGCACGCGATCGGCGCGCAGCAGGGCATAGGCGAGCCCCAGCCGGGCCGCAGACTCGTTCACATAGCGATGCTCGCGGAGCGCGGTCTGGAAGTGCAGGACGACGTCGCGCACATCGCCCTGCTCGGCGCGCAGCTTGGCGCGCACCAGCTGGAATTCCGGCGTGTCCACATGCTGGCGGTAGGGCATTGAGGCCGCCTTGTTCTGCATGTCGGCAATGCGCTCGCTCGTCACCGGGTGGGTGCGGAAGTAGCCGGGCATCGTGCTGTCCTCGCTCACGCGGTTGGCGCGTTGCATGCGCTCGAAGAAGGTCGCCATCGCATGCACGTCGAAACCGGCCTCGTTCAACCGCTCGATGCCGATGCGGTCGGCTTCCCGCTCGAAGTCCCGCGAGTAGCTCAACTGCGCCTGCACTCCGGCAGCCTGTGCGCCCGCGGCAGCGCCGATCGCGAGGTCCGGGCGCGAGCGGCCGAGGAGGATCGCGGCGGCGAGCGCGACCATCATCGGCATCTGCATCTGCTGTTGCTGGACGATCATGCGGGCGATGTGACGCTGAGTGACGTGCGAGATCTCGTGCGCCAGCACCGAGGCGAGCTCCGACTCGGTCTCCGCCGTGGTGATGAGGCCGGTGTGCACACCGACGAAGCCGCCCGGAAGCGCGAACGCATTGATGGTCGGGTCGCGGATGGCGAAGAACTCGAAATCCTGCCGCGGGCCGGTCAGGCGCGAGCCGAGCTGCGAGAGATAGTCGCTGATCTCCGGATCGTCGAGGTATTGCGGATCCTGGCCGCGTATCTCGCGCATGATCTGCTCGCCGAGCTTGCGCTCCATCTGCGGCGTGAGGAGGCTGTCGCTGCCGAGGTCCGGCAGGCTCTGCGCCGCCGACTGGGCCGAAGTTTGGGCCGAAGTTTGGGCCGAAGTTTGGGCAAAGGCGCGCGGCGCGAGGGCAACCGCGAGCATCACCAGCCAGCCGGCAAGTCTCATCCGGCTATGATATCGCCCGCCATGGCGGGTTCCTTTGAAGAAGCTGACGCACTTCGATAGCCGGGGCGCGGTCCACATGGTGGATGTGGGCGCAAAACCGAGCTCACACCGCGTAGCCGTCGCCTCGGGACGCATCATGATGCAGGTGGGCACGCTGCGCATGATCGCCGCCGGCAAGGCAAAGAAGGGCGACGTGCTCGGCGTGGCGCGGCTTGCCGCCATCCAGGCCGCGAAGCGCACCTCCGGCCTCATTCCGCTCGCGCATCCGCTGGCGCTCTCGCGGGTCGTGGTCGATTTCGGCACTACGCGCAAGCCCGCCGCGGTAAAAATCATCGTGCGCGTCGAATGCCAGGGGCCGACCGGCGTCGAGATGGAAGCGCTCACGGCAGCCGCGGTCGGCCTGCTCACGATCTACGACATGGTCAAGGCCGTCGATCGCGGCATGACGCTCACGGATGTGCGGCTGGAGGAAAAGAGCGGCGGCCGCTCGGGCGTGTTCCGCCGCTCGCCCCGATAGGATGCAGCGCCGCGCGTTCTTGCGGGTGCTCGCGGCTGCCGCGGCCGCGGGGGCGACGCTTCGGCCGCGCGCGAGCGCCGCGCAAGCAGCCGACGAGCTCTACGAGCTGCCGCCGTTCGGCAACGTATCGCTCCTGCATATCACCGATGTGCACGCGCAATTGCTGCCCGTCCATTTCCGCGAGCCGAGCGTCAATGTTGGCGACGACCACCCGCCGCACCTGGTCGGCGAGGCATTTCTTCGCCATTACGGCATCGCGCCCGCAACGGCGCTGGCGCATGCATTTACCTACCTGGACTTCGAGGCCGCCGCACAGCGCTACGGCCGCATGGGCGGTTATGCGCATATCGCAACGCTGATCGGACGCCTGCGGGCATCGCGCCCCCACGCGCTCGTCCTCGACGGCGGCGACAGCTGGCAAGGCTCGGCAACTTCCCTGTGGACGCACGGCGCGGACATGATCGGCGCGCAGCGGCTTCTCGGCGTCGACTACATGACCGCGCACTGGGAATTCACCTACGGCGCGCAGCGCATGCTGCAGGCGATCAAGGAGCTCGCGCCGGTCCAGTTCCTCGCGCAGAACGTGCGCACGGTCGACTTCGAGGATCCCGTGTTCACGCCCTACGCGCTGCGCGAGGGCCTGGCGATCATCGGACAGGCCTTCCCCTATACGCCGATCGCGCACCCGCGGCATTACTTCCCCGACTGGTCCTTCGGCATCCAGGAATCGCGCCTGCAGAAGCTGGTCGACGAAGCGCGCGCCAAGGGCGCAAGAGCGGTCGTGCTTCTCTCGCACAACGGCATGGACGTCGATCTCAAGCTCGCGCGCCGCGTGCGCGGCATCGACGCGATCCTCGGCGGCCATACGCACGACGGCGTGCCTGCTCCGGTGCTGGTCGGCAAGACCATCGTGACCAACGCCGGCTCGCACGGCAAGTTCGTCGGCGTGCTCGACCTCGACGTCGGCCCGGGCGGGGTCCGCGATTACCGCTACCGCCTCCTGCCGGTGTTCGCCAGTCTGCTGCCGGCGGAGAGCGCGATGGCGGCTTATATCGAGCGGGCGCGCCAGCCGTACCTCCCCAAGCTCGGTGAGAGGCTCGCGACGACCGAAGGGTTGCTTTATCGCCGCGGCAATTTCAACGGCACGATGGACGAGCTCATCCTGCGCGCACTTCTCGCGGAGAAGGAGGCGCAGATCGCCTTCTCGCCAGGCTTCCGCTGGGGCGCGACGCTCTTGCCGGGCGAGGCCATCACGCGCGAGGACCTGATGGCGCAGACGGCGATCACCTATCCGTACGTCACGCTGAGCGAGCTCACGGGCGCGGAGATCAAGAGCGTGCTCGAGGACATTGCGGACAATCTTTTCAATGCCGATCCCTACCTCCAGCAGGGCGGCGACATGGTGCGCGTAGGCGGCATGAGCTACGCCATCGCGCCGCGCGAGAGAATCGGCCGGCGCATCTCGGAGATGCGCCTCGCCGGCAAGCGGCTTGATGCCGGCACGCGATACAAGGTCGCCGGCTGGGCGCCGGTGCGCGAAGGTGCGAGCGGCGAGCCGGTCTGGGACGTGGTCGAGCGCTATCTGCGCGCGTCCAAGGTCGTGCCGCCGCTCTCGCCGGGCCGGCCACGGCTCATCGGCTTGGGCCGCAATGCGGGGATCGGGACATGACCCTCGCCGAGTTCGTCTACACGGTGCTGCTCAAGCCCCGGCCGCTGCGGGTCGCGGCGAACGCCGCCATCCGCGCTCTGCTGCCCGCTAGCGTCCGCGTCGGCGGTGCGACCGTCTGGCTCAATCCCGAGGATCCGGTGATTTCCGGCGCCCTCATGCTCGGCGTCTACGAGCGCCGCGAGATTGCATTCTTCCGCTCGCGGTTCGCCGCCGACATGACCTTCATCGACGTCGGCGCGAACGTCGGGTTGTACAGCGCGCTCGCCCTCTCGACGCCGGGATTGCGCGGACGCGTGCTCGCGATCGAGCCCCATGGCGAGAGCCGCGCCTATCTCAAGAAGACCCTCGAAGCCAGCGCACGGCCGCAAGCGGCCCAGATCTGCGAGCTCGCAGCGGCCGAGAGTCCGGGAACGCTGACGCTCTACAAGAATCCGGACAACAAGGGCGACAACCGCCTGTACGCGGATCCGCTGCTGCGGGGCGAGGAAACGATCGCCGCCGATACGCTGGACAATATCTGCCGGCGCCACGGCATCGCCTCGGCGCAGTTCATCAAGATCGACGTGCAAGGCGCCGAAGCTCGCGTGATGCGCGGCGCGAGCGGCCTCCTCGGCGCGAGCGCCGAATGCGTCCTGATGACGGAGTTCTGGCCCCGCGGGCTCGCGCGCTGCGGGGGAGACGGGCTCGAATATCTGGAGATGCTGCGCGCCCTCGGTTTCCGGCTCTACGAGCTGGGCAAGGACCTCGCGCCGGTCGATGATCCGCGAGCGCTCGTCGAGCGCACGCAAGGCCGCCGATACGCCAACCTGGTCGGCGTGAAGGGCAACGCCAGACTGTAAACTCGGCGGATGGGACCTTGTCTGGTGCTGGGAGGCGCCGGATTCATCGGATCGCATCTCGCCGAAGCGCTCGCCCGGCAAGGCCGGCGCGTGCGCATCTTCGACCGTCCGCATGTCGACCGGCTGTCGCTTTTTCCGAACGCCAAGGGCTTCGAGACCTTCACCGGCGACTTCCTCAATCCTCAGGCGCTTGCGCCGGCGCTCGAGGGCGCCGAGCTCGTGTTCCACCTCGTGTCCACTACGCTGCCGAAGAATTCGAACGACCATCCGGCGTACGACGTCGAATCGAACGTGCTCGGCAGCCTGCGGCTGATCGAGCTCTGCCGCGAGCACCGCGTGCGCAAGCTCGTCTTCGTTTCCTCGGGCGGCACGGTGTACGGCGTGCCGCGCACGACACCGATCGCCGAGGACCATGCGACCGACCCGATCTCTTCCTATGGCATCCACAAGCTCATGGTGGAGAAATACCTGGGGCTCGCGCATCGCCTGCACGGCCTCGACTATCGCATCGTGCGGCCCGGCAATCTCTACGGCCCGCGCCAGCGCCTCGACACCGCGCAGGGCGCGGTGGCCGTGTTCCTGGACAGCGCGCTGCGCGGCGAGCCGATCCAGATCTGGGGCGACGGATCGGTCGTGCGCGACTACGTCTACGTCGCCGACGCTGTCGAGGCGATGCTCAAGGCGGCCGCGTTCGAGGGCGCCCCGCGCGTCTTCAACCTCGGCTCCGGCAAGGGCACCAGCCTGAACGAGCTCGTCGCCGAGATCGGCAATCTGCTCGGCCGGCCCGTCAAGGTGGAGCACAGCGCCTCGCGCCCGGTCGACGTGCCGGTGAACGTGCTCGACTCGTCGCTTGCAGCGCGCCATCTCGGTTGGCGCGCCAGCACTCCCCTAAGCGAGGGGCTGCGCCGGACCTGCGAGTGGCTGCGCAGCGCACGCTGAGAGTCACGCTGGTCACGCATTACTACCCGGCGCATCGCGGCGGCGTGGAGCGCGTCGCCGGCCAGCTGGCCGAACGGCTCGCTGCCGCCGGCGTGGCGAGAATCGATTGGCACGCGAGCGATTGCGATCCCCCGCCGGTGGCGGCCGGCCTGACGGCAGTGCCTGCGCCCGCCTGCAATGCGCTCGAGCGCGCGGCGGGCATCCCCTACCCGCTGTGGCGTCCGGCGGCGCTCCGCCGCCTCGTGCGCGCCTGCAGGGAGAGCGACGTCGTGCACCTGCACGACTGCCTTTATTTGCAGAACGTGGTCGCATTCCTCGCAGCGCGGCGTGCGCGCCGCCCGGTGCTCGTGACACAGCACATCGGCCATGTGCCCTACCGTAACGCGCTGCTTCGCGGACTGCAGCACGCGGCCAACCGGGCGCTCGGCAGGCTCGTGCTCGGCGGCGCGGACCAGGTGGTATTCGAGAGCGAGACGGTGCGGCGCTACTTCAGCGGCTTCGTGGGTTTTCGCCGCCCCGCCGTGCGGGTGCAGAACGGCGTGGACACGCAACGCTTCCAGCCCGCCCCGGAAAAGGAACGCTACGCTTGTCGGCAGCGGCTCGGCGTGCCGGCCGACAAGCCGGTCCTTCTCTTCCTCGGCCGTTTCGTCGAGAAGAAGGGCATGCCGGTGCTGCGCGAGCTGGCACAGCGCCTGCCGCAAATCCACTGGCTCTTCGCGGGCTGGGGACCGCTCGACCCGGCGAGCTGGCGGCTGCCTAACGCGACCGTTGTGCAAAGCCCCGCGACCGAAGAGCTGGGCGCGCTCTACCAGGCAGCGGACCTTCTCGTCCTGCCGAGCGTCGGCGAGGGCTTCCCGCTCTCGGTACAGGAGTCGATGGCCTGCGGCACGCCAGCGCTCGTCGGCGCAGACACCGCCGCGGGCTGCCCGGAGGCCTCAGGCGTGCTCCTCAGCGAGCGCGTCGGCGGCGCCACGGCCGAGCGCTGGGCCATGCGCATCCAGTCCCTGCTCGACGCGCCGGACGCGCTCGCCGGGCTGCGGCCGCGCGTGGCGGCCTTCGCCCGCAAGCAGTGGTCCTGGGAAGAGTGCGTCGCACGCTACTCGGCGCTGCTGCGCGCCTGCGCCGAGTGAAGAGCCGTCATCTCGCTCTCGCCGGAGTCGCGACAGGGCTTTTCTGCGCGGCCTTCATCCTCGCCTATACCGGATTTCCCGGCATGCCCGAGCGGCGTTACATCTTCGACTATCTGCTGCGGGCTCAGGACCTGCCCGCCGCGGCGCTCATCATCGGCATCGCCTTGGCCGCGGCCTTTGCGCCCGCTTTTGCGCCGCTTGCCCGGCCCGGTCTCGCGCTCGCCGACTGGATCGGCCGCAATCCCTGGGCGACGGCGCTCGGCACCTTTCTCGTGCTCTGCGCAGGCGAGCTCATCGTCGCAAGAGACTACGCTCTTGCGGGCGATGAGCATCTCGTTCTCCTGCAAGCAAAGGCGTTCGCGGCCGGGCATCTGACCGCGCAGTTCCCCCCGGAGCTCGTGCGCTGGGTCGTGCCCTGGCCCTACTTCGACCGGTGGCTCTACGCCTCGCCTCAGACCGGGGCGGTCGTCTCGGTGTACTGGCCCGGTTACGCGCTGCTTCTCACGCCCTTCGTGCTGCTAGGAATTCCATGGGCGTGCAATCCGTTCCTCGCGAGCGGTGCGTTGGTGCTCATCGGGCGCCTCGCACGGCGCCTCACCGCGGCGCCGCACGCGGCGGGCTGGGCGATGCTTCTCGCGCTCGCCTCTCCCGCATTCACCGGCATGGCGCTCGGCTATTTTTCGATGACGGCGCACCTCTTCTTCACGCTCCTGTATGTCTCGATGCTGCTCGAGCGCCGTTTCTTCATCGCCGGGGTCGTGGGCTCGTTTGCGCTCGTGCTGCACAACCCCTGGCCGCACTTCCTCATCGCCCTGCCCTGGATCGCGTGGATCGCGCGGCGCGAGGGCTGGCGCGTGCTCCTGCGCCTCGCGGCCGGTTATGCGCCGCTCGCTCTCGTCATCGGCGTGGGATGGTGGCTGCTCATGCGCAAAGTCCAGGGGCAGCTGTGGTTCGCCGAGGCGGGCGACCCGTTCCTGTACGGGCAGCTGCAGCTCGCCCGGGTCTTCACCGAACCGGGCATCGCAACCGTGGCGATACGCGTCGCCGAGCTGGTGAAGCTGTGGCTTTGGACCGTGCCCGGGCTGCCCGCGCTGATGCTCGTCGGCTGGTGGATCGCGCGGAGAGAAATGCCGCTGCGGCTCCTCGGCCTCTCGTTCGTCGTGACGCTCGCGGGGTACCTGTTCGTATGGTTCGACCAGGGTTACGGCTGGGGCGTGCGCTACCTCCATCCGGCGCTCGCCGCGCTGCCGGTCCTCGGCGCGGCCGCCATCGCTCGGCTGCAAAGCGATGCGCTGCGTCGCTACGCCGCGGCGGCCGCGTTCCTCAGCCTTGTGCTTGCAACGCCGTACCGCTGGGCGCAGGTCGAGTCATTCATGAGCGAGCACCTGTCGCGCCGGCCGCCGTTCGAAGAGAACGTGCGCGAGATCGTGCTCGTCAAGCTCGATGTCGACTACTACACGCAGGATTTCGTGCAGAACGATCCCTTCCTGCGCGAGCCGGTGATCTTCATGCTGAGCCGAGGCCGGGACGCGGACGAGAAGCTCCTGCGCGAGCGCTTCCCCGGCGCGCACCTCGAGCGCGAGACGCGGTACGGTCAGGTCTGGCGCCTGGATTGAGCCCGCAAGGCCCAGCGCCCGCCGGCGAAGTTGAATGCGGCGAGCAGCACCGTCACAAGCGGCGCGGCGAGCGGCACGCCGAAGCCGGCGAGGTCGACGAACACGAACATCCCGGCAATCGACAGCGGCAGGTTGAGCGCCATGGTGAGCGCATAGCGCGCGAACGACATGCCGCCGCGCTCGGCGCCGGGAAAGGTCCAGCCGCTATGCAGCCAGTAGCCGAAGAGGACCACGACGCCGAACGAGACGAAGGAGGACGCGACGTAGTGCAGGCCCGCCCAGTCGCCGCCGATCATGATCGCGTTGTGCAGCAGCGCGCACGCGAGGCCGACGGTGAAGAAGCGGCCGACGATCCGGATCACGTACGGCGGAAGAGTGCGATATAGGTGCAGGCGTTGACCGCCGTTATCGCGCGCGGCGTGATGCGGTCCTCCACCCAGGCCTGCGCGTTGAAGAACGTCGCGGCGAGCGCCGCGAGCGCGGGCCCAGCGATCGGCAGCGGCTTCAACACGTGGGCGACGCCGAGCGACCTGAAGATCGTGGTGAGCGCGAGCGGGCCGACCACCGGCTCCATGCGCTCGAGCCGAAAGCCGCGCGACTCGACCTCGCGCTGCAGGCCCTCGGCGGTCCAGCGGCGATAGTCGCGGGGGTGCGGGTGATAGAGCCAGCTGCCGTGCGTGGAGAGGAGCAGCCGGCCCTCAGCGCGCAGCGCCCGCCGCGCTTCGGTGAGATAGGTGTCGATGTCCCATACGTGCTCCAGCACCTGGAAGGAAGCGACCAGGTCGTACTCGCCATCGGCGCAGTCGACCCGCCCGTCCTCGCGGATGCGCACCTCGTGCGCAACGTCGATATCCGCGCCCCGATACCGTGCGCCGGCCGCGGCAAACCACGCTTCATACGGGCGAGTGCCGCAGCCGAAATCGAGCACCCGTGCGCCGTGCAGCCGGAGCGCCGGATCGGCGATCAGGCCGCGCAGCACCCGCGCCATCTCGCGCAGCACGAGCCAGTCGGGCTGCGAGAAGCGTGGCGCGGCGCGATGCCCGGGAGCCATCGCTTACCTCGGCGATACCGCGTAGATGGCGACGTTGCGCTCGACGAACGCGGCTCGGCGTCGCTCCGGGTCCCAGGGCGGTCCCGCGCCATCGGGCGCCACGTACCAGGCGATGCCGAGCCGCCGCAGCTCGGCCAGCGCCGCGTCGGCCGACGGCAATCGCTCCAGGCGCGAGAGCGCCGCGTAGCGCTGCAGCGCGACGCGGCCGCGATCGGCGGCTTCGATCATGTGCGCGGAGGTATAGGAGAGGTACGCCGGCATCCCGCTCAGCGCGACCAGCTGGACCGCGGCGTCGGTTATGGCCCACCTGAGGTCCAGTCCGCGCACCGCAAAGACCTGCCCCGGCCGTGCGTGGCCGCGCAGGTACCGGCCGGCCTCGACGATGCCGGGTTGGATCTCGCCTGGGTAGAAGTCCCCGCCCCAGCGGAACTTGGGCTGCGTCCCCATGGCCGCGGTGTATTGGTCGACCAGTGGCACGGCGAGAACCGCCGCAACGAGCAGCGCACGCCAGGCGCGCGCATCGGCATGAGGCCAGCGCAGCGCGATCAGGCGCCATGACAGGCATACCGTCCACACCGCGACCGCCGCATAAACCAGCACAAACGGTCTCACGGTGAATTCAGTCGAGTCGCGGTGCTTGTCGATCGGCGCGGTCAGCATGAGCGCGAGGTAGGCCACCAGCAGCATCGCCGGAAAGGTGTCGATGGAACGCAGCGCTCTCGCTCGATGCGCGAGCCAGGCGACGAGCGGATAAAGCAGGAAGAAAGCTCCGAGGCACGCCGCGTACATGAGGACGATGCCCGGTATCACGGCGAGCCCGCCGAGGGAATCGGTCATCCGGGCGTACACGCCCTCGTAGGCTGTCGGTTCCTGCCAATCGTGCACGGTGCTTAGAAAAACCGGCAAAGCGAAGTCGGAATCGGTTACCGCGTAGAAGACGACCACGAACAGGCAGAACGCCGCCAGGCCGCCGGCGAAAAGCAGGAGCTTCCTCGAGCGCAAGGCGGGCGTGCCGAGCGCGGCGCTCGCGAGCCAGGCCGGAAAACCGACCGCGAATGCCTGCACGCGAAACCACGCGGCGCAGGCGGCGAGCAGCGTGCTGCCGAGAAGCGGGCGTAACGAGGCGCCCGCGGCCCGACGCGCCAGCAGCACGGCAGAAAGCATGAACACACCGGCGGCATAGTTCGTACCCGGGGTCACGACCATGTGGAAGTGAAAGCTCAGGAAGCCATTCTGGAGCCCATAGGTCGAGGCGTCGGGCACGAGGGTAAGCACCGCAACCGACAGGATGCCGCCGCTCGCGCCCGCGAGCTCGGAGCCCAAGGCGTACGCGCCCGCGGACAGGGTCAGCACGCCGAGAGGAAGCCAGAAAGAGGTCGCCAGTGGAAAACCGGGTTGATCGAGCAAGCCGGCGAGCGCCGCGGGAAGCATGTACGAGGCGTAGTGGTAAAGGAGCGGGGGCTGATCGGCGAGGAAGATCGAGCCGCGCACCGCGAGCGGATCGCCGAACTGCGAGACGATGCCGCCGTGGACGAAGTAGTCGACCCACGCCAAGAGCTTGCCGTCCCGGGCGAGCTCGACGGGTGTGCGGGCGATGCCGTGGCACCACATCACGGTCACGAGTCCGCACAGGGCAAAGCCTGCCAGGTCGCGCCAATCGAGCCGCGCAGCGCCGGGCCGCCGCTCGGGAAAGAGAAGCGTGCATCCGACGACCACACTCGCCCAGACTGCGAACGCCGTAACCGCCAGGAGCCCGCACCACGCGACGAGCGCGTACACGGCAAGCGCGCTCGCGAATACGCCCGCCACCCAGGCGGCGGCGGCCGGCAGGTCTGCGAGGTCGAGCGCGCGCAGCGCAAGGGAGCCCGCCAGCGTGACAAAGAACGCGAGCAGCACCACGGCGCCGAGCGCCACGTGCAGCGGCACGGCGCCGCTCAGCCACAGCAGAGCCGAGAGCGGGACTGCGGCGGTGAGCGTCGTGGCGAGTGTTCGTTTCATCTGCGGCGCACGGCGCGGCTATTATGCTTAAAACAACATGGTGCAACAGGCGCTGCGGTTCTTGGTCACCGGGGGAATCAACACGGCATTCGGC
>DASQGW010000038.1:0-70002 GCA_035632415.1 Burkholderiales bacterium | reverse complement strand
CTCGTGCACGACAAGCAGGACCTGCGCCGGAAGATCCGCATGCCGGTGCTCGCGCTGTGGGGAAGACACGGCGTGATCGAAGCGCTCTTCGACTGCCTGCGCGACTGGCGCGAGGTGGCCGAGGACGTGCGCGGCAAGGCGTTCGACTGCGGCCATTTCCTGCCGGAAGAGAAGCCTCGCGAAGTGCTCGCTGAGCTAAGGAGGTTCCTCGAGCCCCGTACCTGATTCTCCTTTTCGATCAGGGTTCTAAGCCGTAACGGAAATGAGGCTTGCAGCGGCAACAAAAAACGTGTCTACTGAATGCGTTAGAGCACGTTGCTAAGAAGGGTAATTAAAACCTCTGGAAACGCTCGGCAAGCCGGTACCCGGTTCTCGTAGCACCGGCGGCAGCTTCTCTCGCCAGCGCGCCAAACGCCTGGCCCTCTACTTCTCTTCGTACATCCACGGTTTGAAAGGTCCGCGCGCAAGTCTCGCGCGGGGTGACTGTGTCTGACGCTCAGGAGGTATTGAACTTTGCTAAAGCCCTATGATGTCGAGAGCCCTGCAGTCTTAGAGTCGTCGTCGCCTTCCTTCATCCCCGCCGTGAAACGGTCCCCGCGAAAACCCAAGGTCAAGAAGCTCTTCGTGCTCGACACGAACGTGCTGATGCACGATCCGACGAGCCTCTTCCGCTTCGACGAGCACGACCTCTACCTGCCGATCGCGACGCTCGAGGAGCTCGACCAGCACAAGCGCGGGCTGTCGGACGTCTCGCGCAACGCCCGACAGGCGAGCCGCTTCCTCGACGAGATCGTCACGGGCGACGACATCAAGAACGGCCTCGCGCTGAAGACGCGCGATGGCCAGTCGGCCAAAGGGCGCCTGTTCCTGCAGACCGAGGCGATCAACGGCGACCTTCCCGCGACGCTCGCCGTCGGCAAGACCGACAACCAGATCCTCGCCGTGGTGCGTTCGCTGCAGGAGAAATACAGCGAGCGCCAGGTCGTGCTGGTGTCGAAAGACATCAACATGCGCATCAAGGCGCGCGCCCTCGGGCTCGCCGCCGAGGACTACTTCAACGACAAGGTGCTGGAGGATGCGGACCTCCTCTACACCGGCGTGCGCCGCCTGCCGAACGATTTCTGGGATACGCACGGGCGCGACGTCGAGTCGTGGAAGAAGGACGGCCATACGTACTATCGCGTGCGCGGCCCGCTGGTGTCGAAGCTGCACGTCAACGAATTCGTCTACGACGAGGCGCAGGAGCGGCCGCTCTATGCGCTCGTAAGAGAGACCTCCGGCCGCGTCGCGGTCATCGAGACGCTGCGCGACTACACGCACACGAAGAACTCGGTGTGGGGCATCACGGCACGCAATCGCGAGCAGAACTTCGCGCTCAACCTGCTGATGAATCCGGCCATCGACTTCATCACGCTTCTCGGCCAGGCGGGGACCGGCAAGACGCTGATGGCGCTCGCCGCCGGGCTCACGCAAGTGCTCGATGACAAGCGCTACTCGGAGATCATCATGACGCGCGTCACGGTGCCGCTCGGCGAGGACATCGGCTTCCTGCCCGGCACCGAGGAGGAAAAAATGCAGCCCTGGATGGGGGCGCTCGAGGACAACCTCGATGTGCTGAACGCCTCCGACGAATCGGGCGGCGAGTGGGGCCGCGCCGCGACGCGCGACCTCGTGCGCTCGCGCATCAAGATCAAGTCGCTCAACTTCATGCGCGGACGCACCTTCGTCAACAAGTGGCTGATCATCGACGAGGCGCAGAACCTGACGCCGAAGCAGATGAAGACCCTGGTGACGCGCGCGGGCCCGGGCACTAAGGTGGTCTGCCTGGGCAACATCGCGCAGATCGATACGCCCTATCTGACGGAAGGCAGCTCCGGCCTCACTTACGTCGTCGACCGCATGAAGGACTGGGCGCACGCCGGGCACGTCACGCTTGCGCGCGGCGAGCGCTCGCGTCTTGCCGATCACGCTGCCGACGTGCTGTAGTCGGGAAGCAGAAAGGCCGTTTCGCCACCGTCACGGCCTTTCTGCTACATTCCCGCGCTCTTATTTCCATCCCTCCGGCACCCATGACGCTCACCGCCCGCGCCCTCGTAGTGCTCGCCGCGCTCGCCGTTCCGTTTACGGCCTCCGCGCAGAAGTTCGAACCGCAGGTCGGCCAAGCCGGCAAGGACGTGATCTGGGTGCCGACGCCGGACGAGGTCGTCGACCGCATGCTCACGATGGCCCAGGTCGGGCCGAACGACTTCCACATCGACCTCGGATCCGGCGACGGCAAGATCGTCATCGCCGCCGCGAAGCGCGGCGCCAAGGCGCTCGGCATCGAGTACAACCCGGACATGGTGAAGCTCGCGCAGGAGAACGCGCAGAAAGCCGGCGTCGCCGATCGCGCGCAGTTCCGCCGGGCGGATATCTTCCAGACCGACTTCAGCCAGGCGACGGTGATCACGCTGTACCTGCTGCCGGCGCTGAACATGCGGCTGCGCCCGCAGATCCTGTCGATGAAGCCCGGCACGCGCGTCGTGTCGCACTCCTTCACGATGGAGGACTGGGAAGCCGACGAGATCTCGACCATGGACGGGCGGCGCGCCTATTTCTGGGTCGTGCCGGCGAACGTGATGGGCACCTGGTCGCTCGACGCGGGCGGCGCGAGGACCGAGCTCAGCCTCGAGCAGACCTTCCAGAAGGTGAACGGCACGGTAGCGCTCGGCCACAACGTGCAGGGCGGCCTGCGCGAGGCGCGCCTGCGCGGGGCGAACATCGCCTTCGCCTACGTCGACGACAAGGGCCTGCGTCGCGACTTCGCCGGCACGGTGAGCGGCCGCCAGATGAGCGGCACGTTCCGCGACGACAAGGGCGCGACTGGCAACTGGACGGCGACTAAGAAATAGTCGTCAGCTTCAAAAAGCGTTCGGGTCCTGGAAGTTCGCGAAGCGGGTAAAGCGCCCCAGGAACGTCAGGTCGACGCGCCCGATCGGGCCGTTACGCTGCTTGCCGATGATGATCTCGGCGCGGCCCTTCGCCTCCTCCTTGTCGGGAGAGTAGACCTCTTCGCGGTAGATGAAGAGGATCACGTCGGCATCCTGCTCGATGGCGCCCGACTCGCGCAGGTCGGACATCATCGGCCGGCGGTCGTTCCTCTGCTCGACCGCGCGCGAGAGCTGCGACAAGGCGATCACCGGCACCTCGAGCTCCTTGGCGAGCGCCTTGAGCGAGCGCGAGATCTCCGAGATCTCGGTCGCGCGGTTCTCGCCCTGCGAGCTGGCCGACATGAGCTGCAGGTAATCGACGATCACGAGGCCGAGCTTGTGATACTCGCGTTTCAGCCGCCGCGCCCGCGCACGCACTTCCAGCGCGTTCAGCGCAGCGGTCTCGTCGACGTGGATATTCGCCTCGTGCAGCCGTCCCATGGCCTCGGTGAGCTGCGACCATTCCTCGTCCGCCAGGCGCCCGGTGCGCAGCTTGTGCGCATCGACCTTGGCGATCGAGGAAAGCATGCGCATGGCGAGCTGGCTACCGCTCATCTCCATGCTGAAGATGGCCACCGGCATACGGACGCTCGGATGCAGCGCCACATGCTCGGCGATGTTGAGCGCGAAGGCGGTCTTTCCCATCGACGGGCGTCCGGCGATGATGATGAGGTCGCCCGGCTGCAAGCCTGCCGTGCGCGAGTCGAGGTCGTTGAAGCCCGTCGGCACGCCGGTGATGTCGGAAGGATTGTCCTGGTTGTGCAGGTGATCGATGCGCTCGTAGACCTTGGCGAGGATCGGCGCGATGCCGAGCAGGCCCTGGTCCCTGCGCGCGCCGGACTCGGCGATCTGGAAGATCTTCGACTCCGCCTCGTCGAGGAGCTGCCCGACTTCCTTGCCGGAAGGCGCCAGCGCGCTCTCGGCGATCTCGGTGGCGACCTGCGCGAGCCGCCGCTGCACCGCCCGCTCGCGGACGAGCTCCGCGTAGCGGCGCACGTTCGCCGAGCTCGGCGTGTTCTGCGCGAGCGCGGCGAGGTAGGCCGGCCCGCCGGTCTTGTCCTTGTCCTCGCTCGCCTCGATCGATTCCGCGACCGTGACGACGTCGGCCGGCCGCGTGTTCTCGACCAGCTTCTGGATGTGCCGCCAGATGCGGCGGTGATCGTCGCGATAGAAATCCTCGCCGGAGACGAGATCGGCGATGCGATCGAACGCCTGGTTGTCGATCAGCAGCGCGCCGAGCAGCGACTGCTCGGCCTCGACCGAGTGCGGCGGGACCCTGAGCGCTACGAGCTGCGGGTCAGCGCTTTCTTGACGCGCGAGTTGCTGTGCAACGGCCATTTTTTTGGCTTACCTCCCCGGCCGGAATGATAGGGACGAGGACGCCTTTTTGATTTGATTGGTCGAAACGCGCGGGATGGAAACGTAACCACGCCGTCACAGTGCCGAAAATTTCAGCATCCGGGGCCACGCGCGTGCATGGCTTGTGGATTACCTGTGCAAAGCGTGTCAGCAATTTGTGGATGGCGCTGTAGAAAAAGAAATTAATTCTCTTGACAGCCGAACTGCCCAAAATGGGGCTGCAGGGAGTGTAGTACTGGATATCCATCCAGGCAAACAGCCCCCGGGGAGGCGCTCAAAATGAAAGAGGCCCGGCCTTGGCGGCGCGGGCCTCAGTGCATCGACCGCGTTACGGCCGCGCGGGAGCTTACTGCTCGCCGAGGACCGACACCGTGATGGTCACCGTGACGTCGGTGTGCAGCGCGATCTGGATCGGGAAGTCGCCGACCTGCTTGAGCGGCCCCTGCGGCATGCGCACGTTGGCGCGCTCGACCTCGTGTCCCTGCTTGTGCAGCGCCTCGACCACGTCGTAGTTCGTGACCGAGCCGAAGAGCCGCCCGTCCGGGCCCGCCTTCTGCGTGATCTGGAGCGTGAGGCCGTCCAGCTTCGCGCCGCGCTCCTGCGCGGCCTTCAATGTTTCGGCCTGCGCCTTCTCGAGCTCCGCGCGGCGGGATTCGAACGCCTTCAGGTTGGCTTCGGTCGCGCGCTTCGCCTTGCCGTGCGGGATGAGGAAGTTGCGCGCGTAGCCGTCCTTCACCTTCACCACGTCGCCCAATTCACCCAAGTTGGCGACCTTTTCCATGAGGATGACTTGCATCAGTGCAGATCCGTGTACGGAAGCAGCGCCAGGAACCGCGCGCGCTTGATGGCCTCCGAGAGCTGGCGCTGATAGCCCGCCGCCGTGCCGGTGATGCGGGCCGGGATGATCTTGCCGGTCTCGTTGACGAAGTCCTTCAGGACCTCGATGTCCTTGTAGTCGATCCACTCGACTTTCTCGGCGGTGAAGCGGCAGAACTTGCGCCGGCGGAAGAGGGCCCGCTGGCCCTTGTCCTTCTTGTCCTTGCCGAACTTCCCTTTGCCTTTTCCTTTGCCTCTGCGTGGCGGGGGCATGTCTACGCTCCTTCAACAAATTCGATGTTCGTAACGTGCAGCATCAATTTCTTCGAGCGCCTGCTCTTCGCGCTCAGGAAGCCCTGGACCTTCACTTCGCTGCCGAGCGGCCTTCCCGCAATCAATCTCGCGTTCGCCTCGAAGGCGATGGCGCCGATCTCGGCTTGCACCTTGCGCCTGCTGCCGGCCTCATCCTGCTCCGACTCGTGACCCAGCTTGAATTCGAGTGCCGCGAGGCCTGCGGGCGTGTGGCGCAATGCGCCGCGCTCAAGCAGCCGGCCGCTCAGCTCGACCTGGTTCTGCGCCAAGCTCGCCGCCGCGCTCGATGAGCGACTTCGATTTCTCTTCCTTCATCATCGGCGAGGGCGACGTCACCGGCTTGTCCATCTTCACGATCAAATGGCGCAGCACCGCGTCGGAGAACTTGAACGAGTGCTCGAGCTCGTTGAGCGTCTCGTTGTCGCACTCGATGTTCATGAGCACGTAGTGCGCCTTGTGCACCTTGGCGATGGGATAAGCGAGCTGCCGGCGGCCCCAGTCTTCCAGGCGATGCACCGTGCCGCTCTTGCCGGCGATCAGGCCCTTGTAGCGCTCGACCATCTGCGGGACCTGCTCGCTCTGGTCGGGATGGACGATGAAAACGATCTCGTAATGCCGCATGTCTGGTTGGACTCCTATTCCTATGGGTTAAGGCCTACCGTCATGCGTAACGGTGAGACCAGGAAGGGCGCGAATTATACCCGTAACACCGGGACTTACACGCCGGCTATGCCGAGCTCTTTCTTGACGGTCTCCAGGGCCGGGCCGACCTTCTGGACCGCCTTTTTGATCCTCTCGGGCTTCGTTTCCAGCGTCCGCGCCCAGTAGTCGAGAGCCTCGGGCTTGAGCTCGATCTGAGTGGGGTCAGGCGGCGTGTAGTAGGAGGTACTGCGGAGCATCCGGGTCTGACCGCGCGGGGCGGCGCCAGTTCGGCGGCGGACCGACTCGAACAGGCAGATGCCCGCCGAGACCGAAACGTTGAGGCTCTCCACCTCGCCCGCCATCGGAATGCGCACCAGGAGGTCGCAGCTCTCGCGTGTGAGGCGCCGCATGCCCTCGCCCTCGGCGCCCAGCACCCAGGCAATGGAATCGGGCAGATCCGCCTCGTAGAGCGTCTGATCGGCTCGCTCGTCGGCGCCGACGATCCAGATATCTCTTTCCTTCAGCTCGGCGAGGGCACGCGCCAGGTTGGTCACCATCAGGTAGGGCGTCGACTCGGCCGCGCCACTGGCCACCTTCGATACGGCGGCGGTGATGCCGGCGGCGCGGTCCTTCGGTGCGACCACGGCATTCGCGCCGGCCGCGTTCGCAACGCGCAGGCATGCGCCCAGGTTGTGGGGGTCCGTCACGCCGTCGAGCACCAAGAGCAGCGGCTTTTCCACCTGCTCGACGATTTCGTCGAGGCTGTGGCTCAGCCGTTTCAGCTCGATACGAGCGACGACGCCCTGGTGGCGGCCGCCGCCGTAGAAGCCGTCGAGCCGCTTCGTCGGCACGCGCATCAGCTTCACGCCGGCGCGCTCGGCCGCAATGGCGAGATCCTTGCCGCGGGCATCATTGCGAGTCTCGTCCAGGAAGATCTCGATCACGGACGATGGATCGGCGCGCAGCCGGGCGAGCACTGCGTGAAAGCCGAACACCACTCTGGGTTCGCGCTCTCGGCTCATCTTTTCATGCGGGCACCAGGTCGATCTTGCGTTGATCGATGTCCACCCGCGCGAGCTTGATCTTCATGCGGTCGGCGAGGCGGAAGCGCTTCTTGGTGCGGCTGCCGAAGAGCATATGGCGCGCGCCGTCGTACTCGAAGTAATCGCGGCCAAGCTCGGAGATGTGTACCAGGCCGTCCACGAAGTACTCATCCAGCGTAACGAAGAGGCCGAAAGGCACGACACCGGTGATGGTGCCGGAAAAGATCTCGCCGACATGGTCTTTCATGTAGTAGCACTTGAGCCAGCTCTCGACGTCGCGGCTCGCGTCGTCGGCGCGCCGCTCGGTCTCGGAGCAGTGGCGGCCGAGCTCTTCCCAGTCGAGCCCATCGTATTTTCTATTGTTGAGCACTGCCTTGATCGCGCGATGCACCAGCAAGTCCGGATATCGCCGAATCGGCGAAGTGAAGTGCACGTAGGCGTCGAAGGCCAGTCCGAAGTGGCCGACGTTCTCGGGCGTGTACACCGCCTGCTTGAGCGAGCGCAGCAGCACCGTCTGCAGCAGGCTGAAGTCGGGGCGCCCCTTGATCCGCTCGAGGAGCGCCGCGTAGTCCCGCGGCTTCGGGATGTCGCCGCCGGGAAGCTTGAGGCCCAGCTCGCCGAGGAAAGCGCGCAGCGCGGCGACCTTCTCCTCCGACGGGACATCGTGCACGCGGTACAGCACCGGCTGGCCGCGCTTGGCGATGAAGTTCCCGGCGCAAACGTTCGCCGCCAGCATGCATTCCTCGATGATGCGGTGCGCGTCATTGCGCGACTCGGCGACGATTCTCTCGATCTTGCCTTTCGGGTCGAACATCATGCGCGTCTCGACCGTCTCGAAGTCGATGGCGCCGCGCTTGCTGCGGCTCGAGTAGAGCGCCTTGAAGAGCTCGTAGAGGCGCGCAAGGTGCTCGGGCGGCCTGCCGCCTTCGATGTCGGCCCACACCTTCGTGTAGGTGAGCCGCGCCTGCGAGCGGAACACCGCCGGATAGAACTGGTACTCGCCGAGCTCGCCCTGCCCCGAGACCGCGACCTCGCACACCATGGCAAGGCGGTCCACCTTCGGGTTGAGCGAGCAGATGCCGTTCGAGAGCTTCTCGGGCAGCATCGGGATCACGCGGCGCGGGAAATAGACCGACGTGCCCCGCTCGCGGGCGTCCAGGTCGAGCGCGTCGCCGTGTCGCACGTAGTGGCTGACGTCGGCAATCGCCACCCACAAGCGAAACCCCTTGCCCTCCGGGCGGCAATAGACGGCGTCGTCGAAATCCTTGGCGGTCTCGCCGTCGATGGTGACGAACTCGAGGCTGCGCAGGTCGCGCCGGCCGCGGGCGTCTTCGTCGCGCACGTCCTCCGGGATGGACTTCGTCAGCGCGAGCGCGGCTTTGGAAAATGCGTGCGGCAGGTCGAACTTGCGCAGCGCGATCTCGATCTCCATGCCGGGATCGGCGTAGTGGCCGAGCACCTCGGCGATGCGGCCGATCGGCTGGGCATGCGCGGCGGGCGGCTCGATCAGATCGACGGTGACGACCTCGCCCGGCTTCGCTTTGCGGCCCTCCGAAGGCGGCACGAGGATGTCGTGCGCGATGCGCCGGTCCTCGGGAACGAGGACGAGCACGCCGCGCTCGTCGTGCAGCCGCCCGACGATGCGGCGCTTCGCGCGCTCGAGCACCTCCACGAGCGCGCCGACCGGGCGGCCGCGCGGATCGGTTCCGCTTAAGCGCACCGAGGCGCGATCGCCGTGCATCAGGCTGCGCATCTCGTGCGGCGGCATGAAGATCGACGGGCCGCCTTCGTCGGGCACGAGAAAGCCGTGGCCGTCGGGATGGCCCTCGACGCGTCCGGCCAGCACCTTGATGCGCTTCGCGACGAGCAGGGCGCCGGCGCGGTTGCGCACGATGTCGCCGGCGCGCTCGAGCGCAATCAACCCGGCATCGAATGCGCGGCGCTCGCCCGAGCGGCGGATATGCAGGCGATCGGAGAGCTCTCGCGGATGCAGCGGCTCGCCTGCGTGCTCGAGCTCGCGCAGGATCTCGCGGCTGTAGTCGCCGGATGGACGCTCGGCGCGCGCTCGTCGACGCAAGGCGGTTCGGTTTGGTCTTCTTTTTGGCATGTGATTTTTCTATTAGAATCCGCGCTCGCCTGCCGAGGTGGCGGAATTGGTAGACGCACTAGGTTCAGGTCCTAGCGGTGGCAACACTGTGGGGGTTCGAGTCCCTTCCTCGGCACCAGCATCATAAGCTCTCCTGCTATCGCGCCGGCGCTTCAGCGCCCTCCCCGCTGCGCTTGACCAGCAACCAGACCCGCGCGATCACTCCGGCCACGATGATGATTCCCGTGGCTGCGAACACTATTTCATAGCCCAAGTTGCGCTCGAGCTGGCGCGACAAATACCGGTCCAGAGCCCGCGCATATGCGGGCAAAGCGTGCACCAGAATCTACCGACCTACAACTAGCCTAGCGCTTCGCGGCGTGGATCGCGCCGAAGCCGGCGCTGAGGAACGCCTGCCCGAAGCGGCGCGCCCGCTCGAGGCTGTAGAGCCTGCTTTGCAGCAGCTCGAGCGCAGCGCGGATCTGGTGGCGCAGGAAATCGATCCCCGAGAGAGTGCCGCGCGCCCGGTGAGTGGGCTGCGAGAGAAGCTCGGCAGAGGATTCCGCGATGGCGCGGATCTTCTCGCGGCAATAGTCGTCCTCGATCGCGTCCTGCAGCTCGCGGCACACGTCGACCACGCGGCGCAGCGCTCTCAGGTCGGCGCCCGGGCCGGCATAGGCCTCGATGATCCGCTGCAGGGCCTGCTGGCCTTCGCGTGCCTTGTCGATGTCCGGATAGCCCATGGCGTGGTCCATTCTGCGCTTGCAGCCCGGCCGTTGCATGTCGCGCGCAAGCGGAAACGGATGTCGCACGCCCACTACAGGAAGCCATTTGGACTAGCGCCGACGGGCAGCGCATTGACGCCGCGGTGATACAACGCCTTTCCATGAACCGCTCGATCGCGGCTGTGCTCGCCTGCCTTCTTATCGGCGCGTGCACCTCGCTCCTGCCCAACTCGAAGGAAGTCACCGCGAGCCCCTGGCAGACCTATCAGGACGCGCAGAACACGTTCGACAAGATCATCCCGGGCCACACCACGATCGCCGACCTCAGGGTGATGAGCCTCGACCCGAGCTCGAACGCGAACATCGCGATCCTCAACTACGCCGACGTGATGCGCAAGTTCATGCTGAACCAGTCGTTCTCGATCAATGACCTCGACAGCGGGGTGCGCGAATGCGTGCTCGCCAAGATCGCCTGCCGCGGCTTCGAGATCAACCAGAGCTCGGTGCAGAAGCAGCGCATGGGCAACGTGATCCTGGACGTGCTCGGCTTTCATCGCGAGACCCATACGGAGGGCTGGCGCTTCAACGCGCTGATCCTCTTGCGCGACGACGTCGTGGTGTACAAGCTGACCGGCGGGCAGCCGGTGATCCAGGCGACCGAAGAGAATCAGAATCCGCTGGGCCCGGTGCAGGCGATCGGCAGCAAGGTCACCGGCATCAGCTTCTGAATTACGACCCTGCCCCCGAATTCCAGCCGCCACCCAGCGCCTTGATGAGATCGACGCTGAAGGCGAGGCGCGACTGGCGGTTGCGCACGAAGGCGAGCTCCGCATCGTTGGCGGTGCGCTGCGCGTCCAGCACTTCGAGGTAAGGCGAGTAGCCCGCCTGATAGCGTAGCGTCGAAAGGTCGAGCGCGTTGCGCGCGGCGTCGAGGCGAGCCTTCAGCTCCGCCTCGCTCTCGCCGGTCTGCTGCACGTTGACGAGCGCGTCGGATACTTCGCGAAATCCCGTCTCGATCGCCTTCTGGTAGCCGGCGAGCGCCTGGCTCTCTCGCGCGCGTGCCTGGTCGACGCGCGCCTCGCGCCGCCCTTCGTCGAAGATCGGGCCCGCCAGCGCCGCCCCGAGGCTCCAGACCTTCGCGCCGGGACCTGCGACGAGATCGGCGAACTGCGCGCTCTGGATGCCCGCCGATGCGGTGAGCGAGATCGTCGGGAACATCGCCGCGCGGGCCACGCCGATCTGCGCGTTCGAAGCGATCAGTGCCTGCTCGGCCTGCCGGATATCGGGCCGGCGGTCGAGGAGCGACGAAGGCAGGCCCGCCGGGGGCAGCGGCACGAGAGGCAGCGCGAAGAGCTCGCCCGCGAGCTTCCCGGCCGGGAGCTTGAGCTCGAGCCGGCCCGTGAGCTGGGCGAGCTGGTGCTCGACCAGGGCGCGGCTGCGCGCCGCTTCGCGGCGCTGCACCAGCGCATCGGCAAGGGCGCTTTGTGCCTGGTAGACGTCGAGCTCGGGGGCGAGGCCCGCATCGAGGCGCGCCTTGGCGATTTCCAATGAATCGCGCCTTGCACGGATCGAGCTGTCGAGCACCGCAACCTGCGCATCGAGCGAGCGAAGCGCGAAATAGGCCTGCGCGATGGCGCCGGCGAGCGTGATGTCGACGACGTCGCGTGAGAACTGGTTGGCGAGGAGGCTCGCGCGCGCCGCCTCTGTGGTGCGCGAAAGCCTGCCCCAGAAGTCCACCTCGTATGAGGTCGAGATCAGCGCCAGGTAGGTCGGCCGCACGGTGGAGATCCCTGCGGGTACCGGCGGCTGGGAGAGCGTGCTCACGCCTTGGCGCGCGAAGCTCGCCGTGCCGGTGATCTCGGGGAAAATGGACGCACGTGCCTCGCGCAGTGCGCCTTCGGCTTCCTGCACCCGGGCCACCGCCAGGCGCAGGTCGGCATTGGTCTTCTGGCCGCTCGCGATCAGCTCGTCGAGCGTCGGGTCCTTGTAGAGCGTCCACCAGCTCGGGGCCAGCACGGGCCCACTGCCGGCGGAAGGCTCGGCGTACCGCGCAGGAAGCGCCACCTCGGGACGCTTGTAGTCCGGCCCCACGGTGCAGCCCGCCAACGCAACCGCAACGAGGACGAGCCTTCTCACTTGGCGCTCATTTGGCAATCAGCTCGTTCGAGGGCTCGGCGACGCGCCGCTTCGCGCGGCGCGCGACGAGCGTGAAGAAGAGCGGGATAAAAAGCGTCGCGATGAAGGTCGCGGCCAGCATGCCGCCGACGACGCCGGTGCCCATCGAGCGCCGTGCGCCGGCGCCCGCGCCGGAGGAGAACATGAGCGGCAGCACGCCCAGCACGAAGGCGAGCGAGGTCATGATGATCGGCCGGAACCGCAGGCGCGCCGCGTCGAGCGCCGCGTCCATGGCGCTCTTGCCCTGCAGGTAGCCCTGCTGGGCAAATTCCACGATCAGGATCGCGTTCTTGCCCGAAAGGCCGATCAGCACCACCAAGCCGATCTGGAAGTAGATGTCGTTCTCCAATCCCCGCAGCGCGACGAAGCTGAGCGCGCCCCAGACGGCGAACGGCACGGCAAAGACCACCGCGAGCGGCAGCAGCCAGCGTTCGTAGAGCGCGGCGAGGATCAGGAACACCATGACGAGCGCGAGGCCGAATGCGATCACCGACTGGCGGCCGGTGCGCTTCTCCTGGAACGCCTGCCCGGTCCAGGCGATGGTATAGCCCGCGGGCAGCGCCGCCGCCGCGACGTCCTCGACTGCGGCGATGGCCTCGCCGGAAGACACTCCGGGGCGGCCGCCGCCGAGGACCTTCGCCGCGAGGAAGCCGTTGAACCGCTCGAGCTGCTCGGGACCGACGAGGCTCGAGGTCTTGATCAGCGCCTTGAGCGGAATCATCTCGCGCGTCGTGGTGGAGCGCACATAGACTGCGCCGAGGTCTTCAGGCTGCGCGCGGAACTGCGCATCGGCCTGGATCTGCACACGGTAGGTACGCCCGAATTTGTTGAAGTCGTTCACGTAGAGCGCCGCCATCGTGCTCTGCAGCGCGTCGAACACGTCCTGCACCGGCACGCCAAGCGAGATCGCCTTCTCGCGATCGACCTCCACCCTGAGCTGCGGCACCGTAGGCCGATAGAAGGAATTGACGTTGGCGAGCTGCGGATGCCTGGAAAGCGCCGCCATGAAGTCCTGCGTCACCTGGTAGAGCCGCACCGGGTCGGCATCGGTGCGCGCCTGCACATAGACCTCGAAGCCGCCCGCCAGGCCGATGCCGCGGATCGCCGCCGGATTGAAGGCGAGCGCAACGCCGTCCCGCAAGCCGGCCCCTTTCTGGACGAGATCGCGCGCGATCACCTGCGCGGTGTTCGCGCCGCGCTCGCTCCAGTCCTTGAGCGGGATGAACATGGTGGCCGTGTTCGTCTTGTTGCCGCCGCCGATCAGGTCGAAGCCGATGATGCCGAGGGTATTGCGCACGCCGGGGTTCGCGCTGATGATCCTCGTCATGTCGTCGGCCATCTTGCGCGTGCGCTCGAGCGTCGCGCCGTCGGGCAGCTGGAGAGTGCCGAAGATGTAGCCCTGGTCTTCCGAAGGCACGAAGCTGCCCGGGATGCGGAGGAAGAGCCCGGCCGTCATGGCAAGGACGAGGAGGAAGGCAACGAGCGATGCGATGCGGTGCTTGAGCGCGAGACCGACCGCCCAGAGGAAGCGCCGCGTGAGCCACGCGAAGCCGCGGTTGAAAGGCTCGAAGATCCGGGAGTGGCGCTCGCCCGGCTTCATCATGAGCGCGCAGAGCGCAGGGGTCAGCGTCAGCGCCATGAAACCGGAGATGACGACGGCGAAGGTCAACGTGACCGCGAACTGCCGGTAGAGCTGGCCGGCGATGCCGCCAAGGAAGGCGACGGGCACGAACACCGCGCACAGCACGAGCACGATGGCGACCACGGCCCCGGATACCTCGCGCATCGCCTCGAGCGCCGCCTCGAACGGCGGCATCTTCTGCTCGCGCATCAGCCGTTCGACGTTCTCCAGCACGACGATGGCATCGTCCACGACGATGCCGATGGCGAGCACCAGCGCGAAGAGCGTCAGGGTATTGATGGTGAAGCCCACGATCCAGAGCCCGGCGAACGCGCCGATCAACGAGACCGGCACGGCAATCATGGGGATGAGCGTCGCGCGCCATGTCTGCAGGAAAAGGAAGACGACCAGCAGCACCAGGATGGCCGCCTCGAAGATCGTCTTCGTCACCTCCTTGATCGAAGCGTCGACGAACCGCGTGGTGTCGAACGGGATCGTGTAGTCGACGCCTTGGGGAAAACCGGCCTTCAGCTCGGCCATGCGGCTCTTCACGAGGCCCGCCACGTCGAGCGCGTTCGCCCCGGGCTGCAGGAAGGTCGCCATGCCGATCGCCGGCCGGCCGTCGATCGTATTCGAGGTGTCGTAGTTGAGCGCGCCCAGCTCGATGCGCGCGATGTCGCGCAGGCGCAGCACGCCGCCGGGACCCGAGGCGCGGATCACGACGTCGCCGAATTGCTCCGGATCGACCAGGCGTCCGGTGGCCGTCACCGTATAGACAATCGCCTGCCCGGGCGGCGCAGGCTCGGTGCCGATCTTGCCCGCGGCATATTGGGCGTTCTGCGCGCGCAAGGCCTGCGCCACGTCGGAGGGCGTGACCCCGAGGCGCGCCATCGCCTCGGTGTTGAGCCAGACGCGCATCGAGTAGTCGCGCGCGCCAAACACGATCACGTCGGCGAGGCCCGGCAGGCGCTTCAGCTCGTCGACCAGGTTGATCGTGGCGTAGTTCGAAAGGAACAGCGTGTCGCGCGAGCCGTCCGGCGATGAGAGCGTCACCACGTTCAGGATGTCGAACGAGCGCTTCTGCACGATGATGCCGTTCCGGCGCACTTCGTCGGGCAGGCGCGGCAGCGCGATGTTGACGCGGTTATTCACGTTGAATACCGCCTGGTCGACGTTCGCGCCGGGCTCGAACGTCACCGTGATGCTGAGCGCGCCGGTCGACGAAGCGGTCGAGTTGAAGTAGGAGAGCTTCTCCACGCCGGAGAGCTGCTCCTCGATCGGCGCCGCCACCGTCTTGGTGAGCGTTTCCGCGCTCGCGCCGGGATAGCTGGTCGTGATCAGCACCGTGGGCGGAGCGATCTCCGGGTATTGCGCGACCGCGAGGAGCTTCGCCGCCACGAGGCCGGCGAGCACGATGATGATCGCGATGACGCCGGCGAAGACCGGCCGGTGGATGAAGAAGCGCGACATCTACGCCCTGGGCTGCACCGGCGTGCCAGGACGCAGGCGCACCAGGTTGTCGGTGATCACCTTGTCGCCGCTCTTCAAGCCCTCGAGCACGACCCAGTCTTTGCCGACCCAACTGCCGGCGCGGATGTTGCGCGGCGTCGCCTTGCCCTCGGCGTTGACGAGCCAGACGAAGCGCCCGCTCTCGTTCTGCTGGACCGCGCTCTGCGGCACGACGATCGCCTGCTCGGTGCCGGCGATCACCTGGACGCGCACGTACTGCCCGGGCAGCACCCTGAGGTTCGCGTTCGGGAACTCGGCGCGCATCTGCACGGTGCCGAGATTCGGGTCGACCGTGGAGCTCGCGAAGTTGACCTTTCCGGTCTCCGCATAGGCCGAGCCATCGGCCATCTCCATCTTCACCCCGGGCGTCGCCGTCTCGCGCGCGCGCAGCCGGGCGAATTCGGCCTCGGAGAGCGCGAAGCGGACCCAGATCGGGTCGGTACGGCTGAGCGTGGTGAGGAGCGCGGAGTCGCCGTTCGGCGCCACCAGGCTGCCGATGGATTGCATCGCCCGTCCCGTAATGCCATCGATCGGCGCGTCCACCGTGGTGTACGAAAGGTTGAGCTCGGATTGCCGCACGCGCGCCTGGGCGAGCTGCACGGCCGCCGCGCTCTGCTGGAGCGCGGAAGACGCCTGGTCGGCTTCGCGCTGGCTGATCGCACGGCGGTCGGCGAGCCCCTTCAAGCGCGCGGCATCCTGCTTGGCGAGCGCGTAGCGCGCCTTCTCCTGCGCGAGCGCGGCGCGCTGCTGCTGGAGGTCGATCTCGAAAGGCGCGCGCTCGATCTGGAAGAGCGTGTCTCCGGCCTTGACCGAATCGCCCTCGGTATAGAGCTGCTTCTCAATGATGCCGGCGACCCGTGCCCGGACCTGCACCTCGCGCGAGCCTTCCGTGCGGCCGACTGCGTCGAAAGCGACCGGCACCTCGCGCGGGGCGACCGCGATGACGCTCACAGGGAGCGCGGGCGGCGCCGCCTTGGCGTCGTCCTTCTTCTGCTTGGCATCGCCCTGCGTGCAGGCGGCGACGAAGAATGCGAGGAGGAATGGGAGCAATCGGCTCATGGCTTGTAGGCGCGAAGAAAGGTGTCGACGATGCGCGCGGTGCGGCGCGCATCGTTCTCGATGCCGTTCGCGACGCAGAAGAGGCGCTTCACGCGATCGACCCCGGCGAGCATGGACAGCAGCATTTCGGCGGCGAGCTGCGGATCGTCGCGGCGCAGCTTCCCTTCCCGCATGGCGGCGCCGAGGTATCGCGCGAGGCGCTCGACCATCGCGCCGACCGTGTCGCCGTACATCGACTTGGCGGCCGCCTTGAAGCGCGGCACCTCGGGGACCAGCGTGCGGAAGCTGGCGATGCCCTGCGCGCCGAGCGCGCGCTGGCGGTAGGCGGCGGCAAATCGCAGGAGCGCGGCCCGCAGGTCGCCGCCTTCGAGCTCGACCAGCACGCTTATCGCGAGGCCGCGCGCGACCTCGCGGAACAGCGTGTCCTTGCTCGGGAAATGGCTGTAGACGGTCTGCTTGGCGACGCCGGCGCGGCGCGCGATGTCGTCGACGCTCGACGCGTAGCCGCGCGCGAGAAACGAATCGGTCGCGGCGCGCAGCACGCGCTCGCGGTTTTCTACCGGCACGGCGGAGCTCCCCCGAGGACTAGACTAGACCGTGCAGTCTAGCCCAAATCCTAGCCGGGGTCGAACGGATGGCGCCGGACGATCGTCTCGTCGCGCTCCGGGCCGGTGGAGATGAGGTCGATCGGCACGCCGGCGAGCGCCTCGATGCGCTCGAGGTACCTGCGCGCCGCCGGCGGCAGCTGGTCGTGCGCGCGGATGCCCACCGTGCTTTCCATCCATCCGGGCAGGTCCTCGTACACCGGGGTACAGCGCTCGAGCTCCTCGGCACCGACCGGCAGGATCTCCGAGAAGCCGCCTTCGAGCTGGTAGCCCACGCAGATCTTCACCGACTCGACGCCGTCCAGCACGTCGAGCTTGGTGATGCAAAGTCCCGAGACCCCGTTCAGCTGAATCGAGCGCTTGAGCGCCGCGGCGTCGAACCAGCCGGTGCGCCGCGGCCGCCCGGTCGTCGCGCCGAATTCCTGGCCGCGCTGGCGCAGGCGCTCGCCCACGTCATCGGAAAGCTCGGTGGGGAATGGTCCCCCGCCCACTCTCGTGCTGTAGGCCTTGGTGATGCCGAGCACGTAATGCAGGTGCATGGGTCCGAGCCCGGCTCCCGCGGCGGCGGCGCCCGCGACGCAGTTCGAGGAGGTGACGAACGGATAAGTCCCGTGGTCGATGTCGAGCAGCGAGCCCTGTGCGCCCTCGAACAGCAAATTCTTCCCGGCCCGGTTCGCATGGTAGAGCGCGCGCGGTACATCGGCGATGAGCGGCGCGAAGCGCGGCGCGAGCGCGAGCGTATCGTCGAGCGTCTTCTGGAAATCGACCGGCGCTTGCCGATGGTATTTCTCGAGGATGAAGTTGTGGTAGTCGAGGAGCTCGCGCAGCTTCTCGGCAAAGCGCACCGGCTTGAACAGGTCCTGCAACCGGATCGCGCGTCGCGCCACCTTGTCCTCGTAGGCCGGCCCGATGCCGCGCCCGGTGGTGCCGATCTTCTTCTCCCCTTTGGAAGCCTCGCGCGCGATGTCGAGCGCGGCGTGGTACGGCAGGATCAGCGGGCATGCTTCCGAGATGGACAGTCGCGCCACCACGCCCTTCACGCCGGCGCCTTCGAGCTCGTCCATCTCCGAGATGAGCGCCTGTGGCGATACCACCACGCCGTTGCCGATGAAGCAATCGACGGTGCCGCGCACGATGCCCGACGGAACGAGGTGCAGGATGGTCTTCTTGCTGCCGATGACCAGCGTATGGCCGGCGTTGTGGCCGCCCTGGAAGCGCACGACGCCTTGAGCGCGGTCGGTCAGCCAGTCGACGATCTTGCCCTTGCCCTCGTCGCCCCACTGCGTGCCGATGACGACGACGTTGCGCGCTTTCATGGCCATTGGGCTATTTGACCACGCCGGCGACGCTGCGCAGGTCGATCGAGAACCCGGTCGCGGCGCGCGCGCGGCCGAAGGCCTTGCCGACCTCGTCGTAGCGTCCGCCCCGGGCAATAAGGAGAGATGCGGGCCCGGTTCCTCCCGCGCAATAGGCGTCGAACACGACGCCCGAGTGGTAGTGGTAGCCGCGCAGCTCCGCCAGATCGAAGCTGATCGGCACCGGGCATGCCTTGGCGAGCGCGCGCAGCGTTTTGAGAGCCTTCGCCACTTCCGGTAGCCGCGGCAGGCGCTTCTCTGCGTTGTCGAGCACTTCGGCGCCCCCGTATAGCTCCGGCAGGAGCTGCAACGCCGCGCGTGCCTTTGCATCGAGCTTTCTTGAAAGGCCGCCGAGCGCGGGCAAGTCTTTCTTCTGCAGCGCCTCGAAAAGCTCGCGCTCGAGCTCGGGGCCGACCTTCGCCGAGTGCGCAATCGAGCGAAAGACTGCGACGTGGCCGATGTCGAGGCGCAGGTCGCGCAGCCTGGCGAGCTTGAGCGCCTCGCAGAGCAACCTTTGAATCTCCAGATCGGCATCGACGCCGGCGCTACCGTAGATCTCGGCGCCGACCTGGATCGGCTCGCGCGTCGCGCCGGGCGACGCCGGCCGCGTGTGCAGCACGCTGCCGCAGTAGCAGAGCCGCGTCACGCCGCGCCGGTTGAGGAGGTGCGCGTCGATGCGCGCCACCTGCGGCGTGATGTCCGCGCGCACGCCCATGGTCCTGCCCGAAAGCTGGTCGACCACCTTGAAGGTGCGCAGCTCGAGATCATGGCCGGTGCCGGTGAGGAGCGAGTCCATGTACTCGAGCAGCGGCGGCATGACGAGCTGGTACTTGTGCGCGAAAAACAAGTCGAGCATGGCGCGGCGCAGCTTTTCGATGCGCATCGCCTCCGCGGGCAGGATGTCCTCGACGTACTCCGGCAGGAGCCATTTCCTCATGGCGCGCCTAGCTGCGAGCCCAGACGAGCAGCAGGAGCCCGACGATGATCGACGAGAGGCCGACGAACCGGATCTGGCCGTCGGTCATCTGCGTGATGCGGCGGAAGGTGTCGCGCCACAGGCCGGGCGCAACGAAGGGCAGTACGCCTTCGAGCACGAGCATCAGGGCGAAGGCCATGAGGAATGTGGTCCCCATGCTTACTTCTTAGGCGAGGCCTGACGTCCGAGCGAGTCCCTGAAGTAGCGCAGGAAATCCGAGTTGGTCTCGAGCAGCATCACGTCGTTGCGCCCGCGGAACGCAGAGCGGTACGCCTCCATGCTGCGGTAGAAGGCGAAGAATTCGGGATTCTGCGAGAAGGCCGCGGCGTAGATCGCGGCGGACTTGGCGTCGCCCTCGCCGCGCACGCGCTGCGCGTCGCGGTAGGCCTCGGCGAGGATGACCTCGCGCTGCCGGTCGGCGTCGGCCCGGATCTTCTCGCCTTCCGCGGCACCGGTCGAGCGCAGCTCATTGGCGATGCGCTTCCTCTCCGCTTCCATCCTGCGGTAGACCGACTCGCTCACTTCCTGCGGCAGGTCGACGCGCTTCAGGCGCACGTCCACCACGCCGACGCCGATGCGCTTCAGGTCCTGGTCGACCTTCTCGCGCACGCGCGCCATGATCTGCTCGCGCTCGCCCGACACGACCTCGTGCACGCCGCGGATGCCGAACTCGTCGCGCAGGGTGCCCGACACGGTCTGGCGGATGCGCGTCTGAGCGCGGAACTCGTCGCCCTGCACGGAGACGTAGTACTGCCGCACGTCGATGATGTGCCACTTCACGAACGAATCGACGAGCACCGGGCGGTTGCCCTGCGTGAGGAAACGCAGCGGCTCCGCGTCGTCGTAGGTGAGGATGCGCATGTCGAACTGGCGCACGTTCTGCAGGAGCGGCCATTTGACATGCAGGCCCGGGTGGGTGACGACTTCTTTCACCTCGCCCAGCTGGAAGACGATGGCGTTCTGTCGCTGGTCGACGGTGTACAGCGACCCGGAGACGATCAGCAGCACGATGACGACGATGGCGATGACGGGACCGAGGGCTTTCATCGCGGTTACCGGTCGGCCCTGTCGCGGTTGCGCAGCGACTCGCGCGAGCGCGGGTTCGCGTCCATGGATTGCGGCGCCTCGCTCGACGGCGGCGCCGGCGGCGCCGCCTGCGGCGAAGTGCTGCCCGCCTGCTGCATCAGCTTCTCGAGAGGCAGCATGAGCAGGTTCCCCGAGCCGCGGTAGTCCATCATGATCTTGCTGTTGGCGGACAGGATCTCGCGCATCGTGTCAATGTAGATGCGCTCGCGCGTGACCTGCGGCGCCTTGGCGTATTCGGTGAGCACCTGGCGAAAACGCGAGGCGTCGCCCTCGGCGTTGGCGATCACGCGCTGCTTGTAGCCTTCGGACTCCTGCTGCAGCCGTGACGCGGCACCGCGCGCGCGCGGGATCACGTCGTTCGCGTACGCCTGGCCTTCGTTCTTCTGCCGCTCGCGGTCCTGTCCGGCCTTCACCGCATCGTCGAACGCCGCCTGCACCTGCTCGGGCGGCTGCGCGTTCTGGATCGTCACCGCGCTGATCTGGATGCCCGTGTTGTAGCGATCGTGGATCGCCTGCATGAGGTCGCGCGCGCGGTTGGCGACATCGACCTGCGTCTCGTAGAGGATCGCGTCCATGCGGTTCTTGCCGATCACCTCGCGCATCGCCGTCTCGGCGATCTGCATCGCCGACTCGTCGGGCCGCCGCACGTTGAAGATGTAGGCCTGTGCGTCCTTCACGACATACTGCACCGCGAACTGGAGGTCGACGATGTTCTCGTCGTCCGTCAGCATCAGCGACTCTTTCAGCACCTTCGTGCGCACGTTGTTGCGGTAGCCGACTTCCAGCGTGCGCACCTGCGAGAGATTGACGATCTCGTGCGACTGGATCGGCCACGGCAGGCGCCAGTTGAGGCCGGGCGTCGTTTCCTTGGAGAACTTGCCGAAGGTGAGCACGATGCCGCGCTGGCCTTCGACCACGATGTAGAAGCCGCTCGCGAGCCACACCGCGAGCACGAGTCCGGCCAAGGCGGTCGCGCCACCGCCCAGGCCGCGCGCCGAAGGCAGGCGCGGCGGCTCGTCGCCGGGGCCGCGCGGGCGGCGACGGAAGAGCTCGCCGAGGCGCCGGTTGAAGTTGCGCCACAGCTCGTCGAGGTCCGGCGGGCCCTGGTTGCTGCCGCCGGGGCCTTGCGGACCGCGGGAACCGCCGCGACCCCAGTTCGGGTCGTTCAAGGACATTAGAGGCTTATGGATGCTTTGGGAGGATTGCGCTCGGCCTTTCGCGCCGCACCGAACTCGGCGATGGCGCCGCGCAACTCGTTCAACCCTGCGCCCGTGCGCGCGCTCACGAAAACGCGCGAAATCCTACCATATTGGTCTCTCTCGGCCCCCGCCCGAAGCTGCGCGGCGTCAATCTTGTTGTAGACGATGATCTGCGGTGTCTCGTCCGCGTCGATCTCGGCGAGCACCTTGTTCACCTCGGCCTGCTGCGCATCTCGCACCGGCGACGACGCGTCCACGACATGCAGGAGCAACTCGGCGCGCACCGTCTCCTCGAGCGTGGCGCGGAAAGCAGCGACCAGGGTGTGCGGCAAGTCGCGGATGAAACCCACCGTATCGGAGATGACGACCGGATTGGCCGGCGGCAACCAGATGCGCCGCGTCGTCGTGTCGAGCGTGGCAAAGAGCTGGTCCGCCTCGTAGGCCTTGGCATGGGTGAGCGCATTGAAGAGCGTCGATTTGCCGGCGTTGGTATAGCCGACGATGGAGACCGAGAGCACGTTGCCGCGCTCGCGTGCTCGCCTTTGCACGCTGCGCTGCTTCTGCAGCTGCTGCAGCCTGCCTTTCAGCGTCTTCATCTTCGTCGAGATGTAGCGGCGATCCAGTTCCAGCTGCGTCTCGCCCGGGCCGCCGGTCGCGCCGAAGCCGCCGCGCTGGCGCTCGAGGTGCGTCCAGCCGCGCACGAGGCGCGTGGAGAGATGCTCGAGCCTCGCCAGCTCGACCTGGACTTTTCCCTCGCTGGTTTGCGCGCGCTGCGCAAAGATCTCCAGGATGAGCTCCGTGCGGTCGAGGACGCGAAGATCCAGCTCGCGCTCGACGTTGCGCTGCTGCGCCGGCGAGAGCTCGTGGTTGAAGACGACGAATGCGGCGTTGAGCGCCGTCGCGGCGCGGCCCATCTCCTGCACCTTGCCGCTGCCGGCGTAGAACTTGGGATCGGGACGATGGCGCCGGCCGCGCAGCACGCGATGGCGCGTGACGCCCGCGCTCTCCACCAGGCGCACGACCTCCTCTACGCGCTCATCAAAGTCGGCGTCGCCGAAATCGAGACAGACAATGACTGCCGCCCGCGGATCGGCGGGCATGACCTTCTCGTGGGGCAACCTACTCGGCGTCCTTCTCGGCTCCGAGGTTGATCGGACGCGACGGCACGACCGTGGAGATGGCGTGCTTGTAGACCATCTGCGTCACCGAGTTGCGCAGGAGGACGACGTACTGGTCGAACGATTCGATCTGGCCCTGCAGCTTGATTCCGTTCACGAGGTAGATGGAAACGGGGACGTGCTCTTTGCGCAGCGTGTTCAAAAAGGGGTCTTGTAGCAACTGGCCCTTGTTGCTCATGTTCTTCTCTCTTGGGGGTTTTGTACCCATTACTCTAATTGATTTGGGGGGCCTTTTCTACCTAGGAAAAGCGCACGGGCGGCGTGACATCGCCGCACTGCGCTCTATGGCGCAGCGCATGATCCATCAACACGCAGGCCAGCATGGCTTCAGCAATCGGCGTCGCGCGGATGCCCACGCAGGGATCGTGCCGCCCGGTCGTTGCGATCGTCGTCGCGCTCCCCCGGCGGTCGATCGTGCGCCGGGGTAGCCGTATGCTTGACGTGGGTTTCAGCGCGATCGACACGGTGATGTCCTGCCCGGTCGAGATGCCGCCGAGCAGGCCGCCGTTGTTGTTCGAGACGAAGCCTTGCGGGGTCATCTCGTCGCCGTGCTCGCTTCCTTTCTGCACGATGGCGCCGAAGCCCGCGCCGATCTCGACGCCCTTCACGGCATTGATGCCCATCATCGCCGCGGCGATGTCGGCGTCGAGCCGGCCGTACACCGGCTCGCCCCAGCCCACCGGCACCCCGCTCGCCACGACGTTGACGCGCGCACCGCACGAATCGCCCGACTCGCGCAGCGCGTCGATTTGCTTCTCGAGCTGCGCGACGATGGCGGCGTTCGCCGCAAAGAACGGATTCTGCTCGACCGCGTCCCACGACTGGAACGGGATCGTCGTGCGGCCGAGCTGCGCGAGATAGCCGCGCACTCTTACGCCGTAGCGGCTGCCCAGCCATTTCTTCGCGATGGCGCCGGCTGCGACGCGGATCACCGTCTCGCGCGCCGACGCACGACCGCCGCCGCGCGCGTCGCGGATGCCGTACTTCTGCAGATAAGTGTAATCGGCGTGCCCGGGACGGAATTTCTCCGCGATGGCCGAATAATCCTTGGAGCGCTGGTCTTCGTTGCGGATCAGAAAGCCGATCGCGGTGCCGGTGGTCTTGCCTTCGTAGACGCCGGAAAGAATCTCGATCGCATCGGATTCGCGCCGCTGCGTGACGTGGCGCGAGCTGCCGGGCTTGCGCCGATCCAATTCCCTCTGGATGTCCGCCGCGGAGAGCTCCATTCCCGGCGGGCAGCCGTCGACCACGCCGCCGTACGCCGGGCCGTGCGACTCGCCGAACGAGGTGACGCAGTAGAGCAGGCCGAAGCTGTTGCCCGACATGCGGGCGATTCTACAAGCCCGCTATGCGGGCCAATTCTTGATGTAGCCCTTCAACATCTTGTTCTCGAAGTCCTGCTCTTCGAGCACGGCCTTGGCGACATCCCTGAACGAGATGACGCCGAGGAGCTTGCCGTCCTGCATCACCGGCAGGTAGCGCGCGCCGCTCTCGAGCATCGCGCGCCGCAGGTCGTTCACTTCCATCTCGGGCGTGGCGGTGACCGGATCCTTCTGCATGATCTCGGCGACGCGCACTTCGCCGAGCGAGCCCGAGCGCTTCGCCACCGCCTGCAGGAGCTCGTGGAACGTGAGCATGCCCACCATGCGGCCCTGCTCCACGACGACGAGCGATCCGAGATTGTCCTTCGCCATCGTCGAAACGGCGTCCGCTGCGCGTCCCGCCGGCTCGATGCTGACGAGGCGGTTACCCTTCACACGCAGGATTTCTTTGACTTGCATCGCTCGATCCTCCTATCCGGCCCGATAGAATGCGAGGTTCCGCCAACGTCTGCTATGCCCCGAGAATACCCCCAAAAGGCCGCTCTGGTAACGGGCGGCGCGCAGGGTATCGGCAGCGAGATCGCGCGCCTCTTACTGCAACGCGGCTACCGGGTGGCGATCGCGGACGTGAAGGATGCCCGCAACGCGGGCATGCTCTTCATCCGCTGCGACATTTCCCGGGAAGCGGCCGTGCGCTCGTGCGTGCGCCAGGTCGTGAAGCGCTTCGGCCGCCTGGACGCGCTGGTCAACAACGCGGGCATTGCTGCGCCGGACAACGGCCCGGTGGAAAAGCTCGCGCTGCGCGAATGGGACCGGCGCATTGGCGTGAATCTCACCGGCGCGTTCCTGATGACGAAGCATGCTGCGCCGCACCTGCGGCGCGTGCGCGGCGCGATCGTGAACATCGCCTCGACTCGTGCAGTGCAGTCGGAGCCCGACACCGAAGCCTATGCGGCGGCCAAAGGCGGACTGGTGGCGCTGACGCACGCGCTCGCCATGAGCCTCGGGCCGCAGGTGCGCGTCAATTGCGTAAGCCCGGGCTGGATCGCGCAGACCTCCGTGCGGAAAAAGGACCATGCGCAGCATCCGGTCGGGCGCGTCGGCCGCGACCGCGATGTCGCCGAGCTGGTGGCGTTCCTGCTTTCGGACGCTGCCGGCTTCGCCACCGGGCAGCACTATGTGCTCGACGGCGGCATGACGAAGAAGATGATCTACCTCTAGCTGGAACCGCGGTGCAGCAGCGCCGCGCGAAGCTCGTCGATCTTTCGGTGCAGCTGCTGGATGGCGAACTCCGCCTTCACGTTCACGCGGAAATCCTCGTCGGCCTGGAGCCGGTCTTTGATGGCCTGGCGGTTCTGGCTCATCATGATCACCGGCGCCTGCAGCGCGGCGAGGCACGAGAGCAGCAGGTTGAGAAAAATGTAGGGGTACGGATCGGGCGGCTGGCTGAGCACGAGCGTCGTGTTGACGCCCGCCCAGACCAGAAGAAAGCAGAAGAACAGGATGATGAACGGCCAGGAGCCGCCGAAGTGCGCCACCATGTCGGCGACTTTCTGTCCGAAGGTCATGCGCTCTTCGATCAGGTCGTTCACGTTCTTGATCTGCAGGCGCGAGAGCAGCTCGTTCGCGCCGCGCAGCCGGTGGATCACGACGCTCATGAAGTGGCGCGCCGCCCCTGCATGGCTGTCGAGCAGCATTGCAACGGCGCTGAGGGGAATGCAGATCAGGCTCGTCTCGACCGCGGCCCGCGCGGTTGCCGTGCGCGCCTGGCGGTCGAAGACCGCCAGCTCGCCGAAGAACGAGCCGACCTCGAAGGTCGCGACGATGATGTCTCCGCCCTGCGCGGGCAACAGGATGTCGACGACACCTTCTTCGACGATGTAGAGATTCTCGGGCAGCTGGCCGTGCTGGAATATCGTCTCGCCCGCCTTGTAGAGCCTGCGGCTTGCCGCGTCTTTCAGCTCCCGCAGCTGGAACGGCGGGAGGTTGTCGAAGAGTGAGATCTTCTCGATGTTGTACGGGTCGGCGTTTTCCATTTTCTTCTCCCTTCGCCAATAAAACGGATCATGGCACAATGCCACTATGACGCCCCGGGCCATCACGATCAGGCTGGCGGAGCCGCGCGACGCGCAATCGATTGCGCTGATGTCGCGCGACTTCATCGAGGCCGGGCTCGGCTGGAAGTACGACGCTTCCCGCGTGATGCGTGCGATCCGCGACCGCGAGACGCTGGCGGCGGTGGCCTGCGAGGGCAGCAAATCCTCCCCCGCCTCGCGCGGCGCGGTGAACGGATTCGCCATCATGGAGTTCGGCGACGAGCGCGCGCACCTCGTGCTGCTCGCCGTGCGTCCATCGCAGCGCCGCACCGGCATCGGCCAGCGCATGCTCGAGTGGATGATCGAGTCGGCGCGCTGCGCCGGCATCGCGAGCATCCACCTGGAGCTGCGCGCGGGCAACGAGGCCGCGCGCCGCTTCTATCGCGCGATGGGCTTCTACGAGACGGTGCTCGTGCCCGGCTACTACCGCAGCGGCGAAGGCCGCAAGGAAGGCGCGCTGCGCATGCTGCGCGTGCTGCGCGTGCCCGGGCCGCTGCCGGCCGCGTGGCGGCCGCCGCGGATGCCGGAGGATCCTAAGGGACGTTAGTCCAGTCCTGGGCGGCTGCGAAGCGCTCGACCAGAAACTCGACGAAGCGCCGCACCTTGGCCGAGAGATGCTTGCGGCTCGGGTAGAGCGCATAGATCGGCACGGGCGGCGGCACAAAATCCTGCAAGAGCGGCACCAGGCGCCCTGCGCGCACTTCGGGCCCCACGATGAACGCCGGCTCGAACACGATGCCGGCCCCTTGCGCACTGACTTCGGCAAGCAGATCGCCGTTGTTCGAATGCAATCGCCCGGCGACGCGCACCGCGCGGTCGGCACCCGATCGGTCGCGGAAGCGCCAGACGTGACGCGGGCTCACGTATTCGTAGGTGAAGCAGTTGTGATGCGCCAGGTCTTCCGGCGTCTTCGGTGCGCCGTGGCGGGCGAGATACGCGGGTGAAGCGCACGGCACCATGCGCGTCTCGCCGAGCTTGCGTGCGACCAGGTTGTCGGCGCCCGGAGCTCCGATGCGGATCGCGAGATCGAGCCCTTCCTCCACCAGATCCACGACGCGATCGGAGAGCGAAACGTCGAAGCGCACGTCCGGATAGCGCTCCAGGAATTGCGCGATCGCCGGCGCGACATGGCGCACGCCGAACGTCACCGACGTGGTGAGCCGGATCGTGCCGCGCGGGATGACCGCCGCGCTGGACGCTTCCTGCTCAGCCTCGGTCAGGTCCGCCATCAGCTGCACGGCGCGCTCGTAGAACTGCTGCCCGCTTTCCGTAAGGCTCACGCGCCGGGTCGTGCGGTTCAGGAGCCGCGCCTGCAGGTGCGCCTCGAGATCGGCCACCTGGCGTGAGGCCGCCGAGGTCGACAGACCGAGCCGCTCGGCGGCTTTGGCGAAGCTGCCGGACTCGACGACCTGGGCGAACACCTGGATGGCTGCCAGACGATCCATGGCGCCTATTATCCCGCGCCACGGGAGAATGTATTGAAAGCCGGACCCTTTATCCCCATCTGCAGGGCAAGCAAACTCCTACGCACGCAACTTGCGGCAGATAGGCTGACCATGAAACGACAACTCGTCACCGTTGCGGCGCTGATTGCGCTCGCCGCCACGGCGCTCGGCGCAGTGCACGTCACCAGCGAAGAGCGCTCGGCGGTCTGCATACCGCCGGCGGTCATCCAAGCCTGGTCTTAACACTCTCAGAGGAGAAGACGACATGAAGCTCTACTACTCACCCGGCGCCTGCTCGCTGTCGCCGCACATCGTGGCGCGCGAAGCCGGCATCAAGATCGACCTGCAGAAGGTGAATACCAAGGACAAGTCCATGGAAGGCGGCGGCGACTTCTGGCAAGTGAACGCGAAGGGCTACGTGCCGACGCTCGAGCTCGACAACGGCGAGCGCCTGACCGAAGGCCCGGCGATCGTGCAGTACCTCGCCGACCAGAAGCCCGAAAGCGGCCTCGCGCCCAAGAACGGCACGATGCAGCGTTATCGCCTGCAGGAGTGGCTCAACTTCCTCACGTCCGAAATACACAAGCAGTTCTCGCCGCTCTTCCGGCCGAACACGCCCGAGGACTACAAGCCGATCGCGAAGGAAAACATCGGCAAGCGCTTCGACCTGCTCGACAAGCATTTCGCGAAGAACGACTACCTGATGGGCAAGAACTTCACCGTCGCCGACGCGTACCTCTTCGTGCTGACGAACTGGACCAAGCCCACGCAGATCGACCTCGCGAAGTGGCCGCACCTCGCGGCGTACAACAAGCGCGTCGCTGCGCGGCCAAAGGTGAAGGAAGCGATGCAGGCCGAAGGCCTGATCCCGAAGGAGCCGGCGCGAGCCGCGTAAAGATGGTTCCGCTGCCGAGCGTTTTCATCTCGCACGGTTCGCCCATGCACGCCCTCGAGGCGGGCCCGGCGGGCGTGGCGTGGGGGGCGCTCGGCAAGCGGCTGGGCAAGCCGAAGGCGATTCTCATCGCCTCGGCGCACTGGGAAACGAACCTGCCGATGGTCACCGGCGCCGAGCACCCGCAGACCATCCACGATTTCTCCGGTTTTCCGGAGCCGCTCTATCGCCTGCGGTACCTCGCGCCCGGCGCGCCGTCAGTCGCCCAGAAGGCGCAGCAGCTCCTGAAAGCCGAAGGGCTCACCGCTGCGATCGACGGCTGCCGCGGCCTCGACCACGGCGCCTGGGCGCCGCTGCTCTACATGTACCCGGACGCCGACGTCCCCGTCGTGCAGATCTCGCTGCAGCCAGGACTCGGCACGCGGCATCACCTGCGCCTCGGCCGCGCGCTGCGCAAGCTCGAGGAGGACAACGTGCTCGTCATCGGCTCGGGCCACATGACGCACAACCTGCGCGACTGGATGAGAGGCCATGGGCAGCCGCAGCCCTATGCCGAGGAATTTTCGGAGTGGGTACGCGGCCGCATCGAGGCGCGGGATACGGAGGCCCTGGTCGACTACCGCTCGCGCGCGCCGCACGCCGTGCGCGCCCATCCGACCGACGAGCACTTCCTGCCGCTCTTCTTCGCGCTCGGCGCGGCGCGCGAGCACTACAAGCCCGAGCGGTTCTTCAGCTCGATCGACTCCGGCGTCCTGTCGATGGACGCCTACGTCTTTCACTAGCCTCCTAGGGCCCGGAAGAGATCCGCGATCGCGGCGCGCTGCGCGCGCAGCGCCTCGATGCGCGAGATGCGCGCCGAGAGCAGCCCGCGCTCGGCATCGATCACGTCGAGCTGGCTCGCGATGCCGTTCTCGTAGCGCAGCTGCGCGAGGTGCAGCGACTGCGCCAGCGCCCGCTCGCGGGCCGACTCGGCTTCGAAGCTCTCGCGCGAGCGCGCCTGGCCGACGAGCGCGGTGCGCACTTCGCTGAAGGCGTTCTGGATCGCCTTCTGGTACTCGGCGAGCGCCTGCCGCTCCCGCGCCTTCGCCGCGTCGGTCTCCGCCTGCAGGCGGCCGCCGGCGTAGATCGGCTGCGCCACGCTCGCGAGGAAATAGTAGATCCCGGCCGGGCCGCTGAAGAGGTTCGACAGCGAAGCGCTTTCGCGCCCGGCGAGGCCGGTCAGGCTGATCGACGGGAACATGCTGGCGCGTGCGGCGTCGATGCGCGCGTTGGTCGCCGCGAGGTGTCGCTCGGCTTCGACGAGGTCCGGACGGCGCAGCAGCAGCTCGGAGGGCATGCCCGCGGGCAGCACGGTCGCATGCAGCGACTCGTCGAAGACCTGGGTGCGGGCAACGCCCGCGTCGAAGATTTGCGCCGGGCTGCGACCGAGGAGCACGGTCAGCGCGGCCTCCTGCTGGTCGCGGGCGAGCTCGAGCGGCGGCAGCTGCGCCCGCACGGCGGCGGCTTCGGCTTCGAGCTGGCGCAGGTCGTATTCCGAGATCACGCCGCCTTCGAAGCGCCGGCGCTGCAGGCGAAGCGCATCCTCGCGCAGGCCGATGTTGCGGTGGGTCATCGCGATCTGCTCGTCGAGCGAGCGCAGCGCAAAGTAAGACTTCGCTACTTGCGCGGCGAGCGCGAGGCGCACGCCGTCGCGCGCCGCCTCCGACGCCTCGTAGTCGGCGGCGGCCGCAGAGGCTTGCGCGCGCAGGCGGCCGAAGACGTCGAGCTCCCAAGAGACGTTGAGCGAGGCGCGATAGTCGTTGTATTCGAGCGGAATGCCGCTGAAGAAGGTCGCCGTGCGCTGGGAGTTGCGCTGTCGCTGTGCGCCGAAGCGCGCATCGACCGTCGGCATCTGCGCGCCTTTCGCATCCGCGACCAGGGCGCGCGCCTCGTCGACCCGCGCCGCGGCGACGAGGAGGTCGGCATTCTTCGCCAGCGCTTCGTCGACCAGCGTGTCGAGCTCGGGGTCCTGGTAGATGCGCCACCAGCGGCCGTCTGAGGCCTCATTTCGCAAATACGGCGGCGCGGTTTCCTTCCACGCCTTCGGCAGGTCGACCTTGGGCGGTTGCGGGGGCGGCGGCGTGGCGCAGCCGACCAAGATGAGCGCGAGAGAGCTCAGGCTAGCGAGTCGTGTGCGGCGCATGGTGCGGGGGCAGGTCGTGGGTGTGAGTGGTGCTGCGCGTGTGCTCGACCTCGGCGCGGATTTCCTCGGTGCTGCGCGGCTCGCGCAGCCGCCGCGTGGCGAGGAGCTTGAAGAACATCGGCACGAAGAAGATGGCGAGGAAGGTCGCGGCCAGCATGCCGCCCATGACGCCCGTGCCCACCGAGCGGCGCGCCCCGGCGCCCGCTCCGGTCGAAATCGCGAGCGGCAGCACGCCGAAGATGAACGCGAGCGACGTCATCAGGATCGGCCGGAAGCGCAGCCGTGCCGCCTCCAGCGCCGCGGCCGCGGCGGACAGTCCTTCGCGCTCCTTGAGCTCGGCGAACTGCACGATCAAGATCGCGTTCTTCGCCGCCAAGCCGAGCAGCGTGACGAGGCCGATCTGGAAGTACACGTCGTTCGTGTGGCCGGTGAGCTTCACGGCGGCGAGCGCGCCAAACGTTCCGAAAGGAAGCGCCAGCAGCACCGAGAGGGGCAGCGACCAGCGCTCGTACTGGGCGGCGAGGATCAGGAACACCATGACCACCGCAAGGCCGAGCGCAATGACCGAGGTACCGCCTGACTTTTTCTCCTGATATGAAGCGCCGCCCCAGTCGTAGCTGAAGTCCGGCGGCAGCACTTCCGCGGCGACCTTCTCCGCTTCCTCGATCGCCTGGCCCGAGGACACGCCTGGCGCGGCCTGGCCGAAGAGCTTGACCGCCGGCAGGTTATTGAAGCGGGTCATCGAATCCGGGCCCGCTGCGTAGCGGATGTTGGCGAGCGAGCGGATCGGCACCATGTCGCCGCGCTCGGAGCGCACGAAGATGTCGCCGACGTCGTCCGGGCTCTTGCGGTATTGCGGCTCCGCCGACATCAGCACCTGCCACGTGCGGCCGTACTTGTTGAAGTCGTTGACGTAGTAATTCCCCAGCGTCGCGGCGAGCGCGCCGTACAGGTCGCCGAGCGGCACGCCGAGCGCCTTGGCCTTGTCGCGGTCGACGTCCACGTACAGCTGCGGCGTCGCCGGGCGCCAGAGCGTCTGCACGAAGGCGAAGTGCGGGTCCTTCATCGTGCGCTGCATGAACTGGCCCATCACCTGCGCGAGACGTTGCGGGCCGCCCTCGCCGCGGTTCTGCAGGTAGAGCTCGAAGCCGCCCGCGGTGCCGAGGCCGAAGATCGGCGGCGGGCCGAAGGCGAGCACCAGGCCCTCCTTGATGCCGGCCGTCTTCATGAAGAGATCGCCGACCACGGCTTTGGTGTCGACCTTGCGCTCGTCCCAGGGCTTCTGCGTGACGAAGAGGGTCGCCGCGTTGTTGCGGAAGTAGCCGCCGAGGAAGTCAAAGCCGGTGAAGGCGACCGCGTCCTCGTTGTTCGGGTTGGACTTGATCGCCTGCAGCACCTCGCCGACGACCTTGTCGGTGCGCTCGAGCGTCGCGCCGTCGGGCAGGATGACCGCTGCGATGTAAAAGCCCTGGTCTTCGTCAGGCACCAGGCTTCCCGGGGTGATGCGCCAGAGGAACACGGCGGCGCCGACCATGGCTGCGAAAAGGACCATGCCGATCGCGGCGTGTCGGATCATCAAGCCGACGCCGTCGGTGTAGTGCCGGGTGGTCTTGAGGAAGCCGTTATTGAACAACTTGAAGAAGCCGCCGGGCACCTTGTGCTCCCGCTTGAGGATCAGCACGCAGAGCGACGGCGTGAGCGTGAGCGCGACGACGCCGGAGATCACCACTGCGATCGCGATGGTCACCGCGAACTGCCGGTAGAGCTCGCCGGCGAGGCCGCCGAGGAACGCGATCGGCACGAATACCGAGCAGAGCACCAGCACGATCGCGATCACCGGTCCGGCCACTTCGCGCATCGCCTTGATGGCCGCGTCGCGCGCCGGCAGGTGCTCCTCGTGCATGATGCGCTCGATGTTCTCGAGCACCACGATGGCGTCGTCCACCACGATGCCGATGGCGAGCACCATGCCGAAGAGCGTGAGCGTGTTGATCGAGTAGCCGAGCAGGTACAGCCCGGCAAAGGTGCCGATCAGGGACACCGGCACCGCGGCCATCGGGATCAACGTGGCGCGCCAGTTCTGCAGGAAGATGAATACCACCAGCACGACGAGCACGATCGCGATGCCGAGCGTCTTCACGACCTCTTCGATCGACACCTTGACGAACTTCGTGGTGTCGTAGGGCACCGAGTAGACGAGTCCCGGGGGAAAGCGCGGCTTGATCTCGTCCACCGTCTTCACGACATCTGCCGCGACCTTGAGGGCATTCGCCCCCGGCAGCAGGAACACGCCGATGAGAGTCGTCTGCGTGCCGTTCAAGCGCCCGATGAACTCGTAGTCCTTCGAGGCGAGCTCGACGCGGGCCACGTCCTTCAAGCGCAGGCTCGAGCCGTCGGGGTTCGCGCGGATGATGATGTTCTCGAACTCCCTCGCGTCGGCGAGGCGGCCCTTGGTGGTGATGGTGTAGACGAGCTCCTGCGGACCGCCGCTCGGCGACTGGCCGATCTTGCCCGCGGCGAACTGGGCGTTCTGCTCGCTCACCGCCCGGATCAGGTCGTTCGGCGTGAGGCGCAGCTGCGTCAGCCGGTCGGGCCGCACCCAGATGCGCATCGCGTAGTCCTTCGCGCCGAAGATCTGCACGTTGGTCGTGCCCGGCACGCGCTTCAGCTCGTCGAGCACGTTCAGCGTGACGTAGTTGCTGATGGCGAGGTTGTCGTAGCGGCCGTCGGGCGAATAGAACGCGAGCACCTGCAGGAACGCGGAGGAGCCCTTCACCACCGTCACGCCCTGGCGCCGCACCTCCTCCGGCAGCCGGGCCTCGGCCTGCTTGACGCGGTTATTCACGTCGACCGTCGCCTGGTCCGGGTTCGTGCCGATATCGAACGTCACCTGGATCTGCACGATGCCGTTGGAGCCCGAGGTCGAGCTCATGTAGATCATCTTCTCGACGCCGGTGATGGCGTTCTCGATCGGCGCCGCGACGGTCTGCTCGATCACCTCGGCGGAAGCGCCGGGATAGACCGCGGTGACGGTGACGACCGGCGGCGCGATCTCCGGGTACTGCGCGATCGGCAGATTGCGCATCGCCGCGAGGCCCGCGAGCACGATGAAGATGGAGAGCACGGCGGCAAAAATCGGCCGGTCGATGAAGAATCTCGAGAACATGGGGACGCCTACTTCTTGTTCGCTGCGGGTTTCTGCGGCGCCTGAGCGCCCGGCTTCGCCGCTCCGGCCTCTGCAATTCGCACCGGCGCTCCGGGCGCGAGGCGCATCACGCCCTCGACGATCACCTTGTCGCCGGGCTGCACGCCCTTGTTGATGATCCAGTCATCGCCCGCCCAGTCGCCCACCTCGATCGGACGCGGCTGCGCCGTGCCCTTCTCGTCGACGATGTAGACGAATTTCCCTTGCGGGCCTTCGAGCACCGCGCGCTGCGGCACCGTGAGCGCATTGGGCCGCGTCGCCCCCTTCAGGATCACGCGGACGAACTCGCCTGGGCGCAGGCGAGCGTCGGGATTAGGCAGCTCGGCGCGCGCTTCGCGCGTGCCGGTGGTGGGCGAGACACGCACGTCCGAGAAGTTCAGCTTGCCGGACTTGTCGTACGTGCTGCCGTCGTTCAGCCTGAGCGACACCTCGAATGCGCCGTCCTTCGGCAGCTCGACGCGGCCGGCCTGCGCGTCCCGGGCGAGCGCGGCCTGCTCGTTGTCCGGGATGCCGAAGTTGACCCAGATGGGATCGACCTGCACGACGGTCGTGAGGAGCGTTTGCGGCCCTTCGACGAGCGAGCCCTCGGAGCGCATCGACCGGCCGGCCATTCCCGACACCGGCGCCTCGACCTTCGTGTAGCCGACATTGAGCCGCGCCTCGACGAGGCGGGCTTTCGCCGAGGCCACGTCGGCGGCGGTGATCTGCTCGGCCGAGACCGCGTCGTCGTTTTCCTTCTGGCTCACCGCCTTGTCGGCGTAGAGCGGCTTCATGCGTGCGGCGTTGCGCTTCGCCTGCGCGTAGCGCGCCTGCGCCGCGACGACGTCGGCCGCCGCGCGCGCCGCGGCCGCCTCGAACGGCGCCGGATCGATCGTGTAGAGCGACTCGCCCTCCTTCACCGCCGCGCCCTCGACGAAGTTGCGCTTGAGGATGATGCCGGCGACCCGCGCGCGCACCTCCACCTCGCGAGAGCCCGTCGTCTGGCCGACGTACTCGAATGTGAGCGGCAGCGAGCGCGGCGTCACCGTCGTGACCACCACCTCGGGCGGCGGCATGCCCATGCCGGGATGGCCACCCCCCTTCTTCTCCGAGCCGTTGGAGGGCGTGCACGCCGCGATGGCGAGCGCCACAGCAGAAATGAGAAGCGATCGACTACGCATCACCGACTCCGTCAATGGGGCTTGATTCGGATGTTACTATGTAGTAACATCGATGGTACTGATCGGTAACAGCCATTGTCAAGCATGCCCCGTTTGAAGCCACAGCCGGCCCAACCGCCGCCGCGGGAGCGAATCCTGCAGGCGGCGCGCGAGCTTTTCTACCGCGACGGCATCAATTCGGTGAGCGTGGACGCGATCGCGGCCGCCGCCGACACCAACAAGATGACGCTGTACCGCCATTTCTCGTCCAAGAACGAGCTCGTCGCCGCCTACCTTGCCGAGCTCGCCGCCGAGGGCGAAGGCGTCTGGGACGAGGCGCGCGCCGCGCATCCCGGCGACCCCGACGCGCAGCTGCGCTACCTGCTGCGCAAGGTGTCGCAATGGGCGACTCAGTCGACCTCGCGGGGATGTGCGCTCGCCAACGCCGCGGTCGAGCTCGCCGAGCGCCGGCATCCTGCGCGGCGGGTCGTCGAGGCGCACAAGCGAAAGCAGTGCGCACGGCTGGTCGCGCTCGTGCGCGAGGCCGGCTACGTGCGGCCCGAGCGGATCGCCGACGAGATCTTTCTCCTGGTGGAAGGCGCGCGTGTCAGCATGCAGAGCGTCGGGCGCGAGGGCCCGGGCGCCCGGCTCTATGCCCTCGCCTGCGAGTTGCTCGATTCCGCACCCAAGAAGAAGTCGCTCAAGGCCCATACTGCATAGTCGATCCGGCCTCGCCCGGATCGACATCGAATAAAAGCGGCCCCCCGAATACCGCGCCCTAGAGGGAGGAGGAAAGGGTGGAAGCGGTATTAGCTTCGGGAGGCCGGCAAGCACTGCGCGGGCGCCGCATGGACCGCAGCCCGATACTCGAGGCTCGCAAATCCCCACAGGACGGCCAGCGTAATCAGTAGCGCGGCGCTCGCCGCCGCACCGTGTTCGAAAGAGCTCGTCGTTTTCATGCCGCAAGCGTAGGCGCCCGCGGTTACGGCCATGCGTCGGTCTGGAAACGCCCTGTTACCGGCTTGTATCTTCGACGCGTGCGATGAAGCAGCCGGCTTCGGCGTTGCGGATGCGCACGTAGTCCACCTCGGCCCGAGCCAGCACTGCCGCGATCACCGACTCGGGCGTTTGTGCGGCGACGGGCGCCTGGGCCACGAGCCATCCGCCCGTCCGGTAGCCCTCGATCACCATGGGCAGAGCGCGGATATCGGGCGGCAGCTCGGGCGAGTCGTACCGAGCGCAGGGCTCGGCGTGGATGAACACGGGTCCTGGCGCTGGAAGGCCATCGCTCTCGAACGAGGGGTTGTACGTGAAGAGGATGCGCTCGTCCGCTCCAACACGGAACGTGCGCAAGCAGAGCCGGCATGGCCCATAGCCTTGCGCGAGCGCCTTGTGAGCCGGATGGCCATAGTCGGGCGCGCGCATCGTCTCGCGCACTTCCCGCGCCACGGCCTCGGGGATACCGGTGATGCGAATCATGACGCCGAGCGTAACGAGACGCCCGGCGGGCGCCTATCCGATTCTTGCGCTCAGGCGAGCTCGCGCGAGGTTTCGATGATTTTCGACACGAGGCCGTACTGGATCGCCTCGTCCGCGCTCATCCAGAAGTCGCGCTCCATGTCGGCGAGCACCTTCTGCAGGTCCTGGCCGGTCTGCTTCGCGATCACCCTGGCGATGCGCTCGCGCGTCTTGATGATCTCCTTCGCCTGGATGGCGATGTCGGTGGCGGGGCCGCCGGCGCCGCCACCCGGCTGGTGGATCATGAAGCGGGTGTTCGGCAGGCAGAGGCGCCGCTCTTTCGGCGCCGCGAGGAAGATGTGCGTGCCCGCGCTCGCCACCCAGCCGGTGCCGATCATGGTGACCGGCGCACGCACGAAGCGGACCACATCGTGGATCGCGTCGCCGGACTCGACGTGGCCGCCGGGAGAGGAGATCAGCACGTTGATCGGCGCGTCGGAGTCCTCCGCCAGGGCGATGAGCCGCGTGCAAGTGGCGCGCGCCAGCGCGTGGTCGACCTCGCCGAACACCATCACGAAGCGCGACTTGAAAGCCAGGCGCTCGGCGATCGTCTCGACACGTTCGGTGCTTTCGGGTTTTTGCTCGTTGGCGTCCATCCCGCGATGGTACAACGCCGGTGCGACACGCCACCGATTCGGTGATATTTTTTTGACCATGCGCAAGCGCTACGCCCGTGCAGCGGATCTCGGCCTAGGCAAGGCCGAGTTCGCGGCGCTGCGCCGGCTCGACACGCCGCAGAAGGTGCAGGCGTTTGTGCACAACCTGCGCCAGAACTTCGAGCTCGACGGCCAGAGCTGCCGCCCGGTGCAGCATGTGTTGCGCACGAGGCGCGCGCATTGCATCGAAGGCGCCATGCTCGCCGCGGCCGCGCTCTGGGTGCACGGCGAGCCGCCGCTGCTCCTCGACATGCGCGCCGAGCGCGACTACGACCATGTCGTGGCCCTCTTCCGCCGCAACGGACGCTGGGGCGCCATTTCGAAAACCAACGGCATCGGGTTGCGCGGCCGCGACCCGGTCTACCGTACGCTGCGCGAGCTCGCGATGTCGTACTTCCACGAGTACACGAACCGCCGCGAGCAGAAGACGCTGCGCGAATACTCCGTGCCTTACGACTTGCGGCGGCTCGACACTTCACTTTGGGCGAGCGGCACGAGAAATTGCTGGGACGTATGCGAGCGGCTCGACGAGCTGCGGCATTTCCCCCTCATCGACCGCCGCCACGCGAAGAACGTGACGCGGCGCGACCCGTTCGAGCGGCGGGTCAACCGGATGCTTCAATATCGCCGGCCGCGGGCGCTGGTCGAGAAGATGCAGGCGCGCCTGAAGCGCAGGCGCGCCAAGTAGCTCACGTTTCTTCGCCGGCTTCGGCGGCGATCTTCGCTCGCCAGTCGCGCCGCCGCGCGAGGTAAGTCGACATCGACAGAACGAGCAGCGCCGCGCTGATCGCGAGCAGCGCGGCGGCCACCGGACGCAGCACGAAGATCGTCCAGTTGCCGTCGGACATGATGAGCGCCTGTCGCACCGACATCTCGAAGATCGGCGCGATGACGAGCCCCAGCACGAGCGGCGCCGGGTCGAAGGCGAATTTCTTGAGCCCGTAGCCGACCCCGCCCATGATGAGCATGATCCACACATCGACGATCGAGTTGTTCACCTCGTAGACGCCGATCACGCAGAACATGATGATCAGCGGATAGAGGTAGGCATAAGGGATGCGCAGCAAGTTCACGAACAGGCCCACCAGCGGCAGGTTGAGCGCGAGCAGCATCAGGTTGCCGACGTACATCGAGGCGACGAAGCCCCAGAACACCGACGGGTGATCGTTGACCAGGGTCGGGCCCGGCGGCACGCCGTGGATGAGGAGCGCCGCCATCAGCACCGCCGTCACCGGTCCTGTCGGAATGCCGAGCGCGAGCATCGGCACGAACGCGCCGGTCGAAGCGGCATTGTTCGCCGATTCGGGCCCCGCCACGCCGGCGACGGCGCCCTTGCCGAATTCCTCGGGGTGCTTGGACACGCGCCGCTCGAGCGCGTAGGACATGAAGCTCGAGATGATGTGCGCCGAGCCCGGGATGATGCCGATCAGGAAGCCAAGCACCGAGCCGCGCGCGATCGGCCAGCCCGAGGCGCGCCACTCCGCGCGGTTCGGCCACAGCTCCCTGAATTTGGGTTTTATGACCTGCGCAACCACCTGGTGGCTCGGCGTGGCCAGGATCTCGCCGAGGCCGAAGAGACCCACCGCCACCGGCACGATGCCGATGCCATCGCCGAGCTCGGCGATGTCGAACGAGTAGCGGAAGTGCCCCGTCATCACATCGATGCCGATCGTTCCGAGGAGCAGCCCGAACGCCGCCATGAGGAGCGTGCGCACGAGCGAGGTCGTCGACATGTAGGCGAGGAAGATGAGCCCGAGAATGAGCAGCGCGGTGTACTCGGGGGGTCCGAAGCCGAGGGCGAAGGCGGCGAGCGGCGGCGCGACGACCGTCAGCAGCAGCACGCCCAGCGTGCCGGCGACCCACGACCCCACTGCCGCAATGCAAAGCGCGGCGCCCGCGCGGCCCTTCTTCGCCATGGCGTTGCCGTCGATGCACGTCATGACCGACGAGGCCTCGCCCGGGATGCGCATCAGGATGGAGGTTGTCGAGCCGCCGTACTGCGAGCCGTAATAGATGCCCGCCAGCATGATGATCGCCTTCGTGGCATCGAGCCCGTAGGTGATCGGCAGCAGGATGCTGATGCCGGCGAGCGGGCCGATGCCCGGCAACACGCCGACCAGGGTCCCGACCACGCAGCCGAGGAACGCGTACCAGAGCATCGCCGGCTGCAGGGCGACGGAGAAGCCGAGGATCAGGCTCTGGACGGTTTCCAATTAGAACCAGAGCAGTCCGCGCTCGACCGGCGAGCGCAGCGCCTTCTCGAACAGCCAGTAGGCGAAGACCGTGAGACCCGCGCTATAGGCGGCGGCGACCAGGACATTGCGCCGCTCGACGATCACCAGCAGGCAGAAGACCAGGAGCGTCATGGTGATGAGGAAGCCGAGCGGTCGGTAGGCGGCCACCGCGGCGCCCGTGACGAGCATCACCAGCGCGGCGTGATTGCGGTCGCTCCAATCGAGGCTCGCGAGCGGCGCGCTGTCGGCGGCGCCGAGCATCACCAGCGCGCCGAACAGCATCATCAGCGCCGTGACCACCTTCGGCATCATGCCGGCGCCGGGCGCCGCCAGGCTGCCGAAGGGCAGGTCGCCGCTGATCGCGAACACCACGACGCCGAGCGCGATGAATGCCGCGCCGGCGACGTGATCCTTTCTAATCTTCAAGGCGAAGAATCAGCCTTGCACCCTGCCGATGGACTGCACCGCGGCCTCGACGCGCTGCGCGTCCTGATCCCAGAATTTTGCGAACTCGGGACCGTCGAGGTAGGCGACTTCGTCGCCGATGTTGTGGATCGCGTTCTTGAACTGCTCGGTGTCGACGGCCTTCTTCGTCTCGGCACGGATGCGGTCGGTGGCCGCGGCCGGCGTGCCCTTCGGCGCAAAAAGCCCCACCCACAGCGAGAACTCGACGTCGTAGCCGAGCTCCTTCAGGGTCGGCACATCGGGCGCCGACGCTGCGCGCTTGTCGCCGAACTGGGCGAGCGCGCGCAGCTTGCCCGCCTTCATCTGTGCGCTTGCCGCGGCGATCGACGAGACGAGCACCTGCGAATTGTTGCCGAGGATCGCGTTCAGCGCCGGGCCGCCGCCGTTGGTCGGCAGATGGCGCATCTGGATGCCGGCCGCCTTCATGAAGAGCGCCGTCGGCAGATGCAGCGCACCGTAGAGGCCCGAAGAGCTGAAGACGATCGCATTCGGCCGCTTCTTCGCGTCGTCGACCAGCTCCTTCAGGTTCTTGTAGGGCTGCTGGTCGTTCACCACCAGCACCATCGGCCCGGCGGTGAGGCGCGCGAGCGGGATGAAATCGGCACGCGTGAACTTCGGCTGGCGGCCGAAGAGCTTGTCGACCTCGGCAAACCCGGAGATCGACACGATATGGATCAGCAGCGTATAGCCGTCAGGCTTCGCGCTCGCCGCGAATTGCGCGCCGACTGCGCCCGCCGCCCCGGCCTTCGTCTCGATCACCACGGGCTGCTTGAGCAGCGGCTCCATCACCGCCGCGAATGGGCGGCCGACGACGTCCGCCGCCCCGCCCGGCGGGAACGGATTCACCAGCGTGACCGGCCGCGACGGATAGGGCTCTTGCGCGTAACCGGAGATCGACCATGCCGCCGCGCTCGCCACCGTGCCGGCGATGAAGTTTCGTCTATCCATCTTCCCCTCCCGAGAGTGTTGTCACCAAGGGTAGCGGAATGGAAGATTGCCAGCCATACATGAGCGAAATCAGGGACTGCCTGCCGCCCGACCGCAATCCGCGCCGGCCGCGTATCAAGCTGCCGAATGGCGCCATCGATACCCATGTGCATGTGTTCGAGACCGGTTATCCGATGTCGCCGGCGCGTGGCTATAACCCGCCGCCCTCCACGCTCGAGGACCTCAAGCATCTGCACGCGACGCTCGGCATCGACCGCGTGGTGTTCACGCAGCCGTCGATCTACGGCATCGACAACTCGGCGATCGTCGATGGCATGAAGGCGCTCAACGGCGAAACGCCGAACCGGGCGCGCGCCGTGGTCGCACTCGACATGAGCGTCACCGATCGTGAGCTCGCGGATCTCGACGCCGCGGGCGTTCGGGGCGTGCGGCTCAACACCGACAACAAGGGCGGGATGCCGATCGCCTTCGATGACATCCCCGAGCTCTCGGCGCGCATCCGGCCTTTCCACTGGCACCTGGAGTTCCTGTTTCCCGGGAAAGACATCCTCGCGCTGATGCCCGTGTTCGCTTCGCTGACGGTGCCGATGTCGATCGCGCATTTCGCCTACCAGCCTGCCGACGCAGGGGTGATGGCACCCGGCTTCCAGGCGCTCGTCGAGCTCGCGAAGCGCGGCAACTGCTGGATCAAGATTTCCGGAGCGAACCGCGTGAGCCGCGGCGACCTGCCGCCTTACGACGACGTGAAGCCGATGGCGCACGCCCTCGTCGCCGCCGCGCCCGAACGGATCATGTGGGGCACCGACTGGCCGCACCCCAACAAGTACGTCGCCAACCCGAACGACGGCGACCTCGTGGATGCCTTCGGCGACTGGGTCGCGGACGAGGCGATGCGGCGCAAGATCATGGTCGACACGCCGGCCGCCTTCTACCGGTTCTGAAATAGCCTGTTACAGCTTTTGCAGTTTCTGCGTTCACTCCGGCTCGCCTCGCGCGTCAAATGGACACCACCCTCAGCAACCGGAGATGACCATGCTGAAGAAGATCCTCATCACCCTCGGTGCCGCCGCCGCGAGCCTCGGCGCCTCCGCCAGCGCCTTCGCCGACCATGGACGCTGGCGCGACCGCGACGACGAGCGCTACGAGCACCGCTGGCATCGTGAATACTTCCCGTATTACTACGCACCGCGTCCGGTTTACGTAATCCCGGCGCCGCGCGTCGTCTATGCCCCGCCCCCGCCGGTGGCGTACCCCTATTACGCGGCGCCGGCAGTGTCTATCCGGCTGCATTTCCCGCTGTAGACTTGTCAGGAACATTCCCGCCGCGCGACTAAGGCGGGAACGCATCCTGAAAGGAGACCAATGGAACGGCGCACCCTGCTGAAAGCACTCGCGCTCGCATTCGTGGCGAAGCAAGCGGACGCCGCCCCGCCGAAAACCATGAAAGACGTCGACGCGCTGCAAAAGAACTGGAAGGACTTCCTGCCGGCCGGCGCAATGGTGCCCTCGCCCACCGAGCCGGTGAAACTATCGAAAGAGGAATGGCGCAAGAAGCTGCCCGCGCAGTCCTTCAACGTCATGCGCGAGGAAGGCACCGAGCGCGCCGGTACGAGCCCGCTGAACGACGAGAAGCGTGCCGGCATCTTTGCCTGCGCCGGGTGCGACCTGCCGCTGTTCACCTCCGACATGAAGTTCGACTCCGGCACGGGCTGGCCCTCGTTCTTCACCACCATCCCGGGTGTCTTCGACACCAAGAAGGACTACTACCTGATCTATCCGCGCACCGAGTACCACTGCAAGCGGTGCGGCGGCCATCACGGGCATCTCTTCGACGACGGGCCGCCGCCGACCGGATTGCGGTACTGCAACAACGGCGTGGCGCTGAAGTTCATCCCTAAGGACGCCAAGGCATAGTCCTCGCAGCGTAGGGGCTGCGGAAGATTCGGGGCCCGGTACCGCGCACACTCGCGCGGTGCTTTGTTTCGCCTGCATCAATGCGCGCACGAATTAGTTCGCGCATAATCGCCCCCACCTGTAACCCATCAGCCGCCGGCCTCACAAGGGTCGGAGCTGAAACTTGAAAGGGACTGCGATGACCATCGCTGCCTCATTCGAGATACGGTTTACTCGGTACCTCCTACCGGATGGCCGGGAAGCCGCTGATCTCCCCTCTTTTGCCGCCGATCCCCTTGCTTTGGTGCCCGACTATCGCGCGATGGTTTTCATGCGCGCGCTCGATGCCAAGGCTGTTGCGATGCAACGCACCGGGCAGATCGGCACTTACGCCTCGACCCTAGGGAAGGAAGCGATCGACGCCGGCATTGGCCGCGTTCTCCGCAAGGAGGATGTGCTCCTGCCGAGCTACCGCGAGAGCGGCGTGCTCATGCTGCGCGGCGTCTCGCCGCATCGCACGCTCCTCTACTGGGGCGGCGATGAGCGCGGCAACGTTTTCCCTGAATCGCCGCGCGACTTCCCCTTCAACGTTCCGATCGGCACGCAAATGCCGCACGCCGCCGGCGTGGCGTATGCGATGAAGCTGCGCCGCGAGCCGCGCGTCGCGCTCGCCATGTGCGGCGACGGCGCCACCTCGAAGGGCGACTTCTACGAGGCGATGAACGCGGCCGGCGTATGGAAGCTGCCGCTCGTCATCGTCGCGGTGAACAACCAGTACGCCATCTCGGTGCCGCGGCACATGCAGACGAAGGCGCAGACCATCGCGCAGAAGGCGATCGCCGCGGGCATCGACTGCGAGCAGCTCGACGGCAACGACCTCATCGCCGTGCGCGACGGCATCGGCCGCGCGGTCGAAAAGGCGCGCGCCGGCGGCGGACCCACGCTCGTGGAGGCGCTCACCTACCGCCTGTCGGATCACACCACCGCCGACGACGCCACGCGCTATCGAAGCGCCGAGGAGGTCGCGCAGCATTGGAAGGAGGAGCCGATCCTTCGGCTCCGCACCTGGCTGCACGCGAAGGGCGCGTGGTCGCAGGAACAGGAGCAGGCGCTCGCCAAGGATGCAGCCGCGCACGTGCAGAAGATGGTGCAGGCCTACCTCGAGACGCCGCCGCCAGGGCCGGAGCAGATGTTCGAGCACCTCTATGCGAAGCTGCCGCAGCAGTACATCGGCCAGCTCTCCCAACTCACCGAGGAAGAGGAGCGCCCCCATGTCGAACATCACGCTGGTTGAGGGCATCAACCTCGCGCTGGCGCGCGCGATGGAAGAAGATGAAAGCGTCGTCGTGCTCGGCGAGGATGTCGGGCTGAACGGCGGGGTGTTCCGCGCCACCGCCGGCCTGCAGCAACGCTTCGGCACCGAGCGTGTTGCCGACACGCCGCTCGCAGAGGGCCTCATCGCCGGCATGGCCGTGGGCATGGCCGCCGAAGGCCTGCGCCCGGTCGCCGAGATCCAGTTCGCCGGGTTCGCCTACACCGCGATCGACCAGATCCTGAATCATGCAGGCCGGCTGCGCCATCGCACGCAAGGGCGCCTGTCGTGCCCGATGGTCCTGAGAACGCCTTGCGGCGCCGGCATCCACGCGCCCGAGCACCACTCGGAGAGCCCGGAGGCGATGTTCGCCCATATTCCCGGCATCCGCGTCGTCTATCCCTCCTCTCCCGCGAAGGCCTATGGCCTGTTGCTCGCCGCGATCCAGGATCCCGATCCGGTCGTGTTCCTCGAGCCGTCGCGCTTGTACCGGCGGTTCAAGGAAGAAGTGCTCGATGACGGCGCGCCCCTTCCCTTGGACAAGGCATTCGTGATCCGCGAAGGCACCGACGTCACGCTCGTCTCGTGGGGCGCGATGCTGCACGAGGCGCTGGAAGCGGCGGACGAGCTCGCGGCCGACGGCCTCTTTGCCGAGGTCATCGATCTCGCGACGCTGAAGCCCATCGACTTCGACACCGTGCTCGCGTCCGTCAAGAAGACCGGGCGCTGCGTCGTCGTCACCGAGGCGCCGCGCACCTGTAGCCTCGCCTCGGAGATCTCCGCCAACATTTCCGAGCAGGCGTTGCTCTCGCTGCTTGCACCGGTGGAGCGGGTCACGGCGTTCGATACCGTGACTCCGATGTTCCGGCTGGAAGAGAAGTACATGCCGGACGCGGCGCGCATCGCCGCGGCCGCCCGCAAAGTGATGGAGTACCAATAGTGCGGGTCTTCAACCTGCCCGACCTCGGCGAGGGCCTGCAGGAAGCCGAGATCGTCGAGTGGCATGTGAAGCCGGGCGACGCGATCGAGTCGGACCAGGCGATGGTCTCGGTCGAGACCGACAAGGCGATCGTCGAGGTGCCGGCGCCCTTCGCCGGCAAGGTCGAAAAGCTCTTCGGCGATCCCGGCACCAAGGTCCATGTCGGCGCGCCACTCATCGGCTTCGAGGGCGCCGTCGCCGACACCGGCACGATCGTCGGCGATCTCGCCACGAAGACCGAAGTCAAGGCGACGCCGGCCGTGCGGGCGCTGGCTCGCAGCCTGAACGTCGATCTCGCCACGTTGAAGCCGACCGGACCCGGCGGCACGGCAACCACCGAAGACGTCAAGCGCGCCGCTCGCAGCCCATTGCCCGCTGCTCAATCCGCGCAGAAAGGCATGCGCGCCACGATGGCGCGCAACATGGCCCTCGCCCACCAGGAGATCGCCGCGGTCACGGTGATCGACGACGCGGACGTGGAGCACTGGCCGAAAGGGACATCGGCGCTCGCGCGCATCGCGAGAGCCATGGTGGTCGCAACGAAAGCCGAGCCGGGCCTCAATGCCTGGTACGACGCGAAGGCGGACGCGCGCACGATCCGCGAGGAAGTCGACCTCGGCATCGCGGTAGACCTGCCCGACGGCTTGCTCGTGCCGGTGCTGCGCAACGCGCACAAGATGGACGAGTTCGCCGACGCGCTCGAAGAGCTCGTCAACAACGCGCGCGAGCGGTCGCTATCGCCGGAAAGGCTCCGCGGCGCGACGATTACGCTTTCCAATTTCGGCGCGATCGGCGGCCGCTATGCCTCGCCGATGGTCGTGCCGCCGCAGGTGGCCATCCTCGGCGCGGGTCGCATCGAGAAACGGCCGGTCGTCGCACGCGACGGCACGATCGCGGCGCACCGCGTGCTGCCGCTGTCGCTGACCTTCGATCATCGCGCCGCCACCGGCGGCGAGGCGGCGCGCTTCCTCAACGCGGTTAGGAAGGACTTGGAGAGTTAAGGCGCAGGTCTTCCTCGAGCGGCGGCGCGGGGAAGTGGAAGCGCACCGGGCCGTCGGGCAACGCATTGACGAACTGCTTGAGGAACGCGCTGGGCGAATTGCGGATCTCGTCCGGCGTGCCCTTGCCGAGCACCATGCCATCGGCGATCACGTAGGCGTAATCCGCCACCACGAGCGCTTCCTTCACGTCGTAGGTCACCACGATCGACGTGAGGCCAAGCGCCTCGTTCATCTCGCGGATCAGGTGGCAGATGTGGTTGAGCGAGATCGGGTCGAGGCCGGCGAACGGCTCGTCGTACATCATGAGCCGCGGGTCGGTGGCGATGGCGCGAGCGAGCGCCACGCGTCGCGTCATGCCGCCCGAGAGGTCGTTCGGCATCATGTCGCGCGCGCCGCGCAGGCCGACGGCATGCAGCTTCATGAGCACGATGCGCCTGACGAGCTCCTCCGGCAGGTCGAAGTTCTCACGGATCGGGAACGCGACGTTGTCGAACACGGTGGAGTCGGTGAATAGGCCGGAGTTCTGGAACATCATGCCCATCTCGAGGCGCAGGCGATACAGGTCCTCGGACGAGAGCTGGTGCACGTCGAGGCCGGCGACCAACACCCGCCCCTTCGACGGATGGAGCTGGCCGCCGATGAGCTTGAGGAGCGTCGACTTCCCGGAGCCGCTCGCACCCAGGATGGCGACTACCTTGCCGCGCGGAATGCCGAGCGTCAGGCCGCGGAAGACCTCGAGATCGCCGTAGGAAAAATGCAGGTCGTCGATCTCGATCGCGTCGTCCATGGCGCAGAATTCTAACCGTGGACGCCCATCCCTACGCCCGGCTCACGCCCGACCTCGTGCTCGATGGCGTCGCCGCGGCGGGCTTGCGCCCCGACGGTCGCCTGCTCAGCCTAAACAGCTACGAGAACCGCGTGTATCAGGTCTGGCTCGATGACAACACGGCAGTCGTCGCCAAGTTCTACCGCCCCGGCCGCTGGACGGACGCACAGATCGACGAGGAGCACGCGTTCGCGCACGAGCTCGCGGAGCGCGAGATCCCGGTGGTCGCGCCGGTGCATTCACTGCGCTTCGCCGACTTCCGCATCGCCATCTATCCGCGGCGCGGCGGCCGCACGCCCGAGCTCGGCGACGAAAGCACGCTCGAGTGGATCGGACGTTTCATCGGCCGCATCCATGCGGTCGGGGCCACGCGGCCGTTCAAGCACCGCGAAGCGCTCACGCCGCAGAGCTTCGGTCACGATGCGCGCGCTTTTCTCCTCGGCACGAATTTCATCCCGGCCGATCTACTGGACGCCTGGAGGGCGGTGACCGAGCAGGCGCTCGCCGGCGTCGAGCGGTCTTTCGACGGCGGGCACACGGCCATCCGCCTGCACGGCGACTGCCACGTGGGCAACGTGCTGTGGACGCAGGATGGCCCGCACTTCGTCGATCTCGACGACGCGCGCATGGGGCCGGCGATGCAGGACCTCTGGATGCTCCTGTCCGGCGATCGAGCGGCGATGAGCCGTCAGCTGCACGTCGTGCTCGACGGCTATGAACAGTTCGCCCGGTTCGACCGCCGCGAGCTGCGACTGTTGGAAGCGCTGCGCACGCTGCGTCTCATCCACTACTCGGCGTGGATCGCGCGGCGCTGGGACGATCCGGCCTTCCCCGCGGCGTTCCCGTGGTTCAACACCCAGCGCTACTGGCAGGACCGGATTCTGGAATTGCGCGAGCAGATCGCCCTGATGGAAGAAGAGCCGCTCGCGGTCGACTAGCGCTCGTCGGTTGGGTGAAGCAATGCCACTCGCCGTGGCGGTCGAACTTGCGCATCGAGGCCATCGCCTTCACATGCGTCAGGCGCGCGAGTTTCTGGCCGCGCTTCGCGCCAAGCCGTTTCAGCGCCCACATGAACACCACATCCTCGGCGAATTCGCGCTCCTCTTCGTAGCCGCCCATCGACTCGAAGTCCGCGCGCCGGCAGAACACGACGCCGCTGTCCATGCCGGTCGCCCAGGCGATCGGCATCATGACCATCCAGGTCGCGGCGATGCCGATCGACCAGCGCTCGGGGTAGACGCCGGTCGCGCCGCCGACCACGTCCAGGCGAGCAAGCGCCTCGTCGATCGCCCTGAACGTGTCGCGATGGATGCTCGCGTCGGCGTCGATGAAGCAGAGGCTTTCGCCCTGCGCCAGGCGCGCGCCGCCGTTGCGGGCCGCGGCGATGCAGCGCTTCTCGATGCGCGCCACCTCGCAGCCGCGCCGCAATGCGAGCGTCGCCGTCGCGTCGGTCGAGCCGTTGTCGGCGACGATGACCTGTACGCCGCCGGCATAGCGCAGCCGGGCTGCGTCGACACTATCGAGGAGCCGCGGCAGGAGCCGCGCCTCGTTGTAGGCCGGGATGACGAGCGAATGCCGGATCAATTCTGCATGTGGCGCGTGAGATCGGCCGTGGCGAGCGAGCGCTCGATGTAGCCGAAGGTGCCGCTTTCCTTCACCTCGCGCGCCGCGTCGAAAAGGCCGCTCATTGCGGCGCGGAAAAGCGAAGTCGCGAGGCTGATGCGCTTCACGCCCGCTTTCTCGAGCTCCGCAACGCTGAACGACTTGCCCTTGATCCCGGCCATGAAGTTCACCGGCCTGGAAACCGACTGGCACACCTTGCGCACCGACTCCAAGTCCGGCAGGCCGGGCGCGAACAGCACGTCCGCGCCCGCACGCTCGAAGGCCTGCAAGCGCTTGATCGTGTCGTCCAGGCTCGGGTTGCCGCGCAGGAAATTCTCTGCGCGCGCCGTCAGCGTGAACGGGAATGGTAGTTTTCGCGCCGCCTTGACCGCGGCCTGGACGCGCTCGGCGGCGAAGTCGAAGTCATAGAGCGGCTTGTCCTTGTTGCCGCTCGCATCCTCGATGGAGCAGCCGACGAGCCCTGCTTCCGCTGCCAACCGCACGGTTTCCGCGACGACCGAAGGGGCATCGCCAAAACCTTTCTCCAAGTCCGCAGATACCGGCAAGTCGGTTGCGGCGACGATGATGCGAACCTGCGTGAGTGCCTCATCGCGCGTGATCTGGCCGTCGCGCCGGCCGAGCACGCCGGCGGCGGCGCCGCTGGAAGTCGCGAGCGCCTGGAAGCCAAGCCCCGCGAGGATGCGCGCGGAACCCCCGTCCCACGGATTCGGTATGACGAAGGCGGGCCCTTCGTGCAGCGCCTTGAAGCGCTCGGCCTTCTCGCTCCGGTTCATTCAATCCGGATGTTGTTGTCGCGCACGACCTTGCCCCAGCGCGCCATGTTGTCGACGATCCATTTCTCGGTCGCCTCGGGGCTGAGCGCGAGCACATCCATGCCGAGCGTCTCGGTGAGCGTCTTGTGGACGTCGGGAAGATTGATCGCCTTGACGAGCTCGGCATGGAACTTGTCGATGATCGGGCGTGGCGTCTTGGCCGGCGCCAAGATGCCCCACCAAGCGTGCGCCACCACGTCGATGCCGAGCTCCTTGAGCGTCGGCACGTCGGGCATGGTGCTCGAGCGCTTGTCGCCGGTGAGGGCGAGCGCCCGCATCTTGCCGTTCCTCACGTGCTGCGCCTGCGCCGCGGTGGAAGCCATGGCGAGGTCGATCTGCCCGCCGATGAGGTCGGTCGAAAGCGGGCCGCCGCCCTTGTATGGGACCGGCACGAACTTCACGCCGGCCGCCTGGTTCAGCACGATCGTCGTCAGATGCGCGAGCGAGCCGTTGCCCACGTTGCCCATGCTGATGGTGTCGGGCTTCGCCCTCGCTGCGGCGAGCACGTCGGCAAAGCTCTTGTAGGGCTTCATCATCCCGGTAGTGATCGCCATCGGCGCGTCGCCGACGATCATGACCGGCGCGAAGTCCTTGACCGGATCGAAGGGCAGGTTCGGGTTGAGCGCCTGGTGCACCGCATGCGTGTCGAAGATGAACACGAAGGTGTAGCCGTCGGGTGCGCTCTTCGCCACGTAGTCGGTGCCGATCACGCCCGAGGCCCCGGTGCGGTTCTCGACGATGAATTGCTGCTTGAGCGCATCCGTAAGCTTCGCGGCAAGGATCCGCGCCAGCGGATCGACGGAACCGCCCGGCGGATAGGGCGAAACGAACTTGACGACTTTGGTCGGCCAGTCCTGCGCCTGCACCGGGAGTGCGAATGCGAACAGGACCAGAAACAAGGTTCTAGAAAGCCACATTTCTTCCTCCCTTTAGTTTGAGCATCTCGCGCGCATCGTTCGGCGTCGCCACCGAAAGGCCGAGCTCCTCCAGGATGCGGCGCGCCTTGGCCACCTGCTCGGCGTTGGATTTAGCGAGCTGACCGCGCCCGAGCCACAGGCTGTCTTCGAGGCCGACCCGCACGTTGCCGCCCATCACCGCGCTCATCGCGGCGATGAACATCTGGTTGCGGCCCGCGCCGAGCACGGACCAGTGATAGGCGTCGCCGAACAGGCGATCGGCGGTGCGCTTCATGTGCAGCACATCCTCCGGATGCGGCCCGATGCCGCCGCGCAGGCCGAACACCGACTGGATGAACAGCGGCGGCTTGAGCAGGCGCCGATCGACGAAGTGCGCGGCGACGTAGAGGTGGCCGATGTCGTAGCACTCGATCTCGAAGCGCGTGTCATTCTGCGCGCAGGACTCGAGGATGTAGGCGATGTCCTTGAAGGTGTTCTTGAAGATGCGATCGTCGGAGGCGGCGAGGTAGGGCTTCTCCCAGTCGTGCTTGAACTCCTTGTAGCGGCCGAGCATCTCGTAGAGGCCGAAGTTCATCGATCCCATGTTGAGCGACGCCACTTCCGGCTTCAGCTTCAGCGTCGGCTGCAGGCGCTCCTCGATCGACATCGTCGGCGCGCCCCCGGTGGTGAAGTTGATCACCACGTCGCTCGCCCCCTTGATCTTCGTCGCGAACTTGCGGAAGAGCTCCGGGTCCTGCGTCGGGCGCCCGTCCTTCGGGTCGCGCGCGTGCAGGTGCACGATCGCCGCGCCTGCCTGCGCCGCCGCGATGGCGGCGTCGGCAATCTCCTCGGGCGTGATCGGCAAGTACGGCGACATCGTCGGCGTATGGATCGAGCCCGTCACGGCGCACGTAATGATGACTTTGCCTTGCGCTGCTGCCATAGTTGGATGGGCTCTCGAATCGTGAAGGAGTCATTCTAGGTGAAGATCGAAATCCGGCGCGCAGAACCCGGCGACTACAAGGCGGCGCAGCAGCTGCATGCACAACCGAAGGCCTTGAGCGGCACGCTGCAGCTGCCGTGCGTCAAGGGCGAGGTCGTGGGCGTGGGCGGGCTCGATCTCTTCCCCAAATCGCCGCGCCGCCGGCACGCCGCTCACATCGGCCTCGCGGTCCACGACAAATGGCACGCGCAAGGCGTCGGCACGGCCCTCATGAAGGCGCTCATCGACGTCGCGGACAACTGGCTCAACCTGTCGCGGCTCGAGCTCACCGTCTTTGTCGACAACGAGCCGGCGGTTCCGCGACGGCGAATACGCCGACGTCTACGCCATGGCGCGCGTGCGCTGACAGACCTGCGACCACATCTGGGTTAGACCAGGTATCGCACGCCGGCGTCGACCGCGAGCGCCTGGCCGGTGATGTGCTTGCCCTCGTCGCTCGCGAGGAAGAGCGCCATGTTGGCGATCTCCTGAGCGCTGACCGTCGAGCGCATGCTCGTCGTCTCGAGGAATTTCTCGAGGAAGCTTTCACGGCTCATGCCCAGGGACCTCGCCTTTGCGTCGACTACCCGGTCGATGCGCTCGCCCTCGACGATGCCGGGGCAGATGCAGTTCACGCGCACCTTGTCGGGCCCCGCTTCCACCGAAAGGCTTTTGGTGAAGCCGACGACGCCCCACTTCGCCGCGCAATAGGGCGAGCGTTGCGGGAAGCCGTGCAGTCCGGCGGCGGAGGAAAGATTGACGATGCTGCCCCCGCCCGAGCGCTTCAAGAGCGGCATCGCCTTGCGCGTGCAATAGAACATTCCGTTCAGGTCCACGGCGATGCAGCGATCCCAGTCTTCGGGCCGGATGTCCTCGACCTTCGCCGTCGGGCCGGCGACGCCGGCGTTATTCACGAGAACGTCGAGCCCGCCGAGGTAGCGCTGCACGTCGTCGAACAAGCGGTTCACCTCGCTCAAGCTGGCGACGTCGGCCTTCGTGCGAGTCATCCTGTCAGGCAGCCTGGCGAGCGCGCCCTCGTCGATATCGCACACGTGCACGCGGGCGCCGTTGTCAACGAATGTTTGGGCGATCGCGCGGCCGATGCCCGCAGCGCCCGCCGTGACGAGCACGCGCAATCCCGTAGCCGAGAGCTTCATGGCGATGGATAATAACCGCAGGGTTTGGAGGGGAAGGCCGCCTTGCTGAGAGCGTCCAAGACAGAGACGCCAGTCTCTATCGAGCAGGAAGAGCTTCGCGGCATCTCGCGCACGGTCGCCGAGATCCACTGGCTGCTGCTCATCCTCGTCCTGCTCTACATCATCTTCGGCGGCACGCACAAGGATTCGGAATCGAACGCCGCCATCACGTCGGGGCTTTTCTTCTACGCGGCGCTCGTCATGACGTTCCGCTACGCGAACTTCTACAAGCGCGAGACGCGCTGGAAGATCGCGCTCGAGACCTTCGGCATGATCGCCTTCGTCACGTGGGTGCTCTGGTACACCAACCGCCTGGCGAGCCCGCTTCTCAACGCCTACCTGCTGCCGGTGATCACGTCGGCGCTCACGCTCGGCAAGGTCTTTACGCTGCTCACCGTTGCGCTCATCGCTGCGTGCTACCTGCTATTGAGCGGCACGGTCGCCCCCGACCTGGTCACGCTGCCCTTCATCGGCGGCTTCATCGCGCAGCTCGCGCCGGTGCTGCTCGTCGCCTACATCACCACCATGTTCTCCGCAGACATCCGCTTCGGCCTCACGCGCGCCAAGGTGCTCTCCGAGACCGATGAGCTCACGGGCCTGCTCAACGTGCGCGGCTTCGCCATCGCCGCCAACCGGCTTTTTGCCCAGGCGGCGCGGCACGGGCGCCCGACCAGCGTGCTGATGATCGACTCCGACAATCTGAAGATCGTGAACGACAGCTACGGCCACGCCGCGGGCAATGAGCTCCTGCGCCTGCTCGCGCTCGCGATCCAGGCGGAGCTGCGCTTCACCGACGTGGCCGCGCGCTACGGCGGCGACGAATTCATCGTCCTGCTGCCGGACACGCCGGCCAAAGGCGCGATGGAAGTCGCCGAGCGCATCCGGGCCCGGGTTTCCGGGTCGCCCATCCCGATGGGCGGCCGCGAGGTGGCTTCCAGCGTCAGCATCGGCATCGCCAGCTATCCGGAAGACGGCGCTACGCTCGATGCGCTCGCCGCGCACTCCGACGGCGCGCTCTATTCCGCGAAGCAGGACGGCCGCAACCGCACCGTCAAGTTCCGCGCGGCTCCCGCTTAAGGTCAAGTTCCCAGAACTCTCCGACCACCGGCACGCCGAATTGCCGGTGCGCCTCGCTTTTCACGAGGCGAAACCCCAGCCTGGTGTAGATCGCTCGCGCCGCCGTGAGATTGGCATGCGTCCACAGGACGAGCTTGCGGTAGCCCTTGCGCCGGGCGAAGTCGATGCATTGCTGCACGAGGCGCTTGCCAAGCCCTTCGCCGCGTGCGCCGGGCTCGATGAGCAGCAGGCGCAACTTGGCGATGTCTCGACCCTCCTTCACGACAAAGGCGGAGCCGATCCGTTCTCCATCGCGTTCGGCGATCCAGCAGCGCTCCCGTTTCGGATCGAAGTCGCGCAGGAACTTGGCGACGATGTCGGCGACGAGCGCCTCGAAGAGCGCTCCCCAGCCATACTCCTCCTGGTAGAGCACGCCATGGCGCTCGACCACCCACCCCATGTCGCCCGGGCGATGCGTGCGCAGCGCGATCTCGCCCTTTGCGCCATCGAGGATGGCGTGCGCCTTCTGCAGGGCCTTCACCAGCGCCTCGCGCCGCCGAGCCGGCAGCGGCGCGAGCATCTCGCCGGTCGCGCGGCGCGATGCCTCGTCGAGCACCGCGAACGCTCGCTTGCCCTTCGGCGTAAGCGAGAGGCGAACATGGCGCGCGTCGTGCTGGGCGCGCTCTCCGGTCACCAGGTTCTGCCGCTTGAGCCCCTGCAGGAGGCGGCTGAGATACCCGAGGTCCAGGTCGAGGTCGGCGCCGAGCTCGCTCGCCGTGCACGAGCCGCCGCCGCCTTGCCCACGGTGGCCGAGCTCGTAGAGCACGCGCGCCTGCGGCAGCGGAAAGGGGCTGCCCAGGTAATGCGCCTGCAGCGCGCCGATGCGGCGCGTGTAGAACCGGTTGAAACCGCGGACGGTGTCGATGCGCGACATGCCCCACGATAATACTTGCTTTTGGCAACTAATTCATAATCACCGCATGGACCTCTTCGACCTGAACGGCAAGAGCGCCCTCGTCACCGGGGGCAACGGGGGCATCGGCCTCGGCATGGCCGCGGGCCTGGCGCGCGCCGGCGCGAAGGTGGCGATCGCGGGACGCGATCGCGCGAAGAACGCGAGCGCGGCGAAAGAGATCGGCGCCATCGCCATTGCAGCGGATATCACGGACGAAAAAGCCTGTCGCGGCATGGTGGACGAGGCCGCGCGCAGGCTCGGCCGGCTCGACATCCTCGTCAACAACGCCGGCATCAATATCCGCAAGCGCCCGGAGGAATACAAGCTCGAGGAATGGCACCGCGTGCTCGAGTCGAACCTCACCAGCGCATTCGTCGCCTCGCAGGCGGCCTATCCGCACCTGCAGCGCGCGGGCGGCGGCAAGATCGTCAACATCGGCTCGATGATGTCGATCTTCGGCGCCTCGTTCGTCGCGCCCTACGGCGCGAGCAAGGGCGGCATCGTGCAGCTCACGCGCGCGCTCGCCACGGCGTGGGCGAAGGACAACATCCAGGTGAACGCGGGGCTGCCCGGCTGGATCGACACGGCGCTCACGCGCCGCGCGCGCGACGAGGTCTCAGGCCTTCACGAGCGCGTGCTCGCGCGCACGCCCGCGGGACGCTGGGGCGTGCCGGAAGATCTCGCGGGAATTGCCGTATTCCTCTGCTCGAGAGCGAGCGACTTCGTGACGGGGACCGCTATCCCGGTCGACGGGGGCTACGCGGTGCAGGCGTAAGCAGGTTCTTGCGCATGGCGCCCTGCGCGGGCGCCGTGCCGAGGAAGTCGAGGAACGCCTGGGCCGCCGCGCGCTTCGTGCTCGAGGACATCACCGCGGCCGAGAACGCGACGGAGCCCTGCACTTCCGCCGGCAGCGGGCCGACGATGTCGATGCCGCGCACGGGCGCAAGCTCGCACAGGAGCTGGGCGCCAAGCTCGGCCTCGCCGCTCGCGACGACAGCGGCGACGGGGCCCTTCTCGACCACGACCCGCTTCTTCAGCTTGTCGGCGAGCCCCAGCCGCTCGAGCAGCTTCGCGAAATAGAGCCCGCTCCATCCCTGCTTGGAATGCGCCACGGAGCTTGCGCCGAGCACGGATCGCTTGAATGCTTCAAGAGAACCGATGTCGGGCTTGCGGGCGCCGGCGCGAACGGCCAAGCCGACGCCCGACGTGCCGAGCTCGATGCGGGTCGCAGGCACGATCTTCTCCTGCTGCGCCAGCTGATCAATGCCTTCGGCGGTGAGGATGATGACGTCCGCGCTCTGACCCTCGGCGATCGACTTCAGGAGCGCCTGGGTCGCGTGGTACTCCACGCGCAGCTCTGCGATCGTGTCCTGCAGCACGCCCTTCAGGGCGAGCGTGCTGAGGATCGAGAGGTCCTTAAAAGGCGGTTTCGATGGAGACATAGATGTAGTTGGAGCCTCCGTTCACGTTGCCGAAGAGCGCGGACTTGCCGAACTCGCCCGAGCGATGCGACACGCCCACGCCGACATAAGTATCGCGCGCCACGCGCACATCGAAGCTGGGATCGAGGTAGTTCAAGAGCTTCCAGGTGCCGCGATTGCGCCGGCCCTGGTCGTGGCTTTCCATCTGCCCGATCTGCTCGGAGTACGAAAGGCCGGAGCCGAAGCCCAGGCGCGTGTGCAGGTAGTTATCCCATGGAAACTTCGTCCAGTACACCTTGAAGAAGGCCATTACCGACCAATAGTCGTTGCCATAGGTCTTCTCGAAATGGCGCTGCAGTCCGACAAAGCCGGCGAGATCGACCGGCCAGCCGCCCGCGTTCTCGATCAGCTTCCGGCCGAGATGCACCGCCGCGATATCGGTGTTGTCGACGGTGTGGGTGCTGGTGCAGCTGAGTTCCACGGTCTGGGCAACGTTGCAATCGCTCGAGTAGCCGTAGAGGAACTTCACGATGAGCGGCTTCGAAGTAGGCGCCCAGCGCTGCTCGGCTGGCGAAAAGTCGTAGAGGAAGCCGACGAATGCCTCGCCCTGCGAGCTGCCCGTGGCGATCGGGCTCGACGCGATCTCGCTCGAGCGGCGCGTCGCGGTGAGCGCGCCGATCACGTTCCAGCGCTCGTTCAGCGCATAGCTTGCATAGAGCGCGGCCTGCGCATCGACGCCCGCGCCGGCCGAGTAATTCGGCGTGCCGTAGTAGAAGTCGTTCAGCTTCGCATCGCGCCACGCAGCCATGAGATGCGGCTTGAGCGTCAGCCGGTTATGACGCCATTCGTTCCAGTAGCCGAGGCGCGCCTCGCTTCCGCCCGAGCCATGGCTGACATCGTGCAGCAGCTCGATGTAAGGCGTGCCCCAGCTTGTGCGCCGGCGCAGGCTCAGGCCGCCGTCGTAGCCCGGCTCGCGCAGCGGGAGATCCACGGTGCTTTCCGGGCGCCGGTCCTGGTTGAATCCTTCCAGCCGATAGCGGATGAACGCGTCGAAGCGCCAGTCGTCCTGCTCGAATTTCAGGCCGAAGCGGGTTCCATGCAGGTAGCCGTGCTCGCCCTCATACAGGTAAAGCGGGATCTCGTCCGCGGCGCCGTCGGCGCCCCGGTAAGTCGAGTGCTCCCAGCGCAGCACGTAGCCGACGGCGGCGCCGCCCGGCTGCAGCACATCGATGAACGGATCGCTAGACGCGAGCGCCTGTGCGGTATTTGCCAGTGCAAGCGCCGCGACCCATCGGTAGACTTGGCGCACCTCGGTTCCTCTTCTTCTTTATGCGCGCGCATATTAGTTGGATTCTGCTTGCCGCCCCATTGTTGGTTCACGCCGCGGAGCCGCTCAAGCTGATGCGGGCGCCGCTGCCCAACCCGCCCTGGCCCCAAGGCGACGAGCGAGGCATGGCGAACCAGATCGGAACCGCGACCTGGAACCGCTGCGCGTGGCACATGACCCAGCCCGGCGCGCAGAGCTACGAGCTCTCGCAGGTGCGCTCGAGCACGATGCCGCTTTCGCCTTTCGCCGGGCCTTATGCCCTGAGGGCGCGGCCGACCGCCGGCCTGCCGATGACGGCGCAAGCCTTCAACATGGACTCCATCAACGAAGGCGCAGACCCGGGACAGCAAGGCACGCAGCTCGACGCGCTGGGCCACTTCGCGTGGCTGCGCCAGCCTTGGGACGGCAAGTCGCCGTTCCCGATGGAGAACGCCCTCTATTACGGCGGCTTCACGCAGCAGCAGGTAAAGCCAAGCGCCGATTCATCTCTTCAGCGGCTCGGCGTCGACAAGGTGCCGCCCATCGTCACGAGCGCGGTGTTGCTCGATGCGAAAAGCGTCGTCGGCCACGGCCAACCGATGAAGCCGGGCCAGCTCATCACGGTGAAAGACATCGAAACGATGATCAAGGCGCAGAATCTGACGTTCCGCAACATCTTGCCGGGCGATGTCGTGTACATCTACACCGGCTGGAGCGATTACTGGCGCGATCCCGACACGGAGAAGGTCTATTACAGCAAGGCGCCCGGGCTTGCGTACGAAGCGGCGCGCTATCTCGCGGACAGGCGCATCGTCGCCATCGGCCTTGACACGCCGTTCGTCGACCCGGTGCCGGAGGGCATGCTGGAAGGCAAGAGCGCTCCGGCGGAAAGCACGCCGCCCGCGCTACCGTTCGCCGTGCACCATCACATGCTGACGCAGGCCGGGATCCATCTCATCGAGAATGTGAAGCTCGACGAGATGGCGAATGACGGCACGTGGTTGTCGTGCACCATGGTGCTGCCGCTGCGCGAAAAAGGTGCGGCCGGATCGCCGATCCGGCCGGTGGCGATCGGCGCGCCTACACAACCTGCAAAAAAATGAGCGCCAGGCCGACCACGGAAACGAACCAGACGCCCGTGCGCAGCCACGGGATCCCGGCGAGATAGACCGCGGCGTAGGCGACGCGCGCCCAGAAGAAGATCTGCGCGCCGAGCAGCGTCGTCGAATTGGCCTTTCCCGCCGCCACGGCGACGAGCACCAGCGCGGCGAAGAGCACCAGGCTTTCGAGCATGTTGCGGTGCGCGCGCGCCGCGCGGCCCGCCCATCCGGTGCAAGGCGCGAGGCCTTCGCGGTTCCCCGCCAAGGTCGGCAGGCCAACCTGCAGCGTGGCTCCCGTGACGGCGATTAACATTTGCACGAACGTCAGCAGCACCGACCAGACCAAAAGCGTCAGTTCCGGCTTCATCGTTTTCCCTCCCCGAGATGAGGAAATAATTGTCGCCGAACATTTACATTTGCGGCAGTGGACTTCCGCTGAAAGCTGGCGCAACATGAGCGCGAGCTTTCAAGAAGGGAATAATCGCGACCTCCACTAGAGCCGCGAAGAGCAGAACCCTCAGCAACAAGCGGCCGATCAGGCCCGCAGAAGGAAAACTTCCCTCAGAATTTTCAGCGCTGCCAGGCCGCGCGCCGGAACTGTCTGCGCCGCGACGTCACGGCGAGGCGCCGGCCGGCGAACTCGTGGATCCTTTCGCGGATCTCGCTGCGGATGTCCTCGGGAAGCGCGGTGGCGGCGTCGTCGAATCGGCTCAGCACCTCGTCGGGCGCCGGGGGGCCGTCGTGGAAGAAGCCGCGACTCTTGTCCCAGACGAGCGCCCGGTCGCTCGAATCCACCCCGTAGCAGAGCTGGAAGAGCGTCACTTCGGGCCCGGCCTGCCAGACGAAAAGATCGAAGAAATCGTCGTGAAACCACCGCCGGCGCGCCGGCGGGTCGTCTGCGACTCCGTGAATTTCCTTAAGCATATTGGGTGTTTGACCGGAGAGACCCTACCCGGGTTCGCCCGCCCTGTCGGCGAAAGTTGTCACGCCGTGGCGGGCGACGCGACAAGGCCGTCCGCGTCAACTGTGCGCCGACCGGCGCGTTCGGGGAAGAAGGGCCACGCAATACAAGTACGGCGGGGTGTGACAAAAGGTAACCGCGGGAGAAGCTTGGGTCGAATCTTGCTCTGAGGAAGGAGTGATGATCAGTGAACACTGAGACAACGATGAAATCCCCCACGAGCGAAAGGCACTCTGACTTCCTGAAATCGCTCGTCGAGTTCACCAAGGATCATCGCGCCGCGCGCTGGAGCGGAACGCTGTCGGATTTCCTCGAAGGCGTGTTCCGCGCCGATCCCAGGGGCATGGTTCGCACCAGCCACCAATACATATGGGACATGCTGCGCGCCAATGGATTTAATGAGGGCTTCTCCGAGGGCAGCGGCAAGTTCAGGTGCCAGCTGTTCGAAGACGAGCTCTTCGGCATCGACGACACGATCGGGCGCGTGCTCGACTACTTCAAGGCGGCGAGCGCTGGTTCCGAAGTGGGCCGACGGCTGCTGCTGCTGCTCGGGCCGCCGTCGGGCGGCAAGTCGAGCATGGTGATCCTGCTCAAGCGCGGGCTCGAAGCCTACAGCCAGACCGACGCGGGCGCGCTCTACGCGATCCATGGCTGTCCGGTGCACGAGTCGCCGGTGCATCTCATCCCGCACACCCTGCGCCCGCAATTCCGCCAGACCTACGGCGTGGAGATCACGGGCGAGCTCTGCCCGCACTGCGCGAGCCGGTTACAGCACGAGCTCGGCGGCGACTTCATGCAGATGCCGGTCGAGCGCATCTTCATCTCTGAAGCCGGCCGCGTGGGCGTGGGCACCTACGCGCCGCACGATCCGACCACCGCGGACATCGCCGATCTCGTCGGCTCGGTGGACCTCTCCAAGGTCTCCGAATTCGGCGACGAGGGCGATCCGCGCGCATGGTCGTGGTCCGGCGCGGTGTTCGCCGCGAGCCGCGGGCTCCTCGAGATGATCGAGATCCTCAAGGTGAAGCGCGAGTTCCTCTATCTGCTTTTGACCTTGACGCAGGAGAAGAACGTCAAGGTCTCGCGCTTCCCGCTGATCCACCTCGACGAGACCATCGTCGCGCACACCAACTTCGCCGAGTTTCGCAAGTTCCTGCAGGAGCCGGAGAACGAGGCGCTGCTCGACCGCATGGTGATCATCCAGGTGCCGTACACGCTCGACTACAAGGAAGAGGCCCGCATCTACCGCAAGCTCTGCTCATCGACGCAGGCCTTCCGTGAGGTGCATCTCGACCCGCATGCACTGCATGTCGCATCGGTCTTCGCGGTGCTCTCGCGCCTCGGCGAGTCCGAGGAGCGCGACGCCGACAACGTGAAGAAGGTGCGCCTCTATGCCGGCGAGGACGTCGAAGGCGTCGCGCCGGGCGACGCGGCCAAGATGAAGCAGAAGAACCCCGACGAGGGCCTCGCCGGCGTCTCGCCGCGGTTCGTCATCAACGCGCTGTCGAACGCCATCATCCAGTCGCAGGCGAAAAGCCTGACGACCATGGATGTCCTGATCGCGCTCAAGGACTCGATCGAGTCCGACGTGAGGATCGATGGCAAGAAGAAGAGGAAGTGGGTCGATTTCCTCGTCGCGGTGCGCAAGGACTTCTACAACCGCTGGGTCAAGGAAGACGTGCACAAGGCTTTGTTCGTCTCGTTCGAGCAGGAAGCCCAGCAGCTCCTCGACAAGTACCTCGACGAGGTGGAGGCGACGCTCGACAACCGCACGCTGCGCGACCCGATCACGAGCGAGGAGCGCAAGCCCGACGAGCGCTTCCTGCGTTCGGTGGAGGAGAAGATCCGCATCTCGGAGTCCGGCAAGCTCTCCTTCCGCCAGGAAGTGGTGCGCAAGGCGATGGGCGCGTACAAGCGCGGCGAGAAATTCACGCTGGATTCGCATGCGCCGCTGCACGACGCGGTCGAGCAATACCTTTTCGAGAGCCGGCGCGACGTGCTGCGCCTGGTGAGCTCGGCCGCCCGGCCCGACGACGAGACCCGCCAGAAGATCTCGGTGGTCGAGAAGCGCCTCGTCGACGAATACGGCTACGACGCGCATAGCGCACGCGAGGCGCTCAACTACGTGACGACGTTGCTGGCGCAAGAATGACCATCCGGCTTGCCGCGGAGACACCCTGGTACGACTTGTTCTCCCGGGGTGCCCGCGACTGGCTGCGCCATAACGAAAAGGTGCGCGACGCCGTCAAGGACACGCTGCCCGAGCTCCTCGCGAACTCCGACCTGATGACAGGGCCGGGCAGCCGCACCGTCGCCGTGCCGGTGAAGTTCCTCGAGCATGCGCGCCTGCGGCTCGCCGAGAGCCCGGTGCAGCAAGGCGCCGGCCAGGGTCGCGGCGAGCCCGGCGACGTCCTCCAGCCGGGACGCGAGGAAGGCGGCGAGCCGGGACAAGCCGGCGGCACGAACGACGGCGAGATCCGTTTCGTGGTCGAGCTCAAGGTCGACGAGATCGTCGACTGGCTGTGGGAGGAGCTGAAGCTCCCGGAGCTCAAGCCGAAGCGCACCGCGACGATCGACCAGGCCGAGTACATCCGCGAAGGCTGGGACAAGCGCGGCGCGCGCTCGCGCCTCGACCGGCGCCGCACGATGAAGGAGGCCGTGAAGCGTCATGCGATCCAGGGTGGTGGAACGATCGTCGAAGAGGAGCCGATCTCGCTCGTCAACGACGACCTGCGCTTCCGCCAGCTCGTGAAGCGCCCTTCGCCCGCGACCAGCGCGGCGGTGATTTTCGCGCTCGATGTCTCGGGCAGCATGGACGAAGCGCAGCGGCGCCTCGCCAAGCAATTCTTCTTCTTCGCCCTGCAGGGCATCCGCCGTCAGTACGCCAAGGTCGAGACGGTATTCCTCGCGCACGCCGCGCAGGCGTGGGAGTTCGACGAGAGCCAGTTCTTCCAGGCCTCCTCGAGCGGCGGCACGGTGAGTTCCAGCGTGGCGCGCCTCGCGCTCGAGGTGATGGAGAAGCGCTACGACCCCGGCCGTTACAACGTCTACTTCTTCTACGCCTCCGACGGCGAGAACGCCGCCGAGGACCGCGACGAGGCGCGCGGCACCCTCGCCGACATCGCCGGCCAGGTGAACTACAGCGGCTACTGCGAGACCGGCGGCGTCGCCACCTTCCGGCCGCGCGACACGCAGCTTGCCGAGATCTTCGGCGAGCTCAAGGCCTCCGGCCTTCCGGTCGGGACCAGCCATCTCGCGTCGCAGGACGACGTGTGGAACGCGATCCGCGCGTTCTTCACCGAACAGAGCGAGTCATGACCGAGTTGCAAGACTACGCGGAGCGCATCGAAGCGCTCGCGAAGCGGCTGGGGCTCGACTACTACACGGTCGACTTCGAGATGGCGCCCGCCTCGCTCATGACCGAGATCGCGGTCTACGGGCTGCCCGTGCGCATGCCGCACTGGTCCTTCGGCGTGCGCTACATCCACCAGCTCGTGCGCCAGAGCATGGGGCACTCGAAGATCTTCGAGGTGATGTTCCCGGGCGACCCGTGCCGCGCGTTTCTCATGGACGGCAACTCGACCGCGGAGAATGCGCTCGTCACCGCGCATGTGCTTGGACACGCCGATTTCAGCAAGAACAACCAGCTCTTCGCCCGCTTCCATGCCATGGCGGGGGGCAACATCGTCGAGACCGCGGCCGCCCACGCGCATCGCATCCAGCTCGCCATCGAAGCGCACGGCGTGGAGAAGGTCGAGAGCGTGCTCGACGCGGCGCTCGCGCTGGAAGCGCACATCGACGTGACCGGCGAGCTGCACCGCGCTCGCTACCCGGAATTCCTGGAACCGAAGGGACAGGTGGCCGAATCCGAGTTCCAGTCGCGCTTCAAGCTGCTGCCCGGTGCCGAGGCGCCTGCGGCGGCCAAGACCGGACAGGTGCGCGCGCCGGTGCCCGCGCACCCCGAGTACGACCTCCTCTGGTTCATCGCCCACTACGCGCCCGAGCTCGAGCAATGGGAGCGCGACATCTTCCTGATGGTGCGCACCGAGTCGTTCTATTTCTACCCGGTGTTCGCCTGCCAGATCATGAACGAGGGCTGGGCATCGTACTGGCACGCGCGGCTCCTGCGCGAAGCCGACTTCCTGCCGCAGCCGCTTTATCTATCGGCCCTCAAGGCGCATTCGGACGTCGTGCGTCCGTTTGCCAGCGGCCAGCAGACCGCGCTTGCGATCAACCCGTATTACCTCGGCTTCACCCTCTGGGAGCGGATCGTCGAAAAACACGGCATCGAGCGTGCGCGCGAAGTGCGGCGCGACGAGGATGACTTCGGCTTCATCCGCAACTTCCTCGACGAGGAACTCGCCCAGCAGTCGGGGCTCTTCGTCTACGAGACGAGGCCGGGTGACGAGATCCGCGTCGCCACGAAGGACATCAACGCCATCCGGGAGGCGATCCTCTCACCGAAGTTCAACTACGGCTCGCCGCGCGTCGCAGCCACCGAGCTCAAGCACGACGGCACGCTCACGCTCACGCACGACCACGCGAGCGACGGGCGCGGGCTCGACGTCACGCGCGCGAAGCGCGTGCTCGACTATGTGCACCGCATGTGGCGGCGGCCGGTGAAGCTCGCCACCGCCAACGACAAGAACGAGGCCGTCGAGCTCGCGGCTTAGAGCGCTATGACGAGGATCAGGACGATGAGCAGGATGATGACCAGCTGCTCGTTCGTCAGCGGCGCGCCGCCCGCCGGCAGCAGGTCCGCCAGGTTCGAGAGCTGAGCGACTTCGGAGTCGCTCATCGCGTCGACCCGCGCCTCGGCCGCCTTCGCATCGACGCCTACTTTCTTCAGCGCCTGCACGACATCGGGCCGCTCGAGCGCCGCTTTCACCCGCTCGCGCTCGCCCTGTACCACCTGATCGGTGCCGATCACTGCCGCCTGTAGGGAAGGCGCGATCAAGCCGCATGCCACGAGCACAATCCCAAGCAGTCGCTTCATCGTTGACTCCTTCTTGTTGGGGGGTTCCGAATATAACGACGCGACATGACACCGGTCGTGGGCATAATTCCGGCCATGAAAGCCTACATCCTTCGCGCCGAGACCCATGGCATGGCCCTCGAGCTGCGAGAAAAGTCACAGCCCCAGCCCTCCGCCACCCAGGTCCTGGTGAAGATCCGCGCGGCGAGCCTGAACCGCGGCGAGCTGATCGCCGGGCACGGTCTCATCAAGCCCGGCACCGAAAAGCCCGCGGGGATGGATGCCGCGGGCGAAGTCGTCGGTACGAACGAGCGCGTGATGGGACGCCTGCCGGGCGCCTTTGCCGAATATGGGGCGATGGACAAGCAGGACGCGATACCCGTGCCTTCAACGCTCTCGTGGGAGGAAGCAGCCGCGACGCCGATCACTTTTCTGGTGGTCTACGACATGCTCGTGCAGCAAGGCGGCCTGAGGAGCGGTGAATGGCTGCTCGTCACCGGGGTCACCTCGGGGGTCGGCGTCGCCGCGCTGCAGGCGGGCAAGGCACTCGGCGCGAAGGTGATCGGCACGTCCGGCTCTGCCGAGAAACTGCAGAAGCTGAAGGACCTGGGCCTCGACGTGCCGATCCACACGCGCAAGCCCGACTTCCACGAAGCGGTGATGAAGGCGACCGACGGCAAGGGCGTGAACCTCGTCGTCAACAACGTCGGCGGCACGGTGTTCGCCGAGTGCATCCGCTCGATGGCCTACGAAGGACGGCTCGCAACCGTCGGCTACCTCGACGGCAGCCTGAAGAGCGAGATCGACCTCGATGCGCTGCACTCGAAGCGCCTGAAGCTCTTCGGCGTGTCGAACAAGCTGCGCACCGCGCCGCAGCGCGCGGCCACCGTCGAGGGCTTCAAGAAGGATTTCCTGCCGCTCTTCGCGAGCGGCGAGCTGAAGCCGCTCGTCGACAAGGTCTTCACGTTCGCCGAGCTGCCGAAGGCGAAGGACTACATGGAGTCCAATGCCGCCGTCGGCAAGATCGTCGTGCGCCTATAGCTACTGCACCTTGATGCCCGCCTGCTTGATCACCTTGCCCCAGGCCTCGTACTCGCGCTTGATGTAGGCGGCGAAATCCTCGGGCTTGCTCGACTGCGGCTCCACGCCGGTCTTCTTCATCGCCGAGACCACCTCCGGGTTGGCGATCGCCTTGGCGATCTCGTCGTGCAGCCGCTCGACGAGCGCCTTCGGCATGCCGGCCGGACCGAGAAAACCGTACCAGTTGAGCGCTTCGTAGCCCGGGTAGCCCTGCTCGGCGACCGTCGGCACGTCGGGCATCAGCTCGGCGCGCTGGGGGCCGGTGGTGGCGATGGCGCGCGCCTTGCCGGCCTCGATCTGCTTCACGGAGGAGATCGGCGTGGCGACGAACGAGGCGACCTCCTTGCCCAGGAAGCCGCGCATGGCCGGCCCGCCGCCCTTGTAAGGCACGTGCACGAGTTCGACTTTCGCCATGATGGCGAGCAGCTCGCCGGCGAGGTGACCCGCGCCGCCCACGCCCGAGGAGGCATAGGTCACGGTCTTCGGCTTTTCCTTCGCCAGCTTGACGTAGTCGGCGAGGTTCTTCACCGGCAGGTCCGGCTGCACGACGAACACGTTGGCGAAGATCGCCGCCATGCTGATCGGCGTCAGGTCTTTCAGCGGATCGTAGGTGAGGTGCATGAGGAAGGGGTTGGCGGTGAGCGCGCCGACGTTCGCCAGCACGATCGTGTAGCCGTCGGGCGCCGCCTTGGCCGTGTACGCGACCGCGATCGTGCCGCCCGCGCCGGCCCGGTTCTCGACCACGATCTGCTGCCCGAGCTGCTCGCCGAGCGTCTTGCCGATGATGCGCGCGGTCGTGTCAGTGCCGCCGCCGGGCTCGAAGCCGACCACGACGGTGACGGGCTTCGTCGGGAAATTCTGCGCGAACGCGCACGCCGACGCAGCGGCCAATATGCCGAGCGCGGTGACTGCCGCGAGTTGCTTCATTGCTTTCTCCCCTGTCATCGACCCTTGAAGACCGGTTTGCGCTTCTCCATGAAGGCCCGGCGGCCTTCCCGGTAATCCTCGCTCTCGAAGCATTCCTTCACCCAGGCGGCGCAGGCTTCGGCGTCGTAGTGCGCCGCGCCGACCTCGCGGATGATGCGCTTCGCCGCGCGCAGGGTGAGCGGTGCGTTCGCCGCGATCATGTCGCAGTAGTCGCGCGTGGTCTTTTCCAGCTCAGGCACGGGCACGACCCTGTGCACGAGGCCCATGCGCAGCGCCTCCTCGGCGTTGAACCGGCGCGCGGTGAGCATGATCTCGCGTGCATGCGCGGCGCCCACGATGTCCACGAGATGCTTCATCGAGCTCGCCCTATAGCCGAGGCCCATCTTCGCTGCCGGAATCCCGAAGCGCGCGTCGTCCGCCGCGATGCGCAGGTCGCAAAGGTTGGCGATGTTCAGGCCGCCGCCGATGCAGTAGCCCCGGATCATGGCGATGACGGGCTTGTCAAACATCTTGAGCGCGCTCTGCGCCTTCTCGCCGATCGCGTCGTAGTGCGCCACGGCTTCGGCGCTCGAGCGCTCCTTCTCGAACTGCGAGATGTCGGCGCCCGAGACGAAGGCCTTCTCGCCTGCTCCGGCCAGCACGACACACCGGATCGCGACATCCGTAGCGAAGCCTTCGAGCACCTGCGGGATCGCCTGCCACATCTCGAGCGAGACGGCGTTGCGCCGATCGGGGTTGTTGAACACCAGCCAGCCGATCGCGCCGTCCTTGCGCGCGATGATCTTCTCCGTCAGACGGCCCCCTGGGCACGCAGCGCCGCGATCTCCTTCGCCTCGTAGCCGAGTTCCTTCAGGATCTCGTCGGTGTGCTGGCCGATGTCGGGCGTCGCGGTCTTGATCTCGGCCGGCGTGCGCGAGAGCCGCGCGGGCTGGTTCAGGATCTTGAAGCGGCCGATGCGCGGATGCTCAACCTCCACCGCAGCCTTGATGTGCTGAACCTGGGGATCGGCGAACATCTCGTCCATCTTGTAGATCGGCCCGCACGGCACGCCGATCTTGTTGAAGGCATCGATCCACTCGGCCGAGGTGCGCGCGGCGAGCGCCTTGTTGATCTCGGCATTCAGCGCGATACGGTTCCTGGCGCGCAGCTCGTTCGTCTTGAAGCGCTCGTCGGTCGCCAGTTCCTCGCGCCCGAAGAGCTGGCAGATGCGCTTCCACATGCCGTCGCCCGAAGCGGCGACGTTGATATGGCCGTCCTTCGTCTTGTATGCAGAGGTCGGCATGCTGGTCGGATGGTCGTTGCCGACCTGGCCGGGCACCTCGCCTTTCATGGCGTAGCGCGCCGCCTGGAAGTCGAGCAGGCCGATGCCCGCATTGAGAAGCGAGCTCTGCACCCACTGCCCGCGCCCGGAATGCTCTCGTTCGATGAGCGCCGCGAAGATGCCGAGCGCCGCGTAGAGGCCGGCGGCGACGTCGGCGACCGCTGCGCCGACGCGCATCGGTCCCTGCCCCGGCGCGCCGGTCACCGACATGATGCCGCTCATGCCCTGCGCGATCTGGTCGAAGCCCGGCCGGTCGCGATAGGGGCCGTCCTGCCCGAAGCCCGAGATGCTCGCGAGGATGATGCGCGGGTTCACCTTGGCGAGGGACTCGTAGTCGATGCCGAGGCGGAACTTCACGTCCGGGCGGAAGTTCTCCACGACCACGTCCGCGGTCTTCACCAGGCGCATGAGCACCTCGCGCGCCGCCGGCTGCTTCAGGTTCAGCGTCATGGCGCGCTTGTTGCGGTGCAGGTTCTGCATGTCGGGGCCGTCGCGCGGACCGCCCATGTTCTCGTTGGGGTCGACCCCCGGAGGGGACTCGATCTTGATCACGTCGGCCCCGAAGTCGGCGAACTGGCGCACGCACGAGGGGCCGGCGCGCACGCGCGACAGGTCTACAATGCGCAGGCGCGAAAGCGCAGACGAGCCAGCGATGCGGGGCATTGGAATATTCTAGCTGCGCGAGTCGTTCATCCTGCGTGCAGGTTCACTTCCAAGAGGAGACGAGAACATGAAAAGGCTTCTGCTAGCAGCAGCCATCGCGGGCCTGGCCGGGTGCTCGAGCATGCCGGACTGGATGCCGGGCAGCGGCGCGATGAAGGTGAGTCTCACCGGCGCCAACGAAGTTCCGCCCGCGGCGACGCAGGCGAAAGGCAGCGGCAGCTTCCGCGTCGCCGACGACGGCACCATTACCGGAAGCGTCACGACCGAGGGCATGCAAGGCACGATGGCGCACATCCACCAGGCCGCGCAAGGCCAGAACGGCCCGGTCATCGTTCCATTGACCAAGAATGGCGATACCTACAGCGTGCCGGCAGGCAAGAAGCTCACCCAGGCGCAGGTGGATGCCCTCAAGACCGGCAACCTGTACGTGAACGTGCACAGCGACAAGTACAAGGGCGGCGAGATACGCGCTCAACTGCAGCAGTAGCGCTTCTTGCTCTAGCGACTTCGGCGGCCGCTCGATTTCCTGAGCGGCCGCTGCGTTTCGTCGTGTCGCAGGCGGCGGCTATTCGAGCTTAAGGTTCGCCTTCTTCACGACGTCTCGCCACTTTACGATCTCCGTCGCGAAGAAACGCTTGAAGTCGGCTTGGTTGCCCGCCCAGATCGTTACGCTCGCGCCAGCCAGCTTTTCCTGCGTCTCATGGAGCATCATCACCTTCTCGATATCGGCGGCAATGCGCGCAGAGAGCTCCGCGGGCACCGAGCTCGGCGCAAAGAAGCCATTCCACAGCGCCGCTGAATAGTCCGGCAGCCCCTGCTCCGCGACCGTCGGCAGGTCGGGCGCGCCCGGAAAGCGCTCCTTGCTCGTCACGGCGAGCGCGCGTGCCTTGCCGGATTTCGCGAGCGGCAGCCCGACGGGCATGCCGGCGAAGTAGTACGAGATCCTTCCGCCGAGCACGTCGACCGCGGCAGGAGCGCCGCCCTTGTAAGGCACGTGCACGGCCTCGATGCCGGCCATGACGTTGAAGAGCTCGCCGCAAAGGTGGTCCGAATTGCCGACACCAGAAGAGGCGTAGGTGAGCTTGCCCGGTTCCGCCCTGGCGCGCGCGATGAGCTCCTGCACGTTCTTTGCCGGGAACCCGGGCGCGACGATGAGGATGTGCGGCGTCGCCGCGACCGGCGCAAGCGCCACCAGATCGCGCTCCGCGCTATAGGGCAGGTTCGGCAGCGCGGCCGCGCTGATCGCAAGCCCGTTCTGCGCGAAGAGCAGCGTGTAGCCGTCGCCCGGCGCCTTCGCCACCGTGTCCGCGGCGAGGTTGCCCGCCGCGCCGGCGTGCGTCTCGACGTACACGCTCTGCTTCCAGAACGCGGCGAGCCGGTCGGCCATCACGCGGCCGACGATGTCGGTCGAGCTGCCTGCGGCATAGCCGACCACGATGCGCACCGGCTTCGTGGGGTACTGCGCGTGTGCCGCCGTGGCGGCGAGGAGAAAGCAGAGCAGGAATCGCATGGTCACCTCATGGAAAACATCTTCTTGCCCGCGACCGGCATCTCCGCCATCAGGATCTCGCCGTTCGCCGAATCGGTGATGTAGAGAGTCTTGCCGCGAAACGCGATGTTGGTCATCAGCCGGTGCTCTTTGCCGGCATGGAGGAGATGCGTCGGCAGGCAGTTGGAGTCGAAACGCCAGATACCGACGCCCAGATGGCACACGATCAGGCCGTCCTCATCATCGGTCTCGATGCCATCGGGCCCGGCGTGCCCGCCGGAGAGCTGGATCGCGACGCCGGTCTTCGACGGCGTACCGCCCGCCATGAGCGGCAGCCGCCAGATCTGCTGCGCGCGCGTGATGGCGACATAGACCTGCGTGCCTTTCTTGTTCACTGTGATGCCGTTCGGC
>DASQGW010000037.1:0-38873 GCA_035632415.1 Burkholderiales bacterium | reverse complement strand
ACCGGTCCGGCGGACCAGGTGCGGCACGACTCGCAGTGGCAATAGCCCATCGCCGCCGGCTCGCCGCTCACTGTGAACTGCACGGTGCCGCAGAAACAGCTGCCGTTGTATGTCTTGTCTTGTGCCAATGTGCTCTCCCAGGGTTTCGCGCCTGATCATACCCGGGTTGTTTCACCAATGTAACGCTACGGCTACCTCGCGCGCTGCGATTCGCTCCGGATGAGATCCCAGATGTAATTGCGGTACTCGTGGCACTGGATCGACTTCTTGGCTTCGAGCCCGCGCGGCCGCGGCAAGTCGATCTTCACTTCCTCCTTGATGCGGCCGGGACGGGCGGAAAGCACGACGACGCGATCGCCGAGGTAGACCGCTTCCTCGATGTCGTGCGTGACGAAGACGATGGTCTTCTTCGTCCGGTCCCAGATGTGCGTCACCTCCGCCTGCATCGTCTCGCGCGTCTGCGCGTCGAGCGCGCCAAAGGGCTCGTCCATCAGCAAGACCTTGGGGTCGAATGCCAGCACTCTCGCGAGCGCGACGCGCTGCTTCATGCCGCCGGAGAGCTCGGCGGGATAGTGGTTGCGGAATTCGGCGAGGCCGGTCAGGTCGAGGTACTTGCCGACCACCTCGTCGATATGGCTGCGCGAGGCGCCCTGCGCCTCCAGTCCCCAGGCCACGTTGCCGGCCACCGTCTTCCAGGGAAATAGCGCGAACTCCTGGAACATCATGCCGCGGTCGGGGCCGGGCTTCTTGACTTCGTTGCCGTAGACGCGGATCGCGCCGGCGTCGGCACCGATGAATCCGCCCATGATGTGCAGGAAGGTGCTCTTGCCACAGCCGCTCGGGCCGATGATGGTGATGAACTCGCCCTCGCGCACGGCGAAGCGCTCGATGTCCAGGATGTGGAGCGCCTGGCCGTTCTTGGTATACGACTTGCGCAGCCCGGAGACTTCCAGCGCGATCGCGCTCATGCCCGATACCCGCGCAGCGTGGCCCGTGCCTCCTTGCCTATCTCCTTGAGCTTCGCCAGCCACTCGCTGCGGTGCGGCCGCAGCGCGTCGGCGATGGCCTGGGCGACGACGAGGTTGCGATACCACTTGGCGTTGGCCGGCACCACGATCCACGGCGCCTGCTCCGCCGCGGTCCTGGAGATCGCGTCCTCGTAGGCCTCGGTGTAGTCGTCCCAGTATTTGCGCTCCTGCCAGTCGCCGGCGTTCAGCTTCCACGCGGTCTCGGGCCGGGCCTCGCGCTCGAGCAGCCGCTCTTTCTGCTCCTTCTTGGTGATGTGCAGGAAGAACTTGAGCACGATGGTGTTCTGCTCGGCGAGGAGCGCCTCGAAGTCGGCGATGTGGCCGTAGCGGGGTTTCCACAGCTTCTTCGGTGCGAGCTTGTGCACGCGCACGACGAGCACGTCCTCGTAGTGGGAGCGGTTGAGGATGGCGAATTCGCCGTGGCGCGGCATATGCCGGTGCACGCGCCAGAGGAAGTCGTGCTGGCTCTCTTCCAGGGTCGGCACGCCGAAGGACACCACGCTCACGCCGCGCGGATTGAGGCAGCCCGCGACGTGCTTGATGGTGCCGTCCTTGCCGGCGGCGTCGCGCCCCTGCAGGACCACGAGCACGCCGTGCAGTCTTGCGCCCCACATCGCGTCCTGCAGGTCGAAGAGCTCGGCGCCGAGCGTCTCGAAGCGCTTCTCGGCCTTCGTGGCCGTCATGCCGTCGGGCGGGTCGCACGAGATGTCGGCGAGGCGCACCTTGGCGCCGGGCTTTGCGAACACGTTTTTCGCCATGCCTAACCTTTACCATATCGACTATGGGTGCGTTTGATCGCGAGCGCCTCGCGCTATTGGTGCAGCCCGACCGCGTGCACCGCTCGGTGTATGCCGACCCGGCAATCTTCGAGCTCGAGCTGGAGCGCATCTTCGGCCGCGCCTGGCTCGTGCTTGGCCACGAAAGCCAGGTGCGGAGCGCCGGCGACTACTTCACCGCCCGCATGGGGCGGGAGCCGGTCATCGTCGTGCGCCATGACGACGGCATCCACGTGCTCGTCAATCGCTGCGCCCATCGAGGCTCGATGGTCTGCGCCGAGGGCCGGGGTAATGCGGAACGCTTCGTCTGTCCGTATCACGGCTGGAGCTACGACCGCGCGGGCGGGCTAAAGGCCGTGCCGTTCGCGAGCGGCTACCAGAGCCTGGAAGGTCTCAAACTGAAGGCGGTGCCCCGCGTCGCCATCTACCGCGGATTCATCTTTGCTTCGCTCGCGACCGAAGGACCGGGCCTGGAGGAGTTCCTCGGGGCGGCGCGCGCCTCGTTCGACGATATGGTCGATCGCGCGCCCGGCGGCGAGCTCGAAGTCGCCGGAGGCGTCTTCAAGCACACCTACAACGGCAACTGGAAGCTGATGCTCGAGAACCACCTCGATGGCGCGCATCCGGCGTGGGTGCATGCCTCCTCGGTGGCGGTCGCGCGCAACGCGCCCGACCCCGGCAAGCCCGGCGAGGAGCACTACTACGACATCGCCGTGCGCCAGATGCGGCAGAACGGCGCACCCGACGCCGTGTGGGAAGGCACCGGCATGTGGACGACGCCGCTCGGCCACGGCTACATGGGCGATTACCACGACGACGATCGCCTGGTGGCCGGCCTGGGCAACCCCGTGTTCGACGACTACCGCAAGCGCCTCGCGGCGCAGGTCGGCGAAAAGCAGGCCGATCGCATCCTGCGGGTCACGCTGTGGAACACGATCGTCTACCCCAACTGCTCCTTCATGAGCCAGTTCAGGCAGCTGCGCATCATCCATCCGCTGGCGGTGGACCGCTCTGTGGTCTACACCTACTCGTTCCGCATGAAGAACGCGCCGGCGCGGATGTTCCGCGACACCGTCGCTTTCGCCAACGTCGTGAACGGCACGGCCTCCTGGGTGCTCACCGACGACCTCGAAGTCTACGAGCGGATCCAGCACGGGCTCTCCTCCGGCGCGGTCGACTGGGTCTACATCGGCCGCGGTTACGGCAACGATGTGCAGGAAAAGGAGACGCTGCGAGGCAAGACCGGCACCAGCGAGGTCTATATCCGCGCGCAGATGCGCGCGTGGCTGGATTACATGACTCGTGACGCCTGAAGCGTTTCTGTACCACGAAGCGCGGCTGCTGGACACGCAGCGCTACGAGGAATGGCTCGAGCTCTTCACCGACGACGCCACCTACTGGGTGCCGCTCGAGCAGGGCCAGAAGGACCCGCACGAGACCTCGTCCATCATCCACGACGACCGCACGCTCCTCGAGCTGCGAGTGAAGCAGATCCGCCATCCGCGCGCACATGCGCGGCAACCGCTCGCGCGCACCGTGCACCAGGTGGGAAATGTTTCCGTCCTGGACGAAACCGCCCAAGAGGTTCGAGTGGCGTCGACGCTCACGGTGGTCGAATTTCGCAACGAGAAACAGCGCGTCTACGGCGCCCTCGTCGAGCACCGGCTGCGCAAGAGCGGCGATACATTCCGTATTGCCCATAAGCGCGTGGACCTGGTGAACTCGGAAGGCGAGATCGATGGCATCGCGATCCTCCTCTAGAAATAAGAAGCCCGTCGTGATAGCGGGCGGCGGCATCGGCGGCCTTGCGGCGGCGCTCGCGCTCGCGCGGAAGCGGTTCAAGAGCATCGTGCTCGAGCAGGCGGCGCAGTTCGGCGAGATCGGCGCCGGCATCCAGATCGCGCCCAACGCCTGGCACGCACTCGACGCGCTCGGCGTCGGACAGCTGGTGAAGAAGGAAGCCGTCTTCATCGAGCGCCTGCTCATGATGGACGGCATCTCGGGCGAGAAGGTGATCGATATCCCGCTGGATGCGCGCTTCGCGAAGCGCTTCGCCAATCCCTACGCCGTGACGCACCGGGCCGATATCCACGGCTCGCTCGTCGATGGCTGCAAGGCGCTGCCGGAGCTGATCGAGCTGCGCACCAATAGCCGCGTCACCGGCTATGACCTCGAGGATGCCGGCGTCAGCATCACGCTCGCCAATGGCGAGCGCATCCACGGCGCGGCACTCGTCGGCGCCGACGGCGCGCGCTCGATCGTGCGCGACCGGATCGTCGGCGATGCCTTTCCGAACTCCAGCATCCACAAGTGCTACCGGGCGGTGCTCAACGCGGGCGACGTGCCGAAGGACCTGCGCTGGGCGGCAGCGACGCTCTGGGCGGCGCACAACACGCACATCGTCCATTACCCGCTGCGCGGCTGGAAGCTCTTCAACCTCGTCGCCACCACCATCGGCAAGGAGGTGAGCGAGGGCCATAACGAGGTGGCGACACCGCAGGAGGTGCTGCCGCAGTTCGCGCACTACTGCGGGAAGCCGCTCAAGCTGATGCGCACGCCCAAGCAGTTCACACGCTGGATCCTGCGCTACCGGGACCCCGTCGATCGATGGACGCAGGGGCGGGTCGCGCTGCTCGGCGATGCGGCGCACCTCATGCTCCAGTACATGGCGCAGGGAGCGGCGATGGCCATGGAGGACGCCGTGGCCCTCGGCGTCGCCTGCGACACGGCGGGCGGCGACTTCGAGAAGGCGTTCAAGCGCTACGAGGAGATGCGCGTCGTGCGTGCCTCGCGCGTGCACATCTCGGCGAACAGCCTCATCGGCCAGATCTTCCACGTGCCCGACGGCATCGAGCGCCGGGTGAGGAACCAGATCTTCCTCGGCCGCAAGCCCGAGCGCTATTACGATGCGCTCGAGTGGGTGTTCGCCGCGCCGGACTACGTGCGCGAATTCAAGCGAAGCAAAAAATCGCGCAGCAAACGCTGAACCGCAGCCTGATGCTGCTCCTCACGGCCACGACCTTCGCGGCCGCGAGCGGCATCCATTACCAGACGCCCATGCTCGGCGCGATGGCGGCCGAGTTCGGCGCCAGCGGCGCGGCGATCGGCTGGATCCCGACCGCCACCTTCGGCGGCTTCCTCGCCGGCATCGTGTTCCTGGTGCCGCTCGGCGACAAGCTCGACAAGCGGCGGCTCATCATCACGCTGCAATGCGCGGCGATCGTCGCCCTCCTCGGCGCCGCCGCCGCGCCCAACCTCGCGATGGCGGCCGCGAGCGGCTTCGTCATCGGCATCTGCTCCTGCTTTGCGCAGGTCATCGTGCCGCTGGTCGCGGAGCTTGCGCCCGCCGAGAGCCGCGGCCGCGCCGTCGGCACGGTACTGAGCGCGCTTTTCCTCGGGATACTGTTCGCGCGGGTGACGGGCGGTTTCGTCGCCGCCCATCTCGGCTGGCGCGCGATGTACGTGATCGGCGCGGGCATGCTGGCCCTCCTCGCGCCGGCGCTGATCGCCCGGCTGCCGCACACGGCGCCCAAGACCCGGCTTCGCTATCCCGAGCTGCTCGCATCGCTCATCGTCCTCGTGCGCACGCACGCCGAGATGCGGCGCGTGATTGCGGTCCAGCTCTGCCTCGGCATGTGCTACGGCGGCTTCTGGGCCACGATCGCCACCATGCTCCTCAAGGTGCACGGCCTCGGGCCGCAGGTCGCCGGGCTGATCGGGATTCCGGGCGCCGCGGGAATCCTGGTCTCGCGTGCCGCCGGACGATGGCTCGATCTTCGAGGCGCCGGCCCGGTCGTGGTGACCGGCGTCTCGGTGATCGTTCTTGCCTACGTCGTCTTCGCGTTTGGCGTGCGGTGGCCGCTCGCCCTCGCCGGCGGCGCCGCGCTCCTCGATTGCGGGCTGCGCGCGACGATGGTGGCGAACCAGACGCTGGTGAACTCGCTCGCGCCCGATGCGCGCGCCCGGTCGAACACCATCTTCGGCTTCGCCGTCTGGACCGGGAACGCGGTCGGCGCCTTCGTCGCGTCGAGCGCCTTCGCTGCGAGCGGATGGCTCGCGGTGTGCGCCATCTCGGTCGTCGCCGCCTGTGCGGCGCTCGCCGTGCAGCTACGCGCGATGCGCCAGTAGGTCCGGGCCGATCGCCGCCACGGAGGGCACGCCGCAGAGCTGCATCGAGCGCTCGAGCTCGCTCGATAGGATCTCGAGCGCGCGCCGTGCCCCGGCCTCACCGCCCGCCATGGTGCCGAAGAGCGTCGCCCGGCCGGTGAGGACGCCCTGTGCGCCGAGCGCGCGCGCCTTGAGGATGTCGACGCCGCGGCGCACGCCGCCGTCGAGGAGCACGGTGATCTTGCTTCCGACCGCGCGCGCGACGGCCGGCAGCGCATCCAGCGTCGGAGCTGCACCATCGAGCTGGCGGCCGCCGTGGTTCGATACCACCACGCCATCGCAGCCGATGGACGCCGCGCGCTCCGCGTCCTCAGGACGCTCAACCCCTTTCAGCAAAAGCTTGCGCGGCCAAAGATGCCGGATGCGCTGGATCGCCTCCCAGTCGAGCGCCGCATCCATCTCGCGGCCGACCGCCGTGGCGATGTCCGTGCCTGCGGGCGTGGTGAATTGGTAGCCGTCGAAATTCGCCATGCCGGGAAGGCCGTGCGTCATGATTTCCCAAAGCCAGGCCGGCTTGAAGACGACATCGCGCGAGTTGCGCCAGTTCGGGTTGTACGGGGTGCGAAAGCCGTTGCGCGGGTCGCGCTCGCGCTTGCCTGACACCGGCAGGTCCACCGTCACCAGCATCGCCTCGTAGCCGGCCGCGGCCGCGCGCGCGATGAGCTTCTCGCGGAACGTGTGCTCGCGGACCGCGTAGAGCTGGAACCAGAGGCGTCCGCCCACCTCCTCGGCGACGCGCTCGATGGTGAACGCGGCGGGCGTCGCCAGCGTGAAAGGCACGCCGAATGCCTTCGCCGCTCGCGCGAGGATCAACTCCGCGCCATGCCGGCCGGCGCTTATGCCGCCGGTCGGCGCGATGGCGAGCGGCAGCGACGAGCGAATGCCGAAAATCTCGGCGCTCATGTCGACCTTGGCGACGTTCACCAGCACCTTCGGCAGCAGGCGCACCCGCTCGAAGGCCGCGCGGTTCTCCCGCAGCGTCACCTCGTCCTCGGCGCCGCCGTCGAAGAAATCGAAGATGGCGCGCGGCAGGCGCCGGCGCGCGATGCTCCTCAGGTCCTCGATGCTGACGACGTGCGACAGGTCGGCCATAATTCGGGCTCGCACTTTACCGTCTAAGGGTCCCCCAGTGTTCCGCCTGTTCACAATTGCACTGCTTTTCCCCTTGGCCGCTCTCGGCCAGGCGTTTCCGTCAAAACCGATCCGCCTCATCTGCCCCTTCCCGCCTGCCGGGGCCGTCGACATTGCCTCGCGCGCGACCGCGTACGAGCTCACGAAGATCCTCGGCCAGCCCGTCACGGTCGAGAACAAGCCGGGCGCCGGCGGCAACCTCGGCGGCGCGGAGGCCGCGCATGCGGCGCCCGACGGCTACACGATCTTCATGACGACGAGCGGCATCCAGGCGATCAATCCTGCGCTCTACGCCAAGATGCCTTTCGATCCGAACAAGGACCTGACGCCGGTTGCGCCGCTCGTTTCGCTCAACAACGTGCTGGTGGTACATCCGTCGGTGCCCGTGCACAGCGTGAAAGAGCTGATCGCGCTGGCGAAGAAGGAGCCCGGCAAGCTCGTCTACGCCTCGAGCGGCAACGGCACCAGCATCCACATGTCGGGCGCCATGTTTACGCAGATGACCGGCACCGACATCCTCCATGTGCCGTACAAGGGCAGCGGCCCCGCCGTCACCGACCTCCTCGCCGGCGTCACGAACATGATGTTCGACAACATTCCGTCGTCGCTGCCGCACATCAAGGCCGGGAAGCTCCGCGCGATCGCCACGACCGGCGCGAAGCGCGATCCCGCGCTGCCGGATCTCCCCACCATCGCCGAGGCGGGCGTGCCGGGCTACGAGTCGGGCGTGTGGTTCGGGCTCGCCGCGCCGGCGGCCACGCCGAAGGACATCATCCACAAGCTGAACGCCGCGGCCATCCAGGCGACGAAATCGCCGGAATTCGTCAAGCGCATGACCGACCTCGGCTACAACATCATCCCCGGCACGCCGGAAGGGATGACGAAGATGAACGAGGCCGAGCTCAGGCGCTGGGCGCCGATCGTCAAGGCGTCCGGCGCGAAGGTCGATTGACATGAAGCCGGCGATGAGCAAGGTGAAGCGGATCGAGGGCGTGCTCTCGCCCGTGATCACGCCGTTCCGAAAGGATTATTCGCCGGACGAAGAGCGCTTCGTGCGGCATTGCCGCTGGTTGCTCAAGAGCGGCTGCGCGGGGCTTGCGATCTTCGGTACGAACAGCGAGGCGAACTCGATGTCGGTCGCCGAGAAGCGGCGGCTGCTCGAAGCGCTGGTCAAAGGTGGCGTGTCCCCTGCTGCGCTGATGCCCGGCACCGGGCACTGCGCGATCAGCGATTCGATCGAGCTCACGCGCGCGGCGGTCGAGCTCGGCTGCGCGGGCGTGCTGATGCTGCCGCCCTTCTACTACAAGGGTGTTTCCGACGAGGGCTTGTACCGCAACTTCGCCGAGGTGATCGAGCGCGTGGGCGACGAGCGGCTGCAACTCTACCTCTACCACATCCCGCCGGTGTCGCAGGTCGCGATCACGGTCGGCCTGGTCGGCCGCCTGCTGTCGAAATACCCCGGCATCGTGGCGGGCCTCAAGGATTCGAGCGGCGACTGGAACAACACGAAAGCGATGCTCGATGCCTTCGCGAAGGCAGGCTTCGACGTGTTCGCGGGCAGCGAGGTGTTCCTGCTCGACAACATGCGCCACGGCGGCAAGGGCTGCATCACCGCCACCGGCAACATCAATCCCGGGCCGATCGCGAACCTCTACAAGAACTGGCGCTCGCCCGAGGCGGACAAGCTGCAGGCCGGCATCACCGCCACGCGCAAGATCGTGCAGAAGCAGCCGGTGATCCCGGCGCTGAAATGCGCGGTCGCCCACTTCGGCAACGATCCGCAGTGGAAGACCTGCCGGCCGCCGCTCGTCGAGCTGACGAGCGCGCAGGAGGAAGAGCTGATCCGCGATCTCAAGGCCGCTGGCTTCTCCATGCCGGGACTCACTAGCTGAAGACCGCGTTAGTCACGGGCGCGGCTCGCGGCATCGGCAGGGCGAGCGCCGACGCGCTTCGCAAGGCTGGCTGCAAGGTGATCGGCCTCGATCGCGAGCATTGCGATGTGGTCTACGACCTCACGAACGTGGCCGGCATTGCCGCCCTCGCGGAGCAACTGGGGCCGGTCGACATCCTCGTCAACAACGCCGGCGTTCAGACCGCAGTGGCGATCGACAAATACACCGAAGAAGCGCGGCGCCGCATCCTGGCCGTGAACCTCGAGGCGCCGGTCGAGCTGATCCGCTCGCTCTCCAAAGGCATGGTGCAGCGAAAGAGCGGACGCATCGTCAATCTCGCCTCCGTCGCGGCCTACACCGCCCACACCGACCTCTGGTACGGCGTGACGAAAGCCGGCGTGGTGAGCTATACGCGCAGCTTCGCCGCGCTGCTCGGGCCGCAGGGCATCCAGGTGAACGCCGTTGCGCCGGGACCGGTGGACACCGATCTCCTGAAGAACGCCCAGCCCGAACGCATCGCGGCGCTCATGAAGAACGTCTATACGCGGCGCGCCGGCACGCCGGAGGAAGTCGCCGAGACGATCCGCTGGCTCGCGCTCGATGCGCCCGCGACCATCAACGGCGCGGTGATCGACATCACCGACGGCTGCGTCCTGCGTTAATTACGTACTTGGTACGGAATTGAGCAGTTTCTGGACGCGCGGCGCAAGGCGGGCATCGCCGATCTTCGCCGCCCATTCGTCGAAGGCTCCGGTCGCGCCGCGCCAGCGCAGCTCTTCGACGTCGGCAAAGAGCGGCGCATCGGTGCGCAGCGTCGCGAGCTGCTTGAAGAGAAGGGCCCGCTCCCGGCGCTCTCCGGAGAGCACTTCCGGCGGGATATCCTCGATCGCGTCGTACTGGCGGACGAGCCGCGCGGCGCTCACTTCGCCGATGCCCTCGAGGCCCGGATAGCCGTCCGCGGCGTCGCCCACGAGGGCGAGGAAATCCGGGATTTGCCGCGGCTCGACGCCGAATTTCTCCCGCACCGCGGCCTCATTGCGCATCTTGTTCGCCCGCCGATCCATCTGCACGACGCGCTCGCCGCGCACGCACTGGGCGAGGTCCTTGTCCGGCGTCCAGATGCAGACCTTCATGACGCGCAGGTCCGCCGCCGCAAGGCGCGCGGCAGAGGCGAGCGCATCATCCGCCTCGAGCTCCACCATCGGCCAGACGGCGACGCCCATGGCCTCCAGCGCTTCCTCGAGCGGATGGAACTGGCGAAAGAGCGCCGGCTCGATGCCCTCGGCGGTCTTGTAGCCGGGCCAAAGCGTGTTGCGGAATGATTCGATGACGTGATCCGTGGCGACGCCGATATGCGTCGCGCCGCCCTCCATCATCTGCAGCACGGTATGCAGCACGCCCGCCACGGCGCCGTACGGCTTGTCGTTTCCCTTGTTGAACCGGCGCAGCCCGTAGAAATGGCGGAACAGCTCGTACGTGCCGTCGACGAGATGGACGACCACTAATCAGGGATAGCGCTGGAAGCGGATGGTGGGGTCGCGCTTGATCTGCTCGAGGAGCGCGACTTCCCAGGCAAGATATTCGCGCGCGTGCTGCTCGAAGCCCGCCTCGTGGTCGTAGGGCTTGTACCAGACGTCGTCGCGCGTGCTCGTAGCGCGCTCGCTACCCGATTCCCACGAGCCCTTCCACGCCGCGTTGCCGCCGTCGAGCACGCGCACTTGCGCCTTGGGCCAGAGCGCCTGCACTTGCGGCGCTGCAAGGTGCGCCAGCACGCCGTCTTCCGAAGTGAGGAGAAGCACGCCGTGATCGCCGATCTTCTGCCGCGCTTCCTTGAGGCGCGAGCGCACCACCCACCATGCACCCGGGATGTGACGATGATGGAAGCGCAGGCTCGTGGAGAAGTCGAGCACCGTCCCGCCCGGCTGCGTAGTGATCGACCAGGGCTTGTACTTCAGCGTCGGTTTCCTCGGCCCGCTCTCCATCTCGAGGCCGGCGAGGTTGTGCAGGACGTAGACGTCGTGCCAACCCATCTGGACGAGCCACGACGCGGTCATCACCGCCCGGACGCGCTGCGGATCGACGAGGACGAGGCGCGCGTGGCGCACGGCGACGTATTCGTCGGTCGCCTGCACGAGCTGCCCGCCCGCCGCATGGCGCGAGCCGGCGACATGGCCGGCTTCGAATTCCTGCCGCGTGCGTACATCAAGCACGTACGTCGTCCGCCGGGGATCCTTCAGCCAGGCCTGGACACGTCCTGCGTCGGTGAATTTGACCCCGAAGCGCTGCGCGACCCGCTCGGCAGCGGCCTGCGCCTTGGCGAGCCCGGCCGGCGAAGGATCGGCAGCACTCCGGGTCGCGCCCTCCTCGACCGTGCGGCCCGAAAGGCGCCAGCCCATCGTGCCGTCCTTCAGCGCCACCACCCGGTTCGCGATGCCGGCATTCTTCAGCGCCTGGCAGCCGATGATGCTGCGCGTGCGCCCGGCGCAGTTCACCACAACGAGCGTGTCCGCGTCCGGCGCCGCGTCATGCACGCGGTAGGCGAGCTCGGCACCGGGCATGTCGATGCCGCCCGGGATGCACATCCGCTGGTACTCCTCGAGCGGGCGCGAATCGAGGACCACCATCTTTTGGCCGCTCGCTTTCAGTCTGTCCAGCTCGTCGGCCGATATCCGCGGCGTCTCGTACTCGTGCTCGACGAACTCGCCGAATGCCTTGGACGGCACGTTGACGCCGCTGAAGAGCTCGCCGCCCGCCGCGCGCCACGCTTCGGTGCCGCCCTCGAGGATGTCCACCGGCATGTAGCCCATCTCGGCGAGGCGCTTCGCGGCCGGCTCGGCGAGGCCCTCGCCGCCGTCGAACACGACGAGGGGCGCCGTTTTCCGCGGCACGAGGTCGCCGATCACCATCTCGAGGCGCGAAAGCGGCGCCGAGCTCGCGTAGAACGGATGTCCGCGATAGTGCACGCCCTGCTCGCGCACATCGAGCAGCGCGAGCTCGGCGTACCCCGAGAGGCGGGCCTGCAGTTCCTTTGCCGAGATCAACCGCGCGCTTCGCGGATGTCGGAGTGCGGCGGGAACACCTTCCAGGCGCGCTCTTCGGGCTTGTAGTACTCGCGGTGATGCAGCTCCTCGAGCGCGAGGCCGTACATGTGGAAGTTGAGCAGCGGAGCCTGGATGTGGATCGAGTGCAGGTCCTCGGGCATGAAGGCGACGCCCGACCCTTGGCGCACGACCGCATTGCCCTTCTCGTGCACGCCGCCGTCGACGCGGTCGTAGAAGCGGTTCAGCTCCTCGCCCGAGACGCCGACGATGACCGCCCAGGTGGTGTGATTGTGCGCCGGCGTGCCGTAGTTGCCGTCGGAGGAATTTACGTAGAGCGCGAAGCGATGGTCCGCGTCCTCCGAGACCCGGTAGAGGCAGGAGTTGCGTTTGGCGCCGGGCTGGGGCGGCGGGTAGTCGCCCGCGGTAAAGAGGTCTTGCCGCGCTGCAAGACGAATCAGGCGCCGCTTGATCTTCTCGAGGCTGGCTCGAGTGACGCCGTCCCTTTTCTCGATCTGTCGCACGTCGGCGACCGCAGCTTCGACTTCCTTTTTTCGCGCTATCGCTCGCTGGTCCATGGGAGTAGATTATCCCTCCCCCGTTCCACTTCCAAGGAGGAGTGAGCCATGGCGATCAAAGCGAGCCGCAACGATGTATGGATGACCGTGATCGACGATCGTGCCGGAGGCGCCGCCGAGAAGCTGGAGGCGCTCGCCAAGGCGGGCGCGGACCTCGAGGTGGTGTTCGCGCGGCGCACGCCCGAGCATCCGGGCCAGGGGATCCTGTTCGCCGGGCCGATCGAGGGCGCCAAGGTGAAGCGCGCCGCCGAAGAGGCCGGCTTCAAGCGCGCGGAGAACATCCACGGCGTGCGCGTCGAGGGCTCCGACAAGCCGGGCCTCGGCGCCAAGATGGCGCGCTGCCTCGCCGACGCCGGCATCAGCTTCCGCGGCGTGCAGGCGCAGGTCATCGGCAAGAATTTCCTGAGCTTCATCGCGCTGGACAGCGAAGACGACGCCGCGAGAGCGGTGAAGGCGCTGCGCAAGCTCTAGAAGGAGCGCAAGAAGCGCGCTTAGATTCAGCGAACTCTGTAAATCTCTTCCTCGAAGGCGCCGCGCGACACGAGCAGTGACGCGCGGCGCCGGCCTTTCTCGGAAGTGATCGTGGCGCGTTCCGCCCTGTTCTTCCATTGCGCCATTACCGGCCCCGGCCCTTCCAGCGCCGGCACGCCGTAGCGCGGGCGCAGGTACGTGACGATGCCTTTGATGTCGCGGTGGTCGAAGCGCACGTCGAACCCTTCGACGGCGTTCTTTCGCAGATAGAAGGTCACGCTCGCGTCGACGCCGGCGAAGATGACGCGCGAGTCGTCGCAGCGCCGGTCGGCCGCGCGGCTCGGCCACTCGAGCGCCCGGCAGTGCGCGTAGGGAAACTTCTCCTTGATGTCCTTCTCGCTCGCGCCGAGCGCCACGCCGTTCACGTCATAGGCGGCGTAAGCGGCGCCGATGAACAGCAAAAGAAAAGGGGTCAGAGCAATTTTCCTGTAACACATTACGCGGAGCTTAAGAGTGTTACAGGAAAATTGCTCTGACCCCTTTTTTACATCGCGACGAGGCGGCCGCCGAGCATGGCGAGGCGCGTGGCCATGATGGCGAGGAAGGCCTCGTTGAAGCGCGCCCGGCACGATTCCGACAGCCCGTCGATGTCCTGCACCTTGATGCGCATCGCCCAGCTTGGCTCGATGGCCGTGACCGTGGCGCTGCGCACCTGCTTGTCGTCGCGGCGCGCGTAGGCCATCTCGCCGACACACTCGCCCGCGCTGACGGCGTTGAGGAGCTTGCCGCGCTGGGTGACCTTGAGCATGCCCGAAGCGAGGATGAAGAAATGCTCGTCGAGCGTGCCCTCCTTGATGAGCGCCGCGCCGGCGGGATGCAGCTCCCAGCGCGAGGCGCGCACTGCCTCCCACAGCTCGACGTCGGTAAAGCGCTTGAAGAACGCGAGGCGACGCGAGGCGCTGAATTTTTCTGCGTCCGAAAGATCCTGCGAGGCTCTTTGCTGCCCCAGGATCTTGGCGAGGCCATCGGCGAACTCTTCCCAGCTCGAGAAGCGCTCATCGCGAGTCTTGCCGAGCGCGCGCAGCACGAGGTCGTCGACTGCGGCAGGCACTCCCTCGCGCAGCGCCGAGGGCGGCTTCGGCGCGGCATTCATGATGTTTTCGATCAGCCCATAGGTGGTAGCGCCGTCGAACGGACGCGAGCCCGTGAGCAGGTTATAGATCACGCCGCCGAGCGAGAACATGTCGGTGCGGAAGTCGATCTCCTCGCCGCGCACCTGCTCGGGCGACATGTAGGCCGGAGAGCCGACGCCGGACACCTGCGTGACGTCGCTGCGCGCGAGCTGCGCTGCGCCGAAATCCGAGACCTTGATGTCGAGCGCGCTGCGCGTCAGGATGTTCGCGGGCTTGATGTCGCGATGCACGACGCCCAGCGTGTTGGCGAACTCGAGCGCCTTGCAGCACTTGTACCCGATCTCCACCGCCTGCATCGGGTCGAGCAGCCCCGACGGCTCGCAGTACTTCGTGAGCGCAGGCCCGTCGACCACCTCCATCACGAGGTAGCGCAGCGGATCGCCCGCGCTGATGTCCTCGATGCCGGCGTCGAAGATGCTGACGATGTGCGGATGGCGCAGCTTCCCGGCGAGCGCGGCTTCGTTCTGGAAGAAGCGCACCTGGCGGCGCGCCTCCTCAGGGTCGTTCGAGAGCTTCTCGAGGACCTTGATCGCGACTTCGCGCTGCGCGAACGGATCGAGCGCGAGGTAGACCGAACCGGTCGCGCCTTTGCCGAGCAGCTGCTTCACCTCGTATTTGCCGACGTGCGAAAGCATCAAGCCGTGGGAGTGTCGCGGGCGAAGCCATCGTACAGGTCCAGCATTCTCGAGCGCCAGCCGTAGAGAGGGTCGGAATTGTTAAATATCTCCTGCGGGCTCATCACGCGCATCCACTGAAGTACGGACAAGAGGATGTAGTCGCCATAGGCCGGCGCCGATCCGCAGACGAACGGTTGCCGCTTGAGCGCGGCCTGCATCGGCTCGAGCGCGCGGCTGAGCCGCTCGCGTGCTTGCGGCACCCGCATGCGCGCTTCCTCGAGGGTGCACTTGAGGAACCCTTCGAATTGCTGCCGGAAGTAAATATCGTCCGCAGGATCAACGCGTTCGTGCACATCGGCCACGATCACCGGCATGGCAGCCGTCACGAGCACTCGGTCCACCCAGGTGTTGAATGCCAGCGTCATGCCGCGGCCGATCGCGCCGCCGAAGAGCGTGGGCCGGTCTGTGAACTTTTCCTCAAGATGCTCGGCGATCTTCCAGGAGTCGCGCACCACTGTTTCGCCGTCCTTGATGATCGGCACGGTCTTACCGCCGGAGAAGGCGATCGCCGCCTTGTCGCTCATCGCGACGGGGTGCGATTGGAAGTCGAGCCCCTTGTGCTTGAGCGCCATCTTCGCGCGCCAGGAGAAGAGGCTGTAGCGCCGCCCGCCTTTCCCCTTCAGCTCCCACAGCTCGATCATGCGGCTTTCTTCACTTCATGACTGTCGGGCCGCGCCTTGATGCGCAGGTCTTTCATCTCCGCGCGCTCGCGGACAGCATTGCGGAAGGCCTGGTCGCGGCCCGAGAGGTACTGCGGCGGCCAGTATTGACCGGCGTGCTGGTACCACGCGGACGCCTGCAGCGTGAAGTAGGGATTGGTGAGATGGGGCCGCGCCAGCGCCACGAGATCGGCCTTGCCGGCGGCGAGCAGCGTATTGACCTGATCCGGCGTCGTCACGGCGCCGACGGTCATCGTGGCAATGCCGACTTCATTGCGTACCCAGTCGGCATAGGGCGCCTGGTACATGCGGCCATAGACCGGCCTCTGATGCGGCACCGTCTGGCCGGTGGAGACGTCGATGAGATCGCAACCCGCCTCCTTCAGGGCGCGCGTAAGCGCTATGAGATCCGCGCCGCTGAGGCCGCCCGGCGCCCAGTCGGTCGCCGAAATGCGCGCCGACATCGGCTTCTCCTTCGGCCAGGCGGCGCGGCACTCGCGGAAGACTTCGAGCGGAAAGCGCATGCGGTTCTCGATCGCGCCCCCATAGGCGTCGGTGCGCTTGTTCGTAAGCGGCGAGATGAAGCTCGCCAGCAGATAGCCGTGCGCCATGTGGAGCTCGAGCATGTCGAAGCCCGCCTGCTCGGCGTAGCGCGTGGAGCGCACGAAGTCCGCAACGATCTTCTCCATGCCCTTGCGATCGAGCTCGATCGGCACCTGCGACACGCCCTCGTAGTAGGGGATGGGCGAGGCGGAGACTACGGGCCAGTTCCCGCGCTCGAGCGGATAGTCCATGCGCTCCCAGCCGAGCTGGGTCGAGCCCTTGCGGCCGGAATGGCCGAGCTGCATGCACATCTTGGCCTTCGAGTTGGCGTGGCAGAACTCGACGATGCGCTTGAAGGCCGCCGCCTGGGTCTCGTTCCAGAGTCCGGTGTCTCCGGGCGAGATGCGCGCCTCGGGCGACGGACAGGTCATCTCCACATAGACGAGGCCCGCGCCGCCCACGGCGCGGCTGCCGAGATGCACGAAGTGCCAGTCGCCCGGCACGCCATCGACCGCCGAATACTGGTCCATCGGCGAAACCACCACGCGGTTCTCGACCACCGTGTCGCGCAGCCGAAACGGCGTGAACATGGGCACCGGCGGGTTCTCGACGTCGATGTCGAAGCCCTGCTTCTTCGCCCGGCGCGCGAACCAGCGGTGCACGCGGCGCACGAACGCCTCGTCGCGCAGCTCCAGGTTCTCCCAGGTGATCTGCTTGGAGCGCGACATGACGCCGAACGCGAACTGCTCCGGGTCCATGCCCCAGTAGCGCTTCATGTTCTCGAACCAGGCGAGCGACACGTTCGCCGCGTGCTGGGTCTTCTCGACCTCCTCGCGGCGCACGCTGTCGTAGAGCGTGAGCGCCTTCTTCACCTCCTGCCGGCTGCGGAACGCCTCGTAGAGTGAAATCGCATCCTCCATCGCGAGCTTGGTCCCCGAGCCGATCGAGAAATGCGCGGTCGCCTTGGCGTCACCCACCAGCACGGCGTTCTCGCGCACCCAGGTCTTGTTGGTGATGTTCGGGAAATTCCGCCAAAGCGAGCGGTTCGCGATCAGCGGATGGCCGTCGAGCTCTTTCGCGAACACGCGCTCGAGCACCGGCAGCATGTCGGTCTCGCTCAATTTATCGAAGCCGAAATTGCGCCAGGTCTGCTCGTCCATCTCGATCACCCACGTCGAGCGCTCGGGCTCGTACTGGTAGACGTGGGCGAGCAGCACACCCTCCTTGGTCTCGCGGAAAAAATATTTGAACGCGTCCAGAGATCGGGTGGACCCGAGCCAGGTGAACTTATTGGGGCGCAAATCCACGCTCGGCTGGAAATGGTCCTTGTACTTCTCCCGGATGCGGGAGTTGATGCCGTCGGCGACCACGATCAGGTCCGAATCGGCGAACTCCTCGACACCTTCCACCTCGCGCTGGAAGCGCATGGTCACGCCGAGCTCGCGTCCCCGGTCCTGCAGGATGTTGAGGAGCGCGACGCGCGAGCAGCCGCAGAATCCGTTGCCGCCTGAGCGCAGCGTCTCGCCCTTGTAGACCACGTCGACGTCGCCCCAGTAGGCGAAGCGCCTGCGGATGCGCTCGTAGGTCACCAGGTCGTAGGCCTTGAAGGTGTCGAGCGTCTGGTCGGAGAAGACGACGCCAAAACCAAACGTGTCGTCCGGGCGGTTGCGCTCGTAGACCGTGATGTCCCATCGCGGCCAGGCCTTCTTCGCGAGCAGCGCGAAGTACAGGCCGCCGGGACCGCCTCCTATGACGGTTACTTTCATGCTCATTTCTCCGGAAGGACCGCCGTGGCTTCGATTTCCAGTTTGGCTTCGGGCTCAATCAGAGCGCCGACCTGTACCACCGCCATGGTCGGAAAATGCCGGCCCATCACGGCGCGATAGGCGACGCCGACGTCCTTGAGCGAGGACAGGTATTCCTGCTTGTCGATCACGTACCAGGTAAGCCGGACGATGTGCTGCGGCTTGCCGCCCGCCTGCGCGAGCACTTCGACGATGTTCTTCAGCGTCTGCCTGAACTGGCCTGCAAAGTCGCGCGCCTCCCATTTGCCAGCGCCCGTCCAGCCGACTTGTCCGGCGATGAAGACGAGCTTGCCGCTCGCCGCGATGCCGTTGGCAAAGCCGCGCGGCTTGGCCCAGGCTGGCGGTTGCAGGATTTGCATCATGCTCATTTTCCTTGTGGGTTCCTCAGCTTGAAGCGCTGGACCTTTCCGGTCTCGGTGCGCGGCAATGTGTCGATGAACTCGATCTGCCGCGGATACTTGTACGGCGCGATCACCTTCTTCACATGTTCCTGGAGCTGACGCACGGTGCCCTCACCTGACGCATTGCCCGGCTTGAGCACGACAAAGGCCTTAACGATCGTGCCGCGCTCCTCATCCGGCCAGCCGACGACGCCGCACTCGGCGACGGCCGGGTGCGCGAGCAACGCCGTCTCGACCTCCGGGCCGGCGATGTTGTAGCCGGCGGAAATGATCATGTCGTCGGTGCGGGCCTGGTAGAAGAAGTAGCCGTCCTCGTCCATCAGGTAGGCGTCGCCAGTGAGGTTCCAGCCGCGCTGCGCGTAGTTCTTCTGCCGCTCATCGGCGAGGTAGCGGCAGCCGGTGGGCCCTTTCACGGCCAGCCTTCCGACTACGCCCGGCTTGCATGGGCGCCCGTCGTCATCGAGGACGGTCGCGCGGTATCCAGGGATGGCGTAGCCCGTCGCGCCGCGGCGCACCTTTTGCGGCGTGTGGGAGATGAAGATGTGCATCATCTCCGTGGAGCCAATGCCGTCGATGATCTCGATGCCCGTCGCCTCCTTGAACGCCTGGCGCGTGGGGTCGGGCAGCGCCTCGCCGGCGGACACACAGGTTCTCAACGATTTGATGTCCGAACGGCGCACGAGCGCCGCCATTTGCCGGTACATGATCGGCGACGTGAAGCACGTGGTTGCATTGAAGCGCTGGATGGTTTCGAGCAGCGTTTGCGGAGTCAGCTTCTCGACGAGCACCGTGGAGGCGCCGAAGCGTAGCGGGAAGCACAGCATGCCGCCCAACCCGAACGTGAACGCGACCGGCGGCGTGCCGCACACGACCTCGTCCTTGTGCAGTTTCATGATCGAGCGCGGGAAGCAGTCGCATTGCGCGATGACGTCGCGATGGAAGTGCACCGTGCCCTTCGGCTTGCCGGTCGTGCCCGAAGTGAAGGCGATCAGCGCCACGTCGTCGGAAGCGGTCGGCACATTGCCGAAGGTGAGCGGCTGGCGCAGCGCCAGGTTGTCGAGCGAATCCGGCGCGTCGTCGTACCAGTAGCGGATCGTCGTCAGCGTCGGGCAATTGGGCAGCGCAAGGTCGAGCTCTTCCTGCAGCCGCTTGTCGCACAACGCGTGCGTGATCTCCGCCTTGGTGATGATGTCGGTGAGCTCCTTCGCCCGCAGGAGCGGCATCGTGGCGACGCACACGCCGCCCGCCTTCATCACCGCGAACCAGCAGGCGGCCATCATCGGATTGTTGGGCCCGCGCAGCAGCACGCGATTGCCCGGCTTGAGGCCCATCTCGCGCACCAGCACATTCGCCAGGCGGTTCGCTTGCGTGAAAAGCTGCGTGTAGGTGCACTCGCCCTCCGACGAGCGCAGCGCGACGCGATGGCCGTGGCCGCGCGTCACCGGCTTGTCGAGAAGCTCGGTGGCGCAGTTCATGCGCGCCGGGTACTTCAGCTCGGGAAGGTCGAACAGGAATTCCGGCCACTGGCTGCGCGGCGGCAGGTTGTCGCGAGCGAACGTATCGATGTGTGCGGTGTAGGTCATGGATAAATTACGTACTTGGTACGGAATTCATTTCAGCAGGTCTTTGGCGATGATGAGTTTCTGCACTTCGGTCGCGCCTTCGTAAATACGCAGCGCACGGACTTCGCGATAGAGCCGCTCGACGGGATGGCCGCGCATCACGCCCAGCCCCCCGCAGATCTGCACGGCGTCGTCGATCACCTGCTGCGCGGCTTCGGTGGCGAACATCTTGGCCATTGCCGCCTCACGAGTCACTCGTGCCTTCTTGACGTCGCGCGTCCATGCCGATCGATAGGCGAGCAAGGCGCCCGCGTCGATGGAGGTCGCCATGTCGGCAAGCTTCGCCTGAGTCAGCTGGAAGTCGGCGAGCGTCTGGCCGAACATCTTGCGGCCTTTGGATTGCGCGAGTGCTTCGTCGAGCGCGCGCCGCGCAAAGCCGAGCGCCGCCGCAGCCACCGTGGTGCGGAAGATGTCGAGGTTGCGCATCGCGAGCTTGAAACCGCCGCCCGCCTCCCCCAGGAGCTGGCCTTTCGCCCCGTTGAGCTTCACGGTCGCCATCGGATGCGGCGCGACGATATCGATGCGCGCCGAAGCATCGACCTCGCTCGAGTCGACGACGAACGCCGTGACTCCTTCGTCGGCCTTGGCGAAGGTGACGTAGAAGTCGGCGATGCCGCCGTTCGAGATCCAGGTCTTGGTGCCGTCGAGCACCCAGGCATCGCCCTGGCGGCGCGCACGCGTGGTCATCGCTGCCACGTCGGAACCCGCATCGGGCTCGGAAAGCGCAAACGCGGCGATCTTGTCGCCGGCTGCGGCGGGGCCGAGATATTTCTTTCTCTGTGCGTCGGTGCCCGCCAGCACGATCGGGCCGCTGCCCAGCCCTTGCATGACGAACGCGAAGTCCGCCAGCCCGGCGTGATAGGCAAATATCTCGCGCAGCAATGCAATGGAGCGCACGTCGTGCGTCTCGGTGACCGCGTGGTTGAGATAGCCGGCGCAGCCGAGGTCCTGCACCAGCCGCTTGCAGATTGCGTCGGCGTTGTCGCCACGCGCATGCTCCAAGTTCTCGCGCGCCCAAGTCTCGGCTTGCGCCGCGAGCTTGCCGTGGCGCGGCTCGAAGAAGGGCCAGGCGTAATGAGCGAACCGGTCCACTCGAGTTTTCCTAATCTCCCTCGAACTTCGGCTTCTGCTTGGCGACGAACGCCTCGTAGGCGCGGCGGAAATCCTTGTTCTGCATCAGGATCGCCTGCGCCTGCGCTTCCATCTCGATCGCCTCGTCGATGCCGGCGTTCCACTCCTGGTGCAGCATCTTTTTCGTCATGGCGTGCGCCGCGGTCGGCCCCTCGGCCAGCGCCGTTGCCGCGTCCATCGCCGCCGGCAGCACAGGATCGGCGACGCCGTTGAAGAAGCCCCATGCGTGGCCCTCTGCGGCGCTCATCGAGCGCCCGGTATAGAGCAGCTCGGCCGCGCGGCCCTGTCCGATGATCCGCGGCAGCATCGCGCAAGCGCCCATGTCGCAGCCGGCGAGGCCGACGCGGACGAAAAGAAACGCCGTCTTCGCGCTCGGCGCCGCGTACCGGAGGTCGCTGGCCATGGCGAGGATCGCGCCGGCGCCGGCACAGACGCCATCGATCGCCGCGATGATGGGCTGCGGGCAGTGCCGCATCGCCTTCACCACGTCGCCGGTCATGCGCGTGAAGTCGAGCAGCTGCGGCATCGTCATCTTGGCGAGCGGACCGATGATCTCGTGCACGTCTCCGCCCGAGCAGAAATTGCCGCCCTCGCCCCTGATCACGACCGTGCGGACCTTCGTGTCGTGCGCCAAGGCCCGGAAATGCTCGCGCAGCTCGGCATAGGAATCGAAGGTGAGCGGGTTCTTGCGCTCGGGCCGGTTGAGCGTGACGACGCCGACCTTCCCCTGGACGCTCCACAGGAAGTGTTGCGGACTCATGAAGTCACTTCCGCCGCGTGCTCCTTGACCTTCGCAAGAAGCCGCAGCAGCTCGTCCTGCTCGCGGCGCGAGAGCCCGGAAACGAGCCCCAGCACCCAGTCCTCGTGCTCGCCGGCCATTTCGCCGAACGTGCGCTCGCCGGCGCGCGTGAGGCGGATACGGAACGCGCGGCGATCCGCCGGCTCGTCCAATCGCTCGACGAGCCCTTCCTTCTCCAGCTGGTCGACGATCGCGGTGACGTTGCCGCCGGTGACCATGAGCAGCCGCGAGAGCTCGTTCATCTTCAGGCCCTCCGGATGGCGCTCGAGCTGCGCCATCAGGTCGAACCGCGGCAGCGTGGTGCCGAAGCGCTCGCGCAGGCGCGAGCGCACCACGCGCTCGATCATCTGCGTGCACGTGAGGAGGCGCAGCCAGATGCGTAGCGCGCGATGGTCGTCGGAGCGGGCAATGGTTTCTCGATCGGTGCGAACGGCGGCGGGGGCGCCCATGCGATCCTCCAAACCTGAATAGATCAAGCTTAAAGCATACCGGCCGCGGCCGTCACCGTGCAGCGCGGCAAAGCTTTCTATTCCCCAGCGGCGTCCTTCGGCGGCAGCTTCTTGAGGACCGTCGCGTTATGCGCCGCCGCGCCGCAGGTCAGCACGTTCGCCGTCGCAAGAATGCCGGTGGAGATCTCCGAGTGGTAATGGAGGATGACGAGCGTGATTCCGACCTTGGTGGCGACGAACGCCGTGATGCCCCCCGCCGCGATGATGCCCGCGACGATCGGATTCACCTCACGCCCCCCGCGCTCGAGGCCTTGCACCGTAGTGACGGTATCCGCTGCCTGGCAGCCGACGACCACCGGCTCGCTCGCGAGCGTCGCGCACCCGGACACTGCAGCCGCCGCAATGGCGAGGGCCGCCTTCAGGCTTTACGGAGGAAGTCGAAATCGCAGCCGTCTTCCGCTTGCAGGACGTGCTGCATGTAGAGCTGCGCATAGCCGCGCTTCGGCATTTCCACCGGCGGCTTCCAGGCCGCCTTGCGGCGCTGCATTTCCTCCGGCGGCACGAGGAGGTCGATCGACCGTTGCTTCACCGAGATGCGGATGCGATCGCCGTTCTTCACCAATGCGAGAGGTCCACCGGCGGCGGATTCCGGCGAGATATGCAGCACGATCGTGCCGTATGCCGTGCCGCTCATGCGCGCGTCGGACATTCGCACCATGTCCTTCACGCCGGCACGTGCGAGCTTCGCTGGGATCGGCAGGTAGCCCGCTTCCGGCATCGCATAGCCCGACTTGGGCCCTGCGTTCTGCAGGACCAGGAAATCATCCGCCGTCACGTCGAGGGTCGCGTCGTCGATGCGCGCCGAGAGATCGTCCAGATTGTCGAAGACGACCGCCCGCCCTTCCTTCTCGAAGAGCTTGGGGTCCGCCGCCGAGCGCTTGAGGATCGCCCCATTCGGCGCAAGGGAGCCGAACAGGGCGACCAGTCCCCCTTCGTCCGACAACGGCTGAGACAGCGGCCGGACGACCGCGCGATCCACCCAAGTGGGCTCACTGTCCAGCCGCTCGCCGAGCGTGATGCCCGCCACGGTCATGCAGTCGAGGTGCAAGAGCGGCTTCAGCTCGCGCAGCACGGCGCCGACACCGCCCCCGGCGTAGAGATCCGACATGTAGTACTGGCCGGTCGGCTTGAGATCGACCAGCACCGGCGTCGAATCCGACCATTCGTTCAGCTTGTGCAGATCCACCTTCACCCCGGCGCGACCCGCGATGGCGGTCAGGTGAATGATCGCGTTGGTGGAGCCGCCGATGGCGAGGAGCACCCGGATCGCGTTCTCGACCGACTTGGCCGTGATGATCTGCGACGGCCGCAGCGGATTCTTCGCCAGCTCGACCGCGCGTGCGCCGCTCGCCTCGGCGGCGCGCAGCCGGTCCGCGTGCACCGCCGGTATGGCCGCCGTGCCCGGCAACGCCATGCCGAGCGCCTCGGCGATGGCTGCCATCGTGGAGGCGGTGCCCATTACAGCGCAGGTGCCGGCGGTGGTGGCGAGATTGCCTTCCACCTCTTCGATGCCCTTCTCATCGACCTTGCCTGCGCGATGCATCGCCCAGAAGCGCCGGCAATCGGTGCACGCCCCAAGACGCTCGCCACGGAAGGAGGTCGGCATCATCGGCCCGGCGAGCAGTTGCACGGCCGGCAGGTCGGCCGACGCGGCGCCCATCAGCTGCGCCGGAACCGTCTTGTCGCAGCCGCCGATCAGCACCACGGCATCCATCGGCTGCGCGCGGATCATCTCCTCGACGTCCATCGACATCAGGTTGCGGAACATCATCGAGGTCGGGCTCAGGAAGACTTCGCCGAGCGACACCGTCGGGAACTCGACCGGCAGCCCGCCCGCCGCGAGCACGCCGCGCTTTACGGCGTCGACGAGCTCGGGAAAGTGGCGATGACAGTTGTTGAAGCCGCTCTTCGAGTCCGCGATGCCCACGACCGGCCGGCCGAGCATCTCGCTCGAGTAACCCATGCTCTTCGCGAACGAGCGCCGCAAATAGAGCGAGAACGCCGGGTCGCCGTAGTTGGTGAGCCCCTTCGCTAAGCCCTTACCTTTGGTTGCCATATTCCTCGCGCAGGATCTTCGCGCCCTCGACCATCGCCCGCATCTTTGCATCGGCCACTTCGCGAGGCAGGTACTTCATGCCGCAGTCCGGCGCAGCGATCACATCCTCGGGCCTGACATGCTTGAGCGCCTTGCGCAGGCGATCGGCTACCTGCTGCGCCGTCTCCACCTTCATGTCCGAGAGATCGATGCAACCGACCATGATCTTTTTTCCCGGCAGCTTTGCGAGCACCGCCGTATCGAGATTCGACTGCGCCGTCTCGATCGATACCTGCTGCACCGGGGAGCCGGCCAGCTCGGGAAGAAACGAATAGCCCGACGGGCGGTGGTGGATGACCGCGGCGTAGCCGAAGCAGATGTGCACCGCGGTCGTGCCTTCGATTCCCTGCAGCGCCCGATGCAGCGCCTCGAGGCCGTACTCGCGCGCCTTTTCCGGCCGCGCTTGCATATAGGGCTCGTCGATCTGGACGACGTCCGCGCCGGCGGCGAAAAGGTCGCGGATCTCCTCGTTCACGGCGGCCGCATAGTCCATCGCCGCCTCTTCGGGGGACTTGTAGTAGTCGTTCTGCGCCTGCTGCGACATCGTGAACGGCCCCGGCACCGTGATCTTGGTTCTCCGGGTGGTATGGCGCCTCAGGAAGCGCAGATCCTCCACCTCCACAGGATGCTTGCGCCGGATCTTGCCGACGATGCGCGGCACCGGATTCGGATGGCCCGAGCGGTCGAGCGCCGTACCGGGGTTATCGATGTCCACGCCCTCGAGCGCGGTGGCGAAGCGGTTCGAGTAGCTCTCGCGCCGAATTTCACCGTCGGTGATGATGTCGAGGCCGGCGCGCTCTTGCGCCCGGATGGCGAGCAGCGTCGCATCGTCCTGCGCTTCGGCGAGGTACGGCTCGGGCACCCGCCAGAGCTCCTTAGCGCGAACCCGCGGCGGGAATCTCCCGGCCAGCTTCTTACGGTCGATGAGCCACTCCGGTTGCGGATAGCTGCCGACCAGCGTGGTAGGAAAGAGCATTTATGTCTTCGCGAATTCCGGGGAAATTTTGGCAAGGCGCTCAAGGTCGATGCGCCCGCTCCTCTGAATATAGCTCCAGGCGAAGTCGCGCGGCGAGAGGTTCATGTGCTCGGCAAAGCGGTCGTACCAGGCGCCGCTCGCATCGGCCGCGGCGACGAGCTTCTCGACGATCGGGCGGCGTGCCGCCTCGAACGCCCGCAGCGCCTCGCGCACGTCGGTCTGCTCACCCAGCGCCTTATTGAGTGCGATGGCGTCCTCCATCGCCAGCCGGGTGCCGGATCCGATCGAGAAATGCGCGGTGCGCAGCGCATCGCCGATGAGAACGAGGTTACCGACCGACCAGCGCTCGTTGCGCACGTTGGGGAAGTTGCGCCAGATCGACTTGTTCGAGACGAGCGGCGCGCCCTGCAAGACGGGCGCATACACGCGCTCCAGGTAGGCCCTGGTCTTCGCCTCGTCCATGGTCGCGAACCCGGCGCGCGCCCACGTCGCTGCGTCGCATTCGACGACAAAGGTGCTCATGTCGGCCGCGTGCCGGTAATGGTGGACGTTGAACCTGCCGTCCTGGTTCTCGAGGAAGGTGTGGGTCAGCTTCTCGAAGCGTCGCGTTGTGCCATACCACGCAAACTTGTTGGTGAAGCGGGTGATGCGCGTGCCAAAGTCGCGCGTGGCGCGCACGGCAGAATTCGCGCCATCGGCTGCGACGACCAGGTCATAGCCCGAGATGTCGGCGACCGTCGTGCGGAACTCGGGAAGGACGCCTACGCTCGCGGCCTGCTGCTGCATGAAGCGCAGGAAATGCAGCCGGCCGATGGCGTTGAAGCCGATGCCATCGATGACGACGGGCTCGCCGCGGTGGACGAGCACGATGTCGACCCACGCTTCCAGCTCCGGCGTGATCAGGTCATAGGTGGTCGGATCGTCGGCCTGCAGGAACTCGAGCGCGCGATCGGAAAAGACGACGCCGAAGCCGAACGTCGCGTCGGGCGCATTCTGCTCGACCACGCGGATTCGCCAGCCGGGGTGAGCGCGGCGCGCGAGGTAGGCGAAGTACAGGCCGGCGGGACCGGCACCCACGACCAGTACGTTCATCTCCAGATGGCTTTCGCCGCGTCGACGCAGAGCCTGAGCTTCGCCCGCTCATCGTCCTCGGTGACCGGATTGCCGCCGATCGTGCTCGCGAAGCCGCATTGCGGACTGATCGCGAGGCGCGAGGCGTCGACATGCTTCGCAGCTTCGTCGGCGCGACGGCGCAGGTCGTCCAGTCTTTCCAGCTGGGCGGTCTTCGAGCTCACCAGCCCAAGCACCACGCCCTTCTCTTTCGGCACGTGGCGCAGCGGCGCAAAGCCTCCCGCACGCGGCGTATCGAACTCGAGCAGGAAATGATCGACGTTCGTGCGCGAGAAGAATTTCTCGGCCACCGAGTCGTAGCCGCCCTCGGAGAGGTACATGCCCTTGTAGTTTCCGCGGCAGACGTGGACCCCCACGGTCATGCCTTTGGGCCGCTCGCTCACCGCCTGGTTGATCGCGTCGATATAGAGGTCGACCAGCTTGTCCGGATCTTCGCCCGCGCCCTTCACCCGGGCGCGCGCCGCCGGATCGCACAGGATCGCGACCGCCACTTCGTCGATCTGCACATAACGGCAGCCGCGGGCAGCAAGGTCGGCGATTTCGGCCTGGTACACCTTGCCCAGGTCCTTGAAGAACGCCTCGGCCCGGTCGTACGCGCTACCCCAGTCGGTAAATCGATAGAAATGCATCGTCGACGGTGCCGGCATCGTGATCTTCGTGTTGCCGAGGCCCCACTCGTCGAGCGTGATGGGTTCGGCGCGCGACACCTTGCCGCTGACATACGGCGCGGTGAATTTCGATTCGTGTCCGGCGGCGTCGTGGAACGTGAAGACGGCGTCCCTCACTTCCAGGCCCTTCGTCAGCCGAACGAACTTTTCCCAGTAAGACGTGCGCCGGAATTCCCCATCGGTAAGAACGTCGAGGCCACAATCGCGCTGCAGGCGGATGGCATCGCGGATCGCCTCGTCCTGCGCGGCGCGTAGCGTCCGCTCATCGATCTTCTTCTCCGAATGGGCGCGAAAGGCTTCGCGCAGCTTCTTCGGGCGCAGCAGGCTGCCGATGTGATCCGCACGATGCACCGGTGAATTGTATTGTTATAGTTCGGCGATGAAGCCACCGTTCCACGCCGAGCACATCGGCAGTTTCGTCCGGCCGCCGCGCCTCATCGAGACAGCGCGGTCGCACAAGGCAGGCCAGCTCGACGATGCAGGATTTCGCACGGTGCAGGACGACTGCATCCGCGAGATCGTCACGTTCCAGGAAGCGATCGGCCTGCCGAGCGTCACCGACGGCGAGTTCCGCCGCAGGAGCTGGTCGGCGGGATTCATCGACGCGGTGGAGGGCTTCGGCCTGCGGGACGGTACGCTGGGCTTCCGCAACGACAGCGGCGTGATGGGCATTGCTTCGTCGCCTTATGCGAAGGAAAAGCTCAAGCGCAAGCATCGGATCGTGGCCGATGACTTCCGGTTCCTGAAGACCGTTGTGAAGCGCGGCGTCCCCAAGGTCACCATCGCGGCGCCCGACGTGATGCACTGGTTCCTGGGCCCCAAATCGTTCGACACGAAGATCTATAAGGACCGCGAGGCATTCTTTACGGACCTCGCCGCGATCTACAAGGCGGAGATCGCAGAGCTCGCGAAGGAAGGCTGCACCTACCTGCAGCTCGACGACACTGCGCTGCCCTGCAATTGCGATCCGAATGCGCGCAAGGACGTGGTGGCGCGCGGCGAGAATCCCGACGAGCTGACCGAGCGGTACGCCCGCCTCTTCAACGATTGCATTTCGGGAGCACAAATGACCGTGGCGGTGCATCTTTGCCGCGGCAATCTCAAGGGCGCCTGGATGGCCGAGGGCGGCTACGACCCGGTAGCGCATGTGCTTTTCAACCGCATGAACGCGGACATCTACTGCCTCGAGTACGACACGCCGCGTGCCGGCGACTTCTCTCCGCTGCGCTACGTTCCCAAGGGAAAGACGGTGATCCTCGGCCTTGTGTCGACCAAGACGCCCGTGCTGGAGTCCAAGGATGCGCTCAAGCGCCGCATCGACGAGGCAGCGAAGTTCGTACCGCTCGACCGGCTGGGCATCTCGCCGCAGTGCGGCTTCTCGAGCGGTGGCGGCTCGGGCCAGACGGTCACGCAGGACGATACGAAGCGCAAACTCGAACTCATCATGAGCGTCGCGCGCGAGGTGTGGGGCTAGGACGGCCGGGCGGCGATCTCGCCGAGCTTACGGCGCAGTTCCAGCGGTTGGCTGATACCGCGCAGAGGCTCGAGCGAGGATCCGGTGCCGACGACGGTGACGTCGCCGTATCGCGGCGTATGAAGCCGCGCTTCGCGATGATGCGGCGGTCGGTCAGCACAAGCTCGGTCGTCGCGCGGCGTACCGCAGCCACTAGGATGATCGCGAGGCCGACGAGATACGAAAAGCCGTAATTCCAGTGCGAGATTGCCGCGTGATGGACTACGCGCTCGCCTGGCGCGAGCACCGATTCGACGCAGGAAGCCATCGCCCGATCTTAGCGGCCGCGTGTGAAATTCAAGCGGCGAAGAGCTCGATCACCTGCTCGCGCAGCCAGCGGTTGCCCTGGTCGGCCTCGAAGCGATCATGCCAGTGCACCGCCACTTCGGCCGGCGGGATCGGGACCGGCGGCGGCAGCGCCTTCAGCTTGCCATGGCGCTCGAACACGTGCGCGACCCGCGCGGGCAGCGTGAGGATGAGATCGGTGCGCTCGAGCACCATCGGCACCACGGTGAAGTGCGGTACGCGTAGCGCGATCTTGCGCGCGAGTCCCGCGCGCTCCAGCGCCTCCTCGATCACGCGGTGACCGCCGCGGTAGCTGACGAGCGCATGCGACGCTTCAGCGAACTTCTTCTTGGTGAGCGAAGTGATCGGGTGATCCGCGCGCATCAGGCAGAGATACGGATCGCGGAAGAGTGGCCGGCGCCGGACCGGCGCGCCTAAGCCGGGCAGGAAGCCCACGGCGAGATCGAGCGAGCCCGCGGCGAGCGCTGCGGCGATGTCCTCGACCTCGAGCGCGACTGCCTCAAGCCGCACGCCGGGCGCCTCGCGCTGCACGCGCTCGATGAGCGGCGGCAGGAACTCGATCTGGCCGAGATCCGACATGTAGAAGCGGAACGCCCGCGTCGCGCTCGACGGATCGAAGCCGGGCCCGTGCGCGAGGGCCGATTCGAGGAGCGCCAACGCCTGTCGCACCGGCTCCGCGAGCTCACGGGCGAAGGGCGTGGCATCCATGCCGGCCGCCGTGCGCACGAAGAGCGGATCACCGAGCACGCTGCGCAGGCGCGAAAGCGCGTTCGAGACCGCAGGCTGCGTCAGGCCCAGCCCGGCCGCGGCGGGCGTGACGCCGCGCTCGCGCAGCACGGCGTCGAACACGCGCAGCAGGTTGAGATCGATGTCCTGAACATTCATATCAGTGATTCATATCATGAGCGCCATTGATTTGACAAATGCAAACCCGGCCGCCAAACTGGCCCTTCCTAGGAGGAGTTCCCGAATGAGAAAAGTGCTGGCGGTTGCGCTTGCCGCGTTATTTCCGACGCTCGCCTGCGCGCAGGAAGTAACGCTGCGCCTCGTGAGCGCGTTCCCGGAAAACCAGTTCTACGTGAAGCGCACCGTCGACTGGATCGAGAAGGTCAACAAGGAAGGCAAAGGCATCCTGCAGATCAACTTCATCGGCGGGCCAAAGGCGATCCCCACCTTCGAGGTCGGCAAGGCCGTGCAGAGCGGCGTAGTCGATATCGGCTTCAGCACCGGCGCCTTCTATACGAATGTGATGCCCGAGGCGGACATCCTCAAGCTATCGGAAACCAGCGCGGCCGAGCAGCGCAAGAACGGCGGCTACGACCTCATCAACAAGATCTGGGCCGAGAAGGCGAACATGCGCTACCTCGCGAAGGTGGTCGAGTTCACGCCGTTCCATCTCTACCTCAACAAGAAAATCGACAAGCCCGATCTCACCGGCCTCAAGATCCGCATCACGCCGGTGTATCGCGATTTCTTCCAGGCGATGGGCGCCTCCGTCATGACGACGGCGCCGGGCGAGGTGTACACGGCGCTCGAGCGCGGCGTGATCGACGGCTACGGCTGGCCGATCCACGCGCTCTTCGACCTGAACTGGCAGGAGAAGACCAAGTACCGAGTCGATCCGGGCTTCTACAACGCCGAGGTCTCGCTCGTCATGAACCTCGACAAATACAAGGCGCTGCCGCCCAAGGCGCGCCAGTACCTGGACCGCCAGGCGCTCGGCTATGAGCGGCAGAACGACTTCTGGAAGAAGTACAACGAGCAGGAGACGAAGCGCCAGGCCGACGCCGGCATCCAGGTGATCACCTTCGACGCGGCGACGAACAAGGCGTACGTCGAGAAGGCGAAGGAGATCGGCTGGGCGGCGGCCATCAAGTCGAGCCCGCAGTACGGCGCGCAATTGAAGAAGGTACTGGCAAGATAGAACGTGCAGCGCTTCGAGACCGCGTATGGACGATTGCTCGAGGCACTCGCCCTGATCGCGTGCGCGCTGATCCTGGGCATGACGCTCATGATCTGCGCCGACGTGTTCCTGCGCAACGTTCGCATCATTCCGAGCCTGGTCGGCCTCGAGTGGTCGAACGAGATCTCGGAGGCCATGCTCTTTCTTGTCACCATGCTCACGGCGCCGTGGCTCTTGAGCCGTGGGCAGCACATCCGCGTGGACATCGTCCTTCGCGCCGTGCCGCCGCTTGTGGGCTGGATCTTCGAGTGGATCGTCGACGCGCTCGCCTTCGGCTGCTGCGCCGTCATCACCTTTTACAGCGCGCGCGCGGCCTGGGCGAGCTACGCCGCGGGATCGCTCTCGATCAAGACGCTGGTCACGCCGGAATGGTGGCTGCTCTCCGTGCTGCCGGTCTCCTTCGCATTCCTCACGCTGGAGATGGTGTTCCGCATGCGCCGGCTCTATCTTGGTCCGCGCGCGCCGCGCGACGACGCGGTCTCGACGGGCTAGAGCGTGTCCTGGCAGGCGGCGGCATGGCTGATGCTCGGCGGCTCGACGGTGCTGCTCTTCCTCGGGTTGCCGGTGGCGTTCTCGTTCCTGGTGATCAACCTCGCCGGTGCGCTGCTCTTCCTCGGCGGCGAGGTCGGGCTGGTGCAGCTCGCACGCAATTCCCTGCTTTCGGTGGCGAGCTTCTCGCTCACGCCGATCCCGCTCTTCATCTTGATGGGCGAAGTGCTGTTCCATACCGGGCTTGCAGTGAAGGTGATCGACGGCGTCGAGCGCCTGATCCGGCAGGTGCCGGGGCGGCTCGCAGTGGTGGCGGTCGTCGCCGGGACGGTGTTCTCGGCGATCTCCGGCTCGACCATCGCGACGACCGCCATGCTCGGCAGCCTGATGCTGCCGGTGATGCTCGCGCGCGGCTATCACCCGACGATGGCGACGGGCCCGCTGATGGCGATCGGCGCGGTGGACATGCTCATCCCGCCGTCGGCGCTCACCGTGCTGCTCGGCAGCCTGTCCGGCATCTCGATCTCGAAGCTCCTGATCGGCGGGGTGATGCCCGGCCTCATCCTGAGCGTGGCGTTCGTCGTCTACATCATTGTCCGCGTCAAGCTCAACCCGGCGCTCGCGCCCGCGTCGGGCTTCACCGAGTACCACGGCTGGGCGAAGTTGAAGCCCTTCGTGCAATACGTGATTCCGCTCGTATCGATCTTCGTCGTCGTCGTCGCATCGATGTCGGCGGGCTGGGCAACGCCCACCGAGTCGGCGGCGATCGGCGCGCTCTTCACGATCGTCCTTGCGCTCTGCTATCGGGCGCTGACGCCGAGAAATCTTTTCCAGTCGCTGCAGGGCACGGCAGCGATCTCGGGAATGATCCTCTTCATCATCGTCGGCGCCACAACCTTCTCGCAGATCCTCTCCTTCTCCGGCGCGAGCAACGGCCTGGTGGAGCTGATCGCGGGGATGGGCCTGCCCCCCCTCGCCGTGATCGCGGCGATGATGGCGCTGCTCGTCTTCCTCGGCCTCTTCGTCGAGCAAGTGAGCATGATGATGATCACCCTGCCGATCTACATGCCGCTCGTCGCCAAGTACGGCGTCGATCCGGTGTGGTTCGGCGTGATGTTCCTCATCTGCATGCAGCTCGGCCTGCTGCTGCCGCCGCACGGCCTGCTCCTCATGACCATGAAGGGCGTCGCGCCGCCCGAGGTGCGCATGGGCCACATCTTCCAGGCCGTGCTGCCGTACATCCTGATGAGCCTGCTGCTCCTCGCGCTAGTGTTTTTCATCCCGGCGGTGGCAGTCTGGCTACCTAAGGTGCTTGTGTAATGGAACGCTCCTTCAAGCATGAAGTTGAGAAGCTGAAGCTCGGCGCAGGCGAGACCTTTCATGGCGAGGCGATCCTCGCGGTGACGAAGGCCCTGCTCCAGTCCGGCGTCTCCTACGTCGGCGGCTACCAGGGTGCGCCGGTCTCGCACGTCATGGACGTGCTGAACGATGCGCGCGACATCCTCGACGAGCTCGGCGTGCACGTGGAGACGAACGCGAACGAGGCCGGCGCGGCCGCCATGCTCGGCGCCTCGATCAACTATCCGATGCGCGGCGCCGTGGCCTTCAAGTCCACGGTGGGAACGAACGTGGCGTCGGACGCGCTCTCCAACCTCGCCTCCGCCGGCGTGAAAGGCGGCGCGCTGCTCGTGCTCGGCGAGGACTACGGCGAGGGCTCCTCCATCATCCAGGAGCGCACTCACGCCTTCGCGATGAAGTCGCAGATCTGGCTCATTGATCCGCGCCCCAGTCTGCCGAAGATCGTCGAGATGGTCGAGCACGGCTTCGAGCTCTCGGAAGCTTCCAGCACGCCGGTGATGCTCGAGCTGCGCATCCGCGCCTGCCATGTCCAGGGCAGCTTCGTCACGAAGGACAACCGCAGGGGCCATTTCTCCAAGAAGGATCTCCTGCAGAACCCGGACTTCGACTACAGCCGCATCTGCCTGCCGCCCGCCACCTATGCGCAGGAGAAGCAGAAGGTCGACGTGCGCTGGCCGGCAGCGGTGAAGTACATCCGCGAGCATCGGTTGAACGAAACATTCCCCGGCGAAATGTCCGACATCGGCATCCTCTGCCAGGGCGGCATGTACAACGCCGTGATCCGGGCGCTGCAGACGCTGGGGCTCGCCGATGCTTTTGGCACGGCGAAAGTGCCGATCTACTGCATGAACGTGACCTACCCGATGGTGCCGGAGGAGCTGGTCGAATTCTGCGCCGGCAAGCGTGAGGTGCTGGTGGTCGAAGAAGGCCAGCCCGCCTTCATCGAGGAGCAGCTGCTCGCCACGCTGCGGCGCCATGACGTGAACGCGGTCAAGGTGCGCGGCAAGGACGTACTGACCCTCGCCGGCGAGTACACCGGCGAGGTGGTGCTCACCGGCATTTCGAAATTCCTGCAGCGCGATGCGGCCGTCGCGCCGATGCGCTCGTTGAAGGAGAAGGCCGCCCAATTGCTCAGCGCACTACCCACACGGCCGCCCGGCTTCTGCGTCGGCTGCCCGGAGCGCCCGGTGTTCTCCGCCATGAAGATCCTGGAGAAGGACTCGGGCAAGTTCCACCTTTCGGCCGACATCGGCTGCCACCTTTTCTCGACGCTGCCCCCGTTCAACATCGGCAACACGGTGCTCGGCTATGGCCTCGGGCTCGCCTCGAACTCGGCGGTAAATCCGATGTTCGGCAAGCGCACCGTGACCATGATGGGCGACGGTGGGTTCTGGCACAACGGGCTCACTACCGGCATCGCCAACGCCGTGTTCAACCAGAACGACGGCATCCTCGTGATCATGAAGAACGGCTACAGCTCGGCCACCGGCACGCAGGAGCTGCCCTCCAGCCCGCAGCACAGCGAGAGCAAGGCCCCCGACATGAGCATGGAGCGCGCGCTCGAGGGCGTCGGCGTCGGCTGGATCAGGACGGTCGACAACTACCGCGTGGGCGAAGTGGCAAGAACCCTGAGCGAAGCAATGACCACCGACTACAAGGGCCTCAAGGTGATCGTCGCGGAGGGCGAGTGCCAGCTCGAGCGCCAGCGCAAGCTCCGCCCGGTCGTCGCGGAAAAGATGCAGCGCGGCGAGCGCCATGTGCGCGTGAAGTACGGCGTCGACGAGGACACTTGCACGGGCGATCACTCCTGCATCCGCCTCTCGGGCTGCCCGACGCTCACGATCAAGGACAACCCGGACCCCTTGCGCACAGATCCGGTGGCAACGGTAATTGATGGCTGCGTCGGCTGCGGCCTGTGCGGCGAGAACGCGCACGCCGCGGTGCTGTGCCCTTCCTTCTATCGCGCCGAAGTAATCCAGAACCCTACTTGGTGGGACAGGCTGTGGAACGCCAGTTCACTCGCGAAATAGAGTCCCTTCGCCTCGGCGACGGCGCGACCTTTCACGGCGAGGGGATCCTCGCGGTCACGAAGGCGCTGCTGCAGTCGGGCGTCTCGTACGTCGGCGGTTATCAGGGCGCGCCGGTCTCGCACCTGCTCGACGTCATGGTCCAGGCCAAGGACTATCTCGATGAGCTCGGCGTGCACGTCGAGGCCTGCACAAACGAAGCCTCCGCGGCCGCGATGCTCGGTGCCTCGATCAACTATCCCGCTCGCGGCGCCGTGACGTGGAAATCGATCGTCGGCACCAACGTCGCCGCCGACGCACTTTCCTACCTCGCGAGCGCGGGCGTCATGGGCGGAACGCTCATCGTGCTCGGCGAGGACTATGGCGAAGGCGGCGTGGTCGCGCAGGAGCGAAGCCACGCCTATGCGCTGAAGTCGCTGATGTGGCTCCTCGACCCGCGGCCCACCCTGCCAAAGATCGTCGAGATGGTGGAGAAAGGCTTCGAGCTCTCCGAGACCTCGAACACGCCGGTGATGATGGAGCTGCGCATTCGCGCCTGCCATGTCCAGGGCAGCTTTGCAGCCAAAGCCAATCGCGCCCCGGCGATCTCGAAGCGCGCGCAGCTCGACGGCCCGCCGAAGGAATTCATCTACGACCGCCTGGCGCATCCGCCGGCAACGTTCCGCCAGGAGAAGCTCAAGTCGGATGTGCGCCTGCCGGCAGCGCGCAAATTCATTGGAGAGCACCGGCTGAACGAGGTTTTTGAAGGAGAAGAAAGGGCGCTCGGCATCGTCATCCAGGGCGGCCTCTACAACGGGCTACTGCTCGCGCTGCAAACGCTCGGACTCGCCGACGTATTCGGCGCGACGAAGATCCCGATCCTCGCGCTGAACGTCGTGTATCCGCTGGTGCCGGAGGAGATCAGCCAGTTCTGCGCGAACCGCAAGGCCGTGCTGGTGCTCGAGGAAGGGCAGCCTGAGTTCATCGAGCAGGAAATCGCCACCATCCTGCGGCGCGCCGATGTGCCGGGAAAGCTCCATGGCAAGGACTGCATGCACATGGCCGGCGACTACAACGTCGAGGCGCTGGTGCGCGGCCTGATGAAGTTCCTGGCGCAGCACGCGCCGCATCTCAACACGTCGCGCGGCGCCGCCTGGCTGAGGAACGCCAGCGAGACGAGGCAGAAGGCGAGCGCACTGCTCGACGCGCTGCCGGTACGCCCACCGACCTTCTGTACCGGCTGCCCGGAGCGGCCCGTGTTCTCGGCGATGAAGCTCGTCGCGCAGGACATCGGCCGGCCGCACGTGTCGATGGACGTGGGCTGCCACTGCTTCGGATCTTTCGAGCCGTTCTCGCAGGGCAATACGCTGCTGGGCTACGGCATGAGCCTCGCCTCCGCGGCGGGCGTGGCGCCGATGTCGTCGCGCCGCCCGGTGGCGATCATGGGCGACGGCGGCTTCTGGCATAACGGCCTGCTCTCCGGAGTGGCCTCGAACCTGCTCAACAAGGGCGACGGCGTGCTCGTCATCATGAAGAACGGCTACGCCTCGGCGACCGGCACGCAGGAGCTCCTCTCCTCGCCACCGGAGGACGCGCGCATGGTGGCGCTCGGGCAGAGCGCGGCCGGCGCCGATCGCACGATCGAAGACACGCTCACCGGGCTCGGCGTGAAGTGGCTGCGCACGGTGAATAACTACAAGGTCGGCGAGGTTGCCAAGATCTACAAGGAAGCGATGCGCACCGACTACAAGGGCCTCAAGGTGATCGTCGCCGAAGGCGAGTGCCAGCTCGAGCGCCAGCGGCGCCTGCGCCCCGCCGTCGCGAAGAAGCTTTCGGAAGGCGAGCGCCACATCCGCGTGAAGTACGGCGTCGACGAGGACACCTGCACCGGGGATCACTCCTGCATCCGGCTCTCGGGCTGCCCGACGCTGACCATCAAGGACAACCCCGATCCGCTGCGCCGCGACCCCGTGGCCACGGTGATCGACGGCTGCGTGGGCTGCGGCCTGTGCGGCGAGAACGCTCATGCCGCCGTGCTGTGCCCTTCCTTCTACCGGGCGGAAGTCATCCAGAACCCGACGTGGCTCGACAAGCTGCTGCACCGATTCGCATGAACCTGCCCGAGCGACCCCTCACGATCCTGATCGCCGCCCTCGGCGGCGAAGGCGGCGGCGTGATGGCCGAGTGGCTCATCGACGCCGCCGCAGACTGCGGCTTCCCCGCGCAGAGCACGTCGATCCCGGGCGTCGCGCAGCGCACCGGCGCGACCACCTACTACCTCGAGATCTTCCCGGCGCAAGAAGCCGGCCTCGGCGGCCGCACGCCGGTGCTCTCGCTCACGCCCAGCCCGGGCAACGTCGACGTGATGGTCGCCTCCGAGCTCGTCGAGGCCGGCCGCGCGATGCAGAACGGCTACGTCAACCCGGAGCGCACGGTGCTCATCGCCTCCACGCACCGCATCTACGCCACGGCAGAGAAGATGCAGATGGGCGACGGGCGATTCGACAGCGAGCGCGTGATCGCCGCTGGGCGCCAGCTCGCCCGGCAGGCGGTGCTGTTCGACATGCGCAGGCTCGCGCAGGACAGCGGCACCGTGATCAACGCGGTCCTCTTCGGCGCCATGGCGGGCAGCGGCGCGCTGCCGCTGACGCGCGCGTCCTGCGAGCAGGCGATTCGCCGCGGCGGCCGCGGCGCGGAGGCGAGCTTGCGCGGCTTCGCCGCCGGCTTCGACATTGCCGCCGGCGCGAAGTCCGCGCCGCAGCCGCCCGCGCCTCCGAAGCGCGCGTCCGAATATGAAGAGGTGGTGCGGCTGGGCGTCGAGCGGCTGACCGACTATCAGGGCGCCGACTATGCCGACTTGTTCTTGAATCGAATCGAAGCTTTCAAAGGCAAGGACAAGGGACTCGCCGCCGAAACCGCGCGGCACCTCGCGCTCTGGATGGCCTACGAGGACATCATCCGCGTGGCCGACCTGAAGACGCGCGCCTCGCGCTTCGAGCGCGTGCGCCGCGAGGTGGGCGCGAAGGTCGGCGAGCCGGTCGTCGTGATCGACTACCTCAAGCCCGGCGTGGAGGAGTTCGCCTCGCTTCTTCCGGTCTTTCTGGGTAGGAAATTGACCGATTGGGCCCGACGCACGGGGAAACTCGACGCCTACAACGTCGGTATGCACGTCAAGACGTCGGGTCTATTCGGCTACCTGCTCGTGCGCTGCCTGGCGTGGCTGAAGCCCTGGCGGCCGCATTCCTACCGCTACGCCGAGGAGCAGAGGCTGATCGAGCGCTGGCTCGCGAGCGTAGGGGACGCCGCGGCGCGCAGCGCGCCCCTCGCGCTGGAGATCGCCGAATGCGCGCGCCTCGTCAAGGGCTACGGCGAGACGCATCGCCGCGGCAAGGCCAACTTCCTCGCCATCATGGACGCCCTGGTGGACAATCCGGCGGCCTCGGACTCCGCCGACCTGGCCAAGGCGATCCGCAAGGCGCGCGAGGCCGCGCTCGCCGACCCCGAGGGCAAGGCCCTCGGCGGCGCGCTCGGAAAACCGGTGACCTGGCTCAAGCAGGTCGGTTGAACGACGACGTAGAATCGTCCATTCGAGAGATTCTGGAGACCCCATGGCAAGCGTCCCCAAGGCCAGCATCAGCGCCGGGCGGCAGGACCTCTATCGCCGGATCGAAAAGCTCAATTTCGCCCCGCTCTGGGAGGTCTACCACGATTTGATTCCCGACGAACCGAAGACGCCCTGCAAGCCCGCGATCTGGAAATGGGCGGACGCGCGTCGCCACCTGATGGAAGCCGGCCAGCTGATTACGGCGAAGGAAGCCCTCCGGCGAGTGCTGGTGCTGCAGAACCCCGGCATGCGCGGCCAGTCCTGCATTACGCAGAGCCTGTTTGCGGGCTACCAGCTCATCCTGCCGGGCGAGATCGCGCCCAGCCACCGGCACACCCAGTCG
>DASQGW010000036.1:0-4142 GCA_035632415.1 Burkholderiales bacterium | reverse complement strand
GACTCGATCCTCATCTCCGAGCGCGTGGTGGAGGAAGACCGTTTCACCACCATCCACATCGAGGAGCTCACCTGCGTCGCCCGCGACACCAAGCTCGGGCCGGAGGAGATCACCGCCGACATCCCCAACGTCGGTGATGCGGCGCTTGCCAAGCTGGATGAGGCGGGCATCGCCTTTATCGGCGCGGAAGTGAAGGCCGGTGACATCCTGGTCGGCAAGGTGACGCCGAAGGGCGAGACCCAGCTCACTCCGGAGGAGAAGCTGCTGCGGGCGATCTTCGGGGAGAAGGCCTCCGACGTTAAGGACACGGGGCTGCGCGTGCCGCCCGGCATGGACGGCACGGTGATCGACGTGCGCGTGTTCACGCGCGACGGCGTCGAGAAGGACTCGCGCGCCCTCTCCATCGAGAAGGCGGAGATCGAGCGCGTCCGCAAGGACTTCGCCGATCAGCAGCGTATTCTCGAGGATGACCTGTTCCAGCGCGTGCGCGACACGCTGCTCGGCCAGGTCGGCGCCGGCGGGCCGCGCAAGCTCAGGGCCGGCAGCCGGATCGACGCGGCCTACCTCGACGATCTGCCGCGCGAGGAGTGGTTCGAGATCCGCCTCGAGGGCGAGGAGGCCAACGCGGCTCTCGAGCAGGCATCCGAGCGCCTCAAGCTGCAGCGCAAGGCGTTCGAGAAGCGCCTCGACGACAAGAAGGCCAAGATCACCGCGGGCGATGATCTCGCTCCCGGCGTCCTCAAGATGGTCAAGGTGTATCTGGCGGTGAAGCGCCGCGTGCAGCCCGGCGACAAGATGGCCGGTCGCCACGGCAACAAGGGTGTGATCTCGACCATCGTGCCGGTGGAGGACATGCCCTACCTCGAGGACGGCACCCCGGTCGACGTGGTGCTGAATCCCCTCGGCGTGCCCTCACGCATGAACGTGGGGCAGGTGCTGGAGACGCATCTCGGCTGGGCCGCCAAGGGCGTGGGCCTCAAGATCGGCCGCATGCTGGAGGCGCAGGCTGCGACGGCGGAGCTGCGCGGCTTCGTCAAGCAGATCTACAACGAGACCGGCGGCCAGCGCGAGGAGATCGACTCCCTCAACGACGCCGATCTGGTGCAGCTCGCGAAGAACCTCTCGGGCGGCGTGCCGATGGCGACGCCGGTGTTCGACGGCGCGAGCGAGCAGGAGATCAAGCGCATGCTGAAGCTGGCGGAGCTGCCGCTCAACGGCCAGACGTATCTCTACGACGGCCGCACCGGCGAGCGCTTCGAGCGTCAGGTGACGGTCGGCTACATGTACATGCTCAAGCTCAATCATCTCGTCGACGACAAGATGCACGCGCGCTCGACCGGGCCCTACAGCCTGGTCACGCAGCAGCCGCTCGGCGGCAAGGCACAGTTTGGCGGACAGCGCTTCGGCGAGATGGAGGTGTGGGCGCTCGAGGCCTACGGCGCCTCCTACACGCTGCAGGAGATGCTCACCGTCAAGTCTGACGACGTGAACGGCCGCACCAAGATGTACAAGAACATCGTCGACGGCAACCATCAGATGGATGCCGGCATGCCGGAGTCCTTCAACGTACTGGTGAAGGAAATCCGCTCGCTCGGCATCAACATGGAACTGGAGCAGGATTAATGAAAGATCTACTCAAGCTTTTCCGACAGCACGCTCCGGTCGAGCACTTCGATTCGATCAAGATCGGGCTGGCATCGCCCGAGATGATCCGGGCGTGGTCGTACGGCGAGGTGAAGAAGCCCGAGACCATCAACTACCGCACCTTCAAGCCGGAGCGGGATGGCCTGTTCTGCGCCAAGATCTTCGGCCCGGTGAAGGACTACGAGTGCCTGTGCGGCAAGTACAAGCGCCTCAAGCACCGCGGCGTGGTCTGCGAGAAGTGCGGCGTCGAGGTGACGCAGGCCAAGGTGCGCCGCGAGCGCATGGGCCACATCGAGCTCGCCAGCCCCACCGCGCATATCTGGTTCCTGAAATCGCTCCCCTCGCGCATCGGCCTGATGCTCGACATGACGCTGCGCGAGATCGAGCGGGTGCTGTATTTCGAGGCCTTCGTGGTCATCGATCCGGGTATGACCCCGATGCAGCGCGGCCAGCTGCTCACCGATGAGCTGTATCTCGAGGCGATCGAGGAGCACGGCGACGAGTTCGATGCGCGCATGGGCGCCGAGGCCGTGTTCGAGCTGCTGCGCACCATCGACCTCACTGCCGAGATCGCCAAGGTGCGCGAGGAAATGGCCGGCACTTCCTCGGAGACCAAGCTGAAGCGGCTCTCCAAGCGCCTCAAGCTCATCGAGTCCTTCGTCGAGTCGGGCAACAAGCCCGAGTGGATGGTCATGACGGTGCTGCCGGTGCTGCCGCCGGACCTGCGGCCGCTGGTGCCGCTCGACGGCGGCCGCTTCGCCACCTCCGACCTGAACGATCTCTACCGGCGCGTCATCAACCGCAACAACCGCCTGCGCAGGCTCCTCGAGCTCAACGCGCCCGACATCATCGTGCGCAACGAGAAGCGCATGCTGCAGGAAGCGGTCGATGCGCTGCTCGACAACGGCCGCCGCGGCCGCGCCATCACCGGCACCAACAAACGGCCGCTCAAGTCGCTCGCCGACATGATCAAGGGCAAGCAGGGGCGCTTCCGCCAGAACCTGCTCGGCAAGCGCGTCGACTACTCGGGCCGTTCGGTCATCGTGGTCGGCCCGCAGCTGCGCCTGCATCAGTGCGGCCTGCCGAAGAAGATGGCGCTCGAGCTCTTCAAGCCCTTCATCTTCCAGAAGCTGCAGCTGCGCGGCGAGGCCTCCACCATCAAGGCCGCCAAGCGCCTGGTGGAGCGCGAGGGACCGGAGGTCTGGGACATTCTCGAGGAGGTCATCCGCGAGCATCCGGTGCTGCTCAACCGCGCACCCACCCTGCACCGGCTCGGCATCCAGGCCTTCGAGCCGCTGCTGGTCGAGGGCAAGGCGATCCAGCTGCACCCGCTGGTGTGCACGGCCTTCAACGCCGACTTCGACGGCGACCAGATGGCGGTGCACGTGCCGCTGTCGCTGGAAGCGCAGCTCGAGGCGCGGGCCCTGATGATGTCCTCCAACAACATCCTCTCGCCCGCCAACGGCGACCCGATCATCGTGCCGTCGCAGGACGTGGTGCTCGGGCTCTACTACATGACGCGCGAGCGCATCGGCGCCACCGGCGAGGGCATGTTCTTCGCCGACGTCGCCGAAGTGCACCGCGCCTACGAGAGCCGCGGCGTGGAGCTGCAGGCGAAGGTACGGGTGCGGTTGCGCGAGCACCTGCGGGGCGAGGGCGGCACGTTCACCGACCGGACCCGCGTGGTCGACACGACGGTCGGGCGGGCGCTGCTGTCGGAGATCCTGCCGAAGGGTCTGTCCTTCGATCTCGTCAACCAGGACATGACCAAGAAGGCGATCTCCGCGACCATCAACGCGTGCTACCGCACGCTGGGGTTGAAGGAGACGGTGGTGTTCGCCGACCAGCTGATGTACACCGGCTTCCACTACGCCACCCGTGCGGGCGTCTCCTTCGGCATCGACGACATCGTCATTCCGGAGCAGAAGACGCGCATCGTCACCTCCGCGGATCACGAGGTGAAGGAGATCCAGGACCAGTACGCCTCGGGCCTGGTGACCAACGGCGAGCGCTACAACAAGGTGGTCGACATCTGGTCGCGCGCCAATGACCAGGTGGCGAAGGCCATGATGGAGAAGCTCGGCACCGAGGAGGCCACCGACCTCAAGGGCAGGCCGCACAAGCAGAAGTCGTTCAACTCGATCTTCATGATGGCCGACTCGGGCGCGAGAGGCTCGGCGGCGCAGATCCGGCAGCTCGCCGGCATGCGCGGCCTCATGGCCAAGCCCGACGGCTCGATCATCGAGACGCCCATCACGGCGAACTTCCGCGAAGGGCTCAACGTTCTGCAGTACTTCATCTCCACCCACGGCGCCCGCAAGGGACTGGCCGATACGGCGCTGAAGACCGCGAACTCGGGCTACCTGACGCGGCGTCTGGTCGATGTGGCGCAGGACCTGGTCGTGACCGAGGAGGACTGCGGCACCGACAACGGCCTCAACATGACGCCGCTGGTCGAGGGCGGCGATGTGGTCGAGGCGCTCGGCGAGCGGGTGCTG
>DASQGW010000035.1:0-25499 GCA_035632415.1 Burkholderiales bacterium | reverse complement strand
ATAGCCCGCAATCGCCGGGGCAGCGGGCGAGGCGCCGAGCTTCTTTGCGATCGCGTCGCGCTTGCCGATGAAGATCCGGCCACGCGCCGTTTGCAGCTCGACTCCGTCTTTGACGCTGTGCGGCAGCAGACCTGAGAAGCGCGCCCAGCGCGCTGCGGCCCCGGCCGGGTTCTTCGCGACGACGAATACTTCCTCGAGGCGCAACCGGTTCACCTCGCCGGCGCGCCAGATGTGCTCCGGAGTGAGCTGCTGTACATATTGGATGCGCCCCTCGGGCATCTTCTCCGGCGCTAGGCGCACCACCTTGAATCTCACCCTTCCGTCCTCGCGCGACAGATCGACGAGCGACTGCGGCTCGAAGCCGTGCGCCGCAAGGCGGCGGTGCTCGGCTTCCGCGTCCGGCGTGCCATAGCACAGCAGATGTACTCCCGGATACCTTCGCATGAGCACACGCATGCGCTGCGCCGTCGGCGTGTCGTGCGTCGGCGAAAGGATCTCGATGTAGCCTTCCTCGAGCATTACGCAGCGGTTCGACGTGCCGGCGGGTCCCTTCGGCGTCTGGTGCACGGAGCTCGGCGTGACTGTCATGCCCAGGGACTCAAGCACGCGAGCCGCCGCATCCAGGTCCGCGACGAAGTGTCCGACGTGGTCGACGAAGAGCTCGCCCGGCGCGGGCTTCTGCGCGTCTGCGACATTCATGGCGCGCTAATATAACCGCCGCCGTGAACAAGCCCGTCGAAACTCGCGCCGCAACGCTGAACGGGGCCCAGGCCGTGGTGGAGATGCTGCGCGAGCACGGCGTCGAAGTCGTCTTCGGTCTTTGCGGCGACACGAGCCTGCCGCTCTACGACGCGCTGCGGGTTTCTTCCCTTCGTCATGTCCTGACCCGGGACGAAAGGCATGCGGCGTACATGGCGGACGGTTATGCGCGCGTCACAGGGCGAGTCGGGGTGTGCGAAGGCCCGTCGGGCGGCGGGGCGACGTACATCCTCCCGGGCCTGGCCGAGGCGAACGAGTCCAGCATCCCGGTGCTCGCGATCAACACCGACATCTCGGTTGCCTCGCGGGGCCGCTTCACGCTGACCGAGCTCGACCAGCGCACGCTGATGAAGCCCGTCACCAAATGGAACGCGGTGCTCGACCGCGCGGCGGACATCCCGCGGGTCTTGCGCCAGGCGTTCGAGGAAATGACGACCGGGCGGCCGGGCGCGGCACACATCGCGCTGCCGTTCGACGTGCAGAACCAGCCGGTCGATGCGGGCGACATCTGGGCCGATCCGACGCTCGGCGCCTATCCCTCGCGCCGCGTGGCGCCCGATCCCGAGCTTATCGCGCTCGCCGCGAAGCTCCTTCGCTCGGCGGTGAACCCGCTTTTCATCTGCGGCGGCGGCGTCGTCATCTCCCGCGCCGAGGCCGAGCTCTGCGATCTCGCGCACAAGCTGAGCGCACCCATCGCCACCACGGTGAGCGGCAAAGGCTCGGTCGACGAGCGCTGCGCGCATTCCCTCGGCGTCGTCGGCTCGAACGGCGGCACCCCCGAGACGCGCGCGATCGTCGATGCTGCCGACGTAATTGTCTTTGTGGGTTGCCGCGCCGGCTCGGTCACCACGGAGCGGTGGCGCCATCCTGCCCCGGACCAGGCGCGCATCATCCACATCGACGTCGATCCGTCGGTGCCGGGCCGCAACTACAAGGTGGATGTGCCGCTCATCGGCGACGCCAGGCTCGCGCTTGCCGCATTGAGCGAAGCACTGGGGAGCCTCCCGCCAAGGGGCGATCTCACCGCCCTCGACGTGAGAAAGCGCCTCAAGTTCGACAAATTCCACGAGCTCGCGCAATCGAACGACGTGCCGATCAAGCCGGAGCGCGTAGTGCACGAGATATCGCAGGCTCTCGACGCCGACGCCATCCTGGTCGCCGATCCCGGCACCCCGTGCCCGTACTTCTCCGCTTACTACACCGTGCGCGGCACCGGCCGCCGGTATTTTTCCAATCGCGCCCACGGCGCGCTCGGCTATTCGCTCGCCGCGGCGATCGGCGCGCATATCGGGCGTCCGAACATGAAGACGGTCGCGGTGATGGGCGATGGCAGCTTCGGCATGTGCGTCGGCGAGCTCGAAACGGTGGCGCGCCTCAAGCTGCCGCTGACGGCGGTGGTAATCTCCAACGCGGTCTATGGCTGGATCAAGGCGGGCCAGAAGAGCGGGTATGGGCAGCGCTACTTCTCCGTCGACTTCGGCTCGACCGACCACGCCGCCGTGGCGAGCGCCTATGGGATTCGCAGCTGGCGCGTCACGGAGCCTCAACAGTTGGCAGGAACCCTGAAGCAGGCCTTGAGCGCCGCCGAGCCGACGCTCGTCGACATCGTCTGCCAGCCGCTGCACGAAGCGAAAGCCCCGGTCTCGGAGTGGGTCGCGTGATCGAAAGAGGCCACCACGACATGGGCGGCTTGCCGGCCGGCAAGGTCGAGAGGACCGAGCACGACTATCCCGAGTGGGAGCGGCGCGTCGACGCCATGGTTCAGCTCCTGCGCGGCTCGGGGAAGATCACGGTGGACGAGCTGCGCAAGAACATCGAGGCGCTGCCGCCGGCGGCGTACGACAAGCTCTCGTACTACGAGAAGTGGATCAGCTCGCTCACGGCGACGCTCATCCAGCGCGGCGTGATCACCACGGACGAGCTGGGCCGCAAGATGCAGGAAGTGGAGAAGCGCGGGAAATGAAGCCGCAGTTTGCCACCGACTATCCAGCGCTCGACGCCAAGTTCGACAAGGGGGACCGCGTACGCGTGAGGAAGGCGGCGCCGCTGGGACATATCCGCACGCCGTTCTACATCCGCGGTCACGTCGGCGAGATCGAGCGATATTGCGGTGCCTTTCCCAACCCGGAAGAGCTCGCACAGATGCGCGACGGGCTGCCGGCGCAGCCGCTCTACCGCGTGCGCTTCAAGCAGAAGGAGGTGTGGCCCGACTACCGCGGATCGGACTCCGACGTCCTGGAAGTGGAGATCTTTCAGCACTGGCTGGAGAAAGCATGACTGTTCAGCATATCTGCCGACCCCCTGACAAGGGGGTCGCGAGTGAAACGAGCGGGGGGTTTGGTTTTTGAGCGACCGCGGGACATATCAGCCGTACAGCTACTACCAGCTCATGGAGACCAGCCTGCGCGAGCTGCTGGTGGAGAAGGGCCTCGTTACCGACGCAGAAGTAAACGAAGAAGTGGCCGCGATGCGCGAGCGGCAGCCGGAGCGCGGGGCGAGGGTCGTGGCTCGTGCCTGGATGGACGACGCCTTTCGGCAAAGGCTATTGGAGAACGGCACGGCGGCCTGCGAGGAGCTCGGCCTCGAGATCCCGGCGCTCAAGCTGGTCGTGGTCGAGAACACGACGCAGGTGCATAACGCGATCGTCTGCACGCTCTGCTCGTGCTATCCGCGCGTGCTGCTCGGCATCCCGCCCGACTGGTACAAGTCGCGCAACTACCGCTCGCGCATGGTGCACGAGCCGCGCGCCGTGCTCGAGGAGTTCGGCCTGCGCATCCCGCAGAACGTGCAGATCCGGGTGCACGATTCGACGGCCGACATGCGCTACATGGTGCTGCCCATGCGGCCGAAGGGGACGGAGGGCTGGGATGAGGCGCGGCTCGCGGGCATCGTCAGCCGCGATTCGATGATCGGCGTGGCAGTCCCGCAGGTGAAATAAGGGTTGGCCAAGCTCGCCCCGCTCGGCGCGGTACCGCTCGGTGATTGCGCGGTGTACGTCGAGTTCTCGAAGACGCTCGACCTCGAAGTCAATTCCGCCGTGCAGCGCCTGGCGACCATGGTGCACGGGCGTGCTCTTCCGTGGGTCCGCGATGTCGTACCGGCGCTCGGCGGGCTCGCGATCCATTTCGATCCGGACCACAAGTCGCTCACCACCGACGCGCTCACCGCGGCGCTCAATACGGTGAGCGAATGCCTGAAGGAAGGCCTGCCGAAAGTCGATGCGGTACTGCGCACGATCGAGGTGCCGGTGTGCTACGAGCCGGAGTTCGCGCCCGACCTCGCCGAGGTCGCTGCGTTCGCCAAGGTATCGACGGAGGAGGCGGTGGCGCTGCATGCCGGTGCCGACTACCGCGTGCTGATGATCGGCTTCGCGCCCGGCCACGCTTACATGGGCGGGCTGAATCCGAAGCTCTCGCTGCCGCGCCGCTCCTCGCCGCGCGCGATCGTGCCGGCGGGCTCGGTGGCGATCGCGAACGACCAGACGGTGGTCTATCCCTATGCCATCTCCGGAGGCTGGAGCATCATCGGCCGCACGCCGCTCACGGTGTTCGACGCCGATCGCCAGGAGCCGAGCCTCTTCGCCGCCGGCGACCGGGTGCGCTTCAAGCCGATCTCGCGCGCCGATTTCCAGAAGCTCGTTTCAAGATGACGATCCACGTCCTGCGCCCGGGGCTGCTCATGACCGTGCAGGACATGGGCCGCCACGGCCATCAGCACGTGGGCTTGTGCCCCGGCGGAGCGATGGATCCGCTCTCGCTTGCCCTCGCCAACACGCTCGTCGGCAACTACGCCGGCGACGCCGCGCTCGAGCTGACCGTGCTCGGACCCGACCTCGAGTTCGAGCGCGAGACGCTGGTCGCGCTGGTCGGCGCCGAGTTCGAGGCCGACATCCCGCTCAACCGGCCGGTGCTCGTGCCGCGCGGCGCCCAGGTGTCGATCAGCCGAGCGGGGCGAGGCGCGCGCGGCTATCTCGCCGTCGCCGGCGGCTTCAACGTCGACGAGGTCCTCGGCAGCCGCAGCACCTACCTGCCGGGGGAATTCGGCGGGCTGGAGGGCAGGGTGCTCAAGCGCGGCGACCGGCTGCCGCTCGCCGAGGATGCGACCAACCTCTCGCGCGAGCGCTTCGCCGCGCTCAAGAACAAGGACAAGCGCGGCACCAGCGTGAAGTGGCACGTGCCGGCTTTCACCGTGCCCGACCGCGAGCCGATCGTGCTGCACGCGATCGAGGGCGAGCACTTCGCCGATTTCGACGCCAACATGCAGCGCGTCTTCTTCGACACCGTCTGGCGCGTCACCTCGGATTCCAACCGCATGGGCTACCGGCTGGCGGGGCCGCCGCTCACGAGGAGCAAGACGGAAGAAATCCTCTCGGGGCCCACCTGCCTTGGCAGCGTGCAGGTGCCGGCGAACGGCGTGCCGATCGCCCTCATGGCCGACCACCAGACGACCGGCGGCTATCCGCGGATCGCCGAGATCGCGTCGGCCGACGTGCCGCGCCTCGCGCAGATCGCCCCCGGCGGCACCGTGCACTTCGCGCGCACCACGCTCGACCTCGCCGCGCAACTGAGAAAGGATGCCCGCACGCGCATGGAGAACATCATGCGCGGCATCGCCTGGGAATATGGAAAATGAGCGGCAGTAAAATGGGGTCAGAGCAATTTTCCTGTAACAAAGCACGCGTTAGCGTTCGACGATTTGTTTCAGGAAAATTGCTCTGACCCCTTTATGAAACGGATCGATCTCAACTGCGACATGGGCGAGAGCTACGGCGCCTGGAAGATGGGCGCCGACGCCGAGGTCATGCCGCACATCAGCTCGGCGAATATCGCCTGCGGATTCCATGGCGGCGATCCGGCCACCATCAGAAAAACAGTGCGGCTGGCGCTCGACCACGGCGTGGCGATCGGCGCGCATCCCTCGCTCCCGGACATCATGGGCTTCGGCCGTCGCACCATGCGTATCTCGCCGCAGGAGATGTACGACCTCGTCGTCTACCAGGCGGGCGCGGTGGAAGGCTTCGCCCGCGCGGCGGGCGCGAAGCTGCACCACATCAAGTGCCACGGCGCGCTGTACAACATGGCGGCTAACGACGAAGGGCTTTCGGACGCCATGGTGCGGGCAGCCAGGGATCTCGGCACCATGCTTTACGTCCTGTCCCGGAGCAAGAACTTCGACGTTGCGACGAAGGCCGGCATCGCGGTGTGCGGCGAAGTCTTTGCCGACCGCGGCTACACCGACGCAGGCGAGCTCGCGCCGCGCGACAAGCCCGGCGGGATGATCGAGGATGCGGACAAGGCGGTGAAGCAGGCGCTCGGCATGATCGAGGAGGGCTACGTGACGAGCCTTTCCGGGAAGAGGGTGCCCGTAGCCGCGGATACGCTCTGCATCCACGGCGACCAGCCGGGAGCGGTGGCCTTCGCCAAGGCGCTGCGCGCGAGCTTCAGGCAACGAGGCATCGAGGTCGCGGCGCCTTGACGCTCGAGCTGCGCGTGCCGCCGCCGCTCGTGGCCGGCACGGTCGGCTTGCTGATGTGGCTCGCTTCGAAGTTCCTTGGCGCCTTGAACTTCGCGCTGCCGGCGAGAGGCGCCCTCGCGATTGCGTTGGCGGCGGCGGGCTTATGCCTCGGCATCGTTGCGCTTCTCCAGTTCAGGAAGGCGCGCACGACGCACCACCCGATGAAACCGGAGGAAGCCTCGGTGCTCGTCATCGCCGGCGTCTATCGTTTCACCCGCAATCCGATGTACCTCGGCGTGCTGCTCATCCTGCTTGCCGGGGCGGTCTGGCTCGCCAATGTCGCCGCGTTCCTGCTGCTGCCGGGCTTCGTCGCCTATCTGAACCGGTTCCAGATCGCGCCTGAAGAGCGCGCGCTGCAGGCGCGCTTCGGCGCGGACTATGACGCCTATCGCCGCGCGGTTCGGCGGTGGATCTGATCGCCGGTCGTTAGAATCGCGCCATGCATCCCAAACTCTTCACGCCGCTCCAGCTCGGCGGCATTACGCTGCCGAACCGCATCGCCGTGTCGCCGATGTGCCAGTACCAGGCCGACGACGGCTGCATGAACGACTGGCACCTGATGCACCTCGGCCAGCTCGCCTATAGCGGCGCGGGGCTCCTGATGATCGAGGCGACGCATGTGACGCGCGAGGGTCGCATCACCCATGGGTGCGCCGGCCTCTACAGCGAGCACAACGAGGCGGCGATGGCGCGGGTCATCGCCGCTTGCCGGCGGCTCGGCGCGAGCCCGATCGGCATCCAGCTCGCGCACGCCGGCCGCAAGGCGTCGTCGCAGGTGCCGTGGGAGGGCCGCGAATGGCTGCGGCCCGAGCAGTCGCCGTGGATCACGGTGGCCCCATCGGCCGTCCCGTATGGCGAAGGCTGGCATGTACCGCACGAGCTCTCGGTCGAGGAGATAAGAACCCAGGTCGAAGCCTTCGTGGCCGCCGCCGTGCGCTCCAAGCGCATCGGCTTCGACGTGGTCGAGCTGCACTCGGCGCATGGCTACCTGCTGCACCAGTTCCTGTCGCCGCTCTCCAACAAGCGCAAGGACGCCTACGGCGCGAACCGGATGAAATTTCCGCTGGAAGTCGCCGCGGCGGTGCGCGAATCGTGGCCGAAGGATCGCGCCCTCGGCGCGCGCATCGGCGCCAACGACTGGGCGGAAGGCGGGCTCGGACCGGACGACGCGGTCGCGTATGCGAAAGAGCTGAAGCGCATCGGCTTCGACTATGTCTGCGTCTCGAGCGGCGGGCTGGTCGGCAACCAGAAGATGGCGGCGGTGGCGGAGGGCTACCAGGTGCCGTTCGCCGAGAAGGTGAAGCGCTCGGTCGACATCAAGGTGCGCGCGGTCGGCATGATCGCGAACCCGGACTACGCGGAGGAGATCGTCGAAAGCGGAAGCTGCGACATGGTGGCGCTCGCCCGCGCGTTCCTCGACAATCCGCGCTGGGTCTGGCACGCCGCCGAGCGCCACGGCATCAAGATCGACTATCCGCCGTCCTACGCCCGCAGCCGCTGGGACCAGTGGCCGGGCTCGAAGCTGGCGCGCCCGGCGTGGCAGGACGAATCGCAGGTCGGATGAGCGCGGAGGCCCGCACGCCAGCCTTGAGGCGCTGGCGCGCAGCTCTGGCGGCCGCCCTCCTATGGGTGCCGGCCCTCGTGCGGGCCGATCCGCAGTCGGTCTACCTCGAGGATCTGACCTGGCCCGAGGTGCGCGAGGCGATCGAGCAGGGCAAGACCACCGCGATCTATTACGCCGGCAGCACCGAGCAGAACGGGCCGCACATGGCGCTCGGCAAGCACAACGTCATCGCCCACTATCTCGCCGGACGCGTGGCCCGAAAGCTCGGCGACGCGCTCGTCGCGCCGGTCCTGCCTTTCGCGCCGACCGGCGAGCACATGCGATACCCCGGAACCGTGACCCTGAGCGACGCGACCTTCGCCGCGGTGGCGAGGGAAGTCGGCACCAGCATGTTCTCCGCGGGCTTCCGCGTGGTGTGCTTCATGGGGGACCACGGCGGCGGCCAGGAAGCGCTGAAGCAGGTCGCGGCCGAGCTCGACCGCGAGTGGTGGTCCAGGGGCCGGCGCGCCTATTACATCGGCGATGCCTACTACAAGGCGGAAGCCGAGATCCACGCCTATCTCGTCCAGAAGAAGCTCCCGCCCGGGGCGCACGCCGGCATCGAGGACACTTCGCAGCTCATGTTCCTCGATCGCGGGCATAAGTGGGTGCGGCGCGACAAGCTGGCACAGGCGAGCGAGCAGCTGGGCGTGGACGGCGATCCGCGCCGCGCTTCGGCTTCGCTCGGCAGGGCAATGCTCGACATCAAGGTGAACGCCGCCGTGGCTCAGATCGAATCGCTGGTGAGGAAACCATGAAGACGCTTGCTTTCGCGGCATTCTTCGCATTCTCGGCGGCACAGGCCCAGCCGATTGCCATCGTCGACGCGACGGTGATCCATCCGCAGCGCGACCTGCCCGCGGCGGTCGAGCCCGATCGGACCGTGATCATCAACGGCACGCGCATCGCGCGCATCGGCCCGGCGGCATCGACGCCGCTGCCGAAAGACGTGGTTCGCATCGACGGCAGGGGCAAATGGGTGGTGCCGGGGCTCGTCGACGCGCACGTGCACTTCTTCCAGTCGGGCGATATCTACACGCGCCCCGACGTCGCCGACTTCAACGCGATCGTGCCCTATGCCGAGGAAGTCGCGCGCAACAAGGCGCGGCTTTTCTCCACCTTCAAGGTGTGGCTCGCGAGCGGCGTGACGAGCGTGGTCGACATCGGCGGGCCGTTCTGGAATTTCGACATGCGCGACGCGGCCGGGAAGACCGCCGCCGCGCCGCGCGTCGCGGTCGCCGGCCCGCTCATCTCGATGATCGAACGCACCAAGCTCGACCTCGGCGATCCGCCGATCATCAAGATCTCCTCGCCGGATGAGGCGCGGGCGCTCGTCGCAAGGGAGCTCGCGCGCCATCCGGACTTCATCAAGGTCTGGTTCATCCACCAGCCGGGCGACGACCTCGCCAGGCAGGAGGCGATCGTGAAGGCGGCGGGCGATGCGGCGCATGCCGCGGGCAAGCGCCTCGCCGTGCATGCCACCGAGCTCGAAACGGCGAAGGCGGCGCTGCGCGCGGGCGCCGACTATCTCGTCCACTCGGTCGGGGACGCGCCGGTCGACGCCGAGTTCCTCCGGCTGGCGAAGAAGAATCGGGCCCTATACTGCCCGACGCTCTTCGTGGTGATGGGATACCGCTACGCGCTCTCCAATACCTGGAAGCCGACCGAGGCGGAGCGGCGGCTCGGTGACCCGCAGATCCTCGCCATGATGCGCGACCTGGACAAAATCCCCGCGGACAAGCGGCCCGAGCGCGTGGCGAAGCTGATGGTCAATCCACCGGAAGTGAAGCCGTCCGAAACCGAGCTCAAGAACCTGCGCACCGTCTGGGACGCCGGCATCCCGGTGGCGATGGGCACCGACGCCGGCAACATCGGCACGCTGCACGGGCCTTCGGTGTTCCGCGAGATGGCGATCATGACGCAGGCGGGCCTCACGCCGCTCCAGGTCCTGCGCTCCGCGACTGTCGGCGGCTCGATGGCGATGGGACGCAGCCGCACGATTGGGACGCTCGCGCCCGGCAAGCTCGCCGACCTCCTGATCCTCGACGCCGATCCGCTCGCGGATGTCGAGAACCTGAGCCACATCTATCGGGTCATCAAGGACGGCAAGGTCTACTCGCCGGAAGAGCTGATCCGTTCGATCAGTGGTACCTAGAAAACGGAGCTCGACATGCGCCGATGGCTCGTCCTGATCGCCGCGCTTGCCTTCCCCGGCATAGCCCAGGCGCAACGCGTCGGCATCAGCGCTGACCCGCTGCAGCGGTTCGAAGACCCAGCCATGCCCGGGAGGGAATTCCGCGTGCAGCGCACGACCTATGCGCCGGGCGGTCGTAATCCGAAGCACTACCACCCCTCCCATGTCGTCTTCTATGTGCTCGAAGGCAGCGGCGTCTGGCAGGAGGAGGGGAAGGACCCGCTCATACTCAAGCCCGGCGACAGCCTGCACGTTCGGCCCGGCACCATTCATTCACATCGCAATGCGAGCGCGACTGCGCCTCTCGTGTTTCTGGAGTTCGTCATCGTCGAAAAGGGCCAGCGCAGCACCGTGCCGATGCCGTAGCCGGTCCCGCCGTTTTCGGTCCATCTCTTGCAGGCAGGGGCCATGGAGCCCAATCCGGCGAAGATCGAAAGCCTCGTGCGCCAGCTCCTGATCGAGCTCGGCGAGGACGTGAACCGCGAGGGGCTGCTGAAGACGCCCCAGCGCGTGGCGAAGGCGCTCAGCTTCCTCACCCACGGCTATCGCGCCGACCTGCACGAGGTGATCAACCAGGCGCTCTTCACGCAGACGGCCGACGGCATGGTGATCGTCAAGGACATCGAGCTCTACAGTCTGTGCGAGCACCACCTGCTGCCCTTCTACGGCCGCTGCCACATCGGCTATATCCCGGATGGGAGGGTGTTCGGCGTCTCCAAGCTCGCGCGGCTGGTGGACGTCTTCGCGCGGCGCCTTCAGCTGCAGGAGCGCCTCACCGAGCAGATCTCGCAGGTGGTGATGGAGGAGGTGGGCGCGAAGGGCGTCGGCGTCATGGTCGAGGCGCGCCACCTGTGCATGATGATGCGCGGCGTGGAGAAGCAGAACTCGCTGATGGTCACTTCCTCGGTCCTCGGCGTCTTCCGCGAGAACCTCGCCACGCGCGAGGAATTCCTGAGCCTCGCCTGCCGGCGAGCCGGCTAATTCCGGACAACGTCCGTAATTGCGGCGCAGGTTTTGAGCGGTAGCCGCGAGCCATCATCGCGGTATGTACGGCATCGCACATACGTGGAACTTCACGGCGCGCATTGTGGGAACCCCGGTGGCGTTCAAGGCCGCGACCTCAAGGCAAGGTGGACACAATGCGATTGGCAAGCTTCATCACCGAGAACCTCGAAGAAATCCTGGTCGAGTGGGAATCGTTCGCCGCTTCGCTGCTTGTTCCTGGTCAGACGATGACATCGCTCGCCCTGCGCGACCATGCGAGCCAGATCCTGCTTGCCATCGCCGAGGACATCGAAACCAGCCAGACCGAGCTTGAGCAGGCCTACAAGTCGAAGGGTTTCGTGCAGATCGCCGAGGCGACGAGGACCGCCGCCATGACGCACGGAGCCCTACGCCATCTTGCGGGGTTCGACCTGCGCCAGCTCGCTGCGGAATACCGAGCGCTCCGGGCGAGTGTGCTCCGCCTCTGGCTCAAGCGCGGCGTCGCGAACGAATCGGCGTTCTACGAGATGACGCGCTTCAACGAAGCGATCGACCAGGCGCTTGCCGAATCCATCTCCAATTACTCCAATGAAGTGGCGCGCTCGAGAGACACGTTCCTCGCGATCCTCGGGCACGATCTACGCAGCCCCCTCTCCGCGATCGCCAATTCAGGCCTCTATCTCACGGCGCCGGGGCTGCTTCCCGGGGGCGCACCGCTTGAGGCCGCGAGGCGCGTCACCAGCGGTGCCGCGAGAATGAGCGCCATGATCAAGGACCTGCTGGAGTACACCCGCGCGCGGCTTGGCCGCTCGATCCCCATCGTGCCGCAGGCGGGCAACATGGAGCAGATCTGCAGGATCGCCTACGATGAGATCCGCGCCGTTTACCCGGAGAGGATTTTCCGCCTGGAAATCTCGGGCGATCTGAACTGCCGGTTCGATGCCGACCGCCTGCAGCAGGTGCTGGCGAACCTGCTCAACAACGCGGTCCGGCACGGGGGAAAGAGCGAGCCCATCACGCTCTCGGCGCACGGGGATGCAGAGAAGGTTACGTTGCGAGTCAAGAACCACGGCCGCCCGATACCCACAGACCAGTTGCAGGTGATCTTTAACCCGCTCGTGCAGATACCGTCCGCACTGATGGATGAGGATGCCGATTCGTCCACGAGCCTGGGACTCGGGCTCTACATCGCCCGAGAGATTGTGGCGATGCACGGCGGTACGATCAAGGCTGAATCCTCCGGGGGCGCCACGGTGTTCAGCGCGCAGCTCCCGAAAACGCGGGGCGAAGCTCGCCTGTAGGCGCAGCGGAGGTATCTGGCGCCTCACCGCGGGGTCGTTGGCGGTCCTTGCGCCCGGTCCCGGCCAAGAGCATAGGTCATCGATAGATATTGCGGACGTTGTCCGGAATTAGGTGGTGGTCATGAGCACCGGGCCGTGGTCGCTGGTGCCGAATTCGCGCTGCACCGTGCAGCTCAGCGCCCGAGCGGCGATGGGCTTCGAGGCGAGCACGTAGTCCAGCCGCCAGCCGATGTTGCGCTGGCGCAGGTTGCGCCACGGCGCCCACCAGGTGAAAAGGTTCGGATTGTCCGGATCGCGGGCGCGGCCCACATCGACGAGCTGGTCGTCGAGCAGCTCCTCGAAGAGCGCGCGCTCTTCCGGCAGCTGGCCGATCACGGGCTTCCTCTCGCGCGGATGCACGTCCATCTCCGTGCGGGCAATGTTGATGTCGCCGCACAGGACGAGCTCTTTGCCCTCGGCGTGCACGCGCCTTGTCCATGCGCCGAGGCTCCGCATGAAGCTGACCTTGGCCGGGTAATCCCTTCCGCCGTTTGGCACGTACACCGAGGCGAACACCGTGTTCCCGACCTGGGCGGTCACGATGCGCGATTCCATGTCGAACTCCGGATGGCCGAACGCCGCATCACCGACTGCGTGTTTGATATGCAGAGAGACGCCCGCGTACGCCTTTAGCGTGGAGCCATGCCAGTAGATGTGGTAGCCGGTGACCCGGCACTCGAGCGGCACCTGGTGGATGCTCGCCTTCAGCTCCTGCAGGCACAGCACGTCGGGATTCTCGCGCTCGAGGAACTCGCTCACCTGCCCCGCGCGCGCGCGGATGCCGTTGACGTTCCAGGTGGCGATCTTCATGAAAAAGTTTGGGGACGGAGCCCAAACCGGTTAGGGCTCCGTCCCCAAATTGTGCTGCGGTTAGGAGCCTCGGACGACCTTCAGCTGGTTGTCGACGCCCTTCACGCCTTCGACCTTGGCGGCCACCGTGCCGGCGCGCTTCTTCTGCGCGTTGGTGGCCACGGCGCCCCACAGGCTCACCTTGCCGTCGGCCGCGGTGACGTCGATCGCGCCGGAGGGCAGCTTGTTCTCCGGCATCTCGAGCGTGCGCTTCACGAGCGCCGCCAGCTCCTTGTTCGGATCGGGCTTCGGCGGCTCGGGCTTGGGCTGGGGCTTGGGCGCCTCGGCGACCGGCGGCGGCGCGGGCGGCTTCGCTTTCGGCTTCGGCGCCTCCTCGCCACAGGCCACCAGGGCAAGCGCCGCTATCAGCGCCAGGATGATCTTCATGTCTCCTCCCTTCTCTTAGTGAGTCGCAAAGAGCCGGGCTATCGCCTCGGCGTCAAACCGGTATTCGTGGTTGCACATCTCGTTTCTTATTACGACTGCTCCCTGCTCGGCAAGAATCGATTCGACTTCCTGTCGGCCAAGGCCCCGCAGCATGTCCTTCACCTTGTCCTCGTCGTAGGGGCAATGGTATTCGACCGCGTAGAGCCTGAATACTCGCATCAGCTCTTCCGGGAAGACTTTCGTTAACAAATCGTAAGGTTGGGCGTCCCGCGTCTCCTCCAGCGTCAGCGTATTGGCGAAGTGGATGACGCGGTTCCAGCCGTCGGGATCGCGCTGGTCGGCGCCCGGCAGCTTCTCGAGGAGCAGCCCCGCCAGCGCGCCCTCGTCGGCGAATAGCCGCAGGTGCGCCGGCAGCTGCTCCGACTGGGAGAGATAGTGCGCGAAGATCTGCTCGAGGGTCTCGCCCTCGAGCGGCACCAGGCTCTGGTAGAACCTGCCGCTCTTCACGTCTTCCAGCGTGACCGAAAGGCGACCGTCGCCGATCAGCTTGCGCTCATTGTCCTGTCCGACCGCCTGCGGCTCGTAATGCGCCATGCCGCGGATTTGCAGCTCGGCGGTGCAGTCGGCCACGAGCAGCTTGACCGGGCCCGTGCCTTGCACCTGGAGCGTCACCCGGCCGGCGCCCTTCTGGTTCGCCGCCAGCAGGGTGTTGAGCGCCGTGGTGTGCCCGAGGAGCGAGACGATGTCCTCCGGGTAGCCCCGCCCGTCCAGCATCCGCTGCCAGGCACCGGTCAGGCAGACCAGCCGGCCGCGGATATCGAGGCTCTCGAACAGGAAGCGCTGAACGTAGTCCGTCTGCATGGTCAAAGCTTATATCGCGACATTAAGCCAGCCTTAAGCGGCCCCGAGGTAGCAATGCATACGACTGCTCTGCTAAATCAGCAACTATGGTTGCGGTAGGCGAAAAAGGCCCGGTCCTTACCGGACACGACCAGTACCTTTTTCGCGAAGGCACGCACAGCCGTCTGTACGAGAAGCTCGGCGCTCATTTCCTTGGGGCGGAGACGCATTTCGCCGTCTGGGCGCCGAACGCACAAGCGGTGTCCGTGGTGGGCGACTGGAACGGCTGGGATCCGCGCGCCGATGCGATGCAGGGCAGCGATTCGGGCATCTGGCAGGCGAGCGTCGCGCGGGCGAAGCCGGGCAGCGTGTACAAATTTCATATCGTCTCCCGCAATGCCGGATACCGGGTAGACAAGGCCGACCCGTACGCGTTTCGCGCCGAGGAGCCGCCGAAGACAGGCTCCATGGTGTGGGACCTCTCGTACGAGTGGCGCGACCAGGCGTGGATGGCCGAGCGCAAGGCCCGCAACGCACTGGATTCGCCGTGGTCGATCTACGAGGTGCACCTCGGCTCCTGGCGCCGCGATCCTTCCAACCCCGGGCGGATCCTCTCCTACCGCGAGCTCGCGCCGATGCTCGCCGAGTACTGCCAGAAAATGCGCTTCACCCACGTCGAGCTGCTGCCGATCATGGAGCATCCGTTCTACGGCTCATGGGGCTACCAGACCACCGGCTACTTCGCCCCGTCGACCCGCTACGGCACGCCGCAGGATTTCATGAGCTTCGTCGACACCCTGCACGACGCGGGCGTCGGCGTGATCCTCGACTGGGTGCCTTCGCACTTCCCGTGGGACCAGCACGGCCTCGGCTTCTTCGACGGCTCGCATCTCTACGAGCACGCCGATCCGCGCCAGGGCCATCACCCCGACTGGGCGAGCGCGATCTTCAACTACGGGCGCAACGAGGTGCGGGCATTTCTCGCCTCCAGCGCGCGCTTCTGGCTGGACAAGTACCACGCCGACGGCCTTCGGGTGGACGCGGTGGCGTCCATGCTTTACCTCGACTACGGCCGCAAGCAAGGCGAATGGATTCCGAACCGCCACGGCGGCCGCGAGAACCTCGAGGCGATCTCCTTCCTGCAGTTCCTGAACGAGACGGTCTATCGCGACTATCCCGACGTGCAGACGCTCGCGGAGGAGTCCACCGCCTGGCCGCAGGTGTCGCGCCCCACCTACCTCGGCGGCCTCGGCTTCGGCATGAAGTGGAACATGGGCTGGATGCACGACACGCTCTCTTACTTCAAGAACGACCCGGTGCATCGCAAGTACCATCATGATGAGCTGACGTTTTCCCTCTGGTATGCGTTCCACGAGAATTTCGTGCTGCCGCTCTCGCACGACGAGGTGGTGCACGGCAAGGGCTCGCTCATCGGCCGCATGCCGGGCGACGCGTGGCAGCAGTTCGCCAACCTGCGCGTGCTCTTCGGCTACATGTGGTCGCACCCGGGCAAGAAGCTCCTTTTCATGGGCGGCGAGTTCGGCCAGCGTCGCGAGTGGGCGCACGAGTCGAGCCTCGAGTGGCACGTCCTCGGCATGGACCTGCGGCACGCGGGCGTGCAGAACTGGGTGTCGGACCTGAATCGCGTGCTGCGCGAGCAGCCGGCGCTGCACCAGAAGGACTTCGCGAACGACGGCTTCCGCTGGGTGCAGCGCGGCGACTGGGAGCAGAGCGTCATCTCGTTCCTGCGCCAGGGCAACGAGAGCGCGCCGCCGATCCTCGTCGTCTGCAACTTCACGCCGGTGCCGCGCGAGAACTATCGCCTCGGCGTGCCGCGCGGCGGCTATTGGCGCGAGCTCTTGAACTCCGATGCTGCCATCTACGGCGGCAGCGGCATGGGCAACTACGGCGGCTGCGACGCGACGCCGATGCCGTACAACGAATACAGCCACTCGATCTCCATCACCGTCCCGCCGCTGGCGGCGCTTTACTTCAAGCCTGAGTAAAGAGAACCCACCCCGGCGCGTCGTCATCGAAGGGGTGCGTCCCCAGGTCGACGGCGGGCGCTATCCGGCGAAGCGCGCCGTGGGCGACGAGGTGGTCGTCGAAGCCGACGTCTTCACCGACGGGCATGACGCCGTCGTCGCCGAGCTGCTTTATCGAAAGCTCGGCGCCGCCGATTGGAGAACCATTCCGATGCAGTTCCTCGGCAACGACCACTGGAGCGGCTCGTTCCGCGTCGAGGAGCTCGGCCGCTACGAATACACCGTGCGCGGCTGGACCGACCCGTTCCTCACCTGGCAGCGCGATTTGCGCAAACGCCATGAAGCGGGACAAGACCTGTCGGTCGATTTCCTGATCGGCGGCGCGCTCTCGTGCAATCCGGTACTGAAGGACGCGGCTCGCCCGGCGGCCGAGCGCCATGCGACCGCCATGGCGCTGAAGCCTCCTCCTCCGGACCCCGCGCGCGTGCTCCAGTACGAAAGAATGCTCCAGGTCGTGGTCGACCCCGCCCGCGCGCGCTTCAGCACCTGGTACGAGCTCTTCGCGCGCTCGGTGCGCGGCGATGGGACGCACGCGAGCTTCCGTGACCTGATCGCTTTCCTCCCGGAAGTCGAAGCGATGGGCTTCGACGTGCTCTACCTGCCGCCGATTCATCCGATCGGCATGACCGAGCGGAAAGGCAAGAACAACGCGCTGAAAGCCGGGCCGGGCGATGTCGGCAGTCCCTGGGCCATTGGCGGCAAGGAAGGCGGGCACAAGGCGATCCACCCGCAGCTCGGCACCTTCGCGGACTTCGACTTGTTAGTTCAGGAAGCAGCAAAAAAGGGCATTTCAATCGCGCTGGACATCGCCTTCCAGTGCTCGCCCGACCATCCCTATGTGCGCGAGCACCCGGAGTGGTTCCGCCGGCGGCCGGATGACACGGTGCAGTACGCCGAGAATCCGCCGAAGAAATACCAGGACATCTATCCCTTCGACTTTGAATCCCGGGATTGGCAAGGCCTCTGGGCCGAGCTGAAGAGCATCTTCGAGTTCTGGATCGGGCACGGCGTGACCATCTTCCGCGTCGACAACCCGCACACCAAGGCCTTTGCTTTCTGGGAATGGTGCATCGCCGATCTCAAGGCGAAGCACCCGGAGCTCATCCTCCTGTCGGAGGCCTTCACCCGGCCGCGGGTGATGCACCAGCTCGCGAAGCTCGGCTTCACGCAGTCGTACACCTACTTCACATGGCGCAACACGCGCTGGGAGCTCACGGAGTATTTCACCGAGCTCACCAAGGACGAGTCGCGCGAGTATTTCCGCCCGAACGTCTGGCCGAACACGCCGGACATCCTGCACGAGTACCTGCAGCACGGCGGCCGGCCGGCGTTCATCGCGCGCGCAGTGCTCGCGGCGACGCTCGCCGCGAACTACGGCATGTACGGCCCGGCGTTCGAGCTGATGGAGGCGGCGCCGCGCGAGCCGGGCAGCGAGGAATACCTCAACTCCGAGAAGTACGAGATCAAGCGCTGGCACCGCGACCGGCCGGACAGCCTGCGCGGCCTTATTTCAAGGCTCAATGAGGTGAGGCGGGAAAACGCCGCGCTGCAATCGGACTGGAGCCTGCGTTTCCATGCGTGCGACAACGACCAGCTACTGTGCTATTCCAAGCACGAGGGCGACAACCTAGTGCTCGTCGTCGTGAACCTCGATCCGCACCATACGCAGGCCGGCTGGATCGAGTTCGACCGCGCGCCGGGCGGCGCGTACGTGCTCGAGGATCTCGTCGCAGCGGGCCACTATACCTGGAGCGGCCGGCGCAACTTCGTGCAGCTCGATCCGCACACCCTGCCGGCCCACGTCTTCCGTGTTACGAGAAAGTAGCCAGGTGGTCGCCGTTGCCGAGGCCGCGCCGGCGCTGCCGGACAGCGCGCTTTGGTACAAGGACGCCGTCATCTACCAGCTGCACGTCAAGGCGTTCCTCGACTCGAACGGCGACGGCATCGGCGACTTCCAGGGGCTCACCTCCAAGCTCGACTACATCCAGGAGCTCGGCGTCAACGCGGTGTGGCTGCTTCCGTTCTATCCGTCGCCGCTCAAGGACGACGGCTACGACGTCGCCGACTATCGCAACGTGCACAAGCACTACGGCACGCGAGAGGACTTCCGCACCTTCGTCGCGGCGGCGCACGAGCGGGGGCTGAAAGTGATCACCGAGCTGGTGATCAACCACACCTCCGACCAGCACCCGTGGTTCCAGGCCGCGCGGCGCGCGCCGCCGGGCTCGCGCAAGCGCAATTACTACGTCTGGAGCGACAGCGACCAGAAGTACAAGGGCACGCGCATCATCTTCACCGACACCGAGAGCTCGAACTGGACGCTCGACCCGGTGGCGAAGCAGTACTTCTGGCACCGGTTCTTCAGCCACCAGCCCGACCTCAACTTCGACAATCCGCACGTCCTGCGCGCGCTCCTGAAGGTGATGCAGTCGTGGGCCGACATGGGCGTGGACGGGTTCCGGTTGGACGCGATCCCCTACCTCTGCGAGCGGGAGGGAACCAATAACGAAAATCTCCCCGAGACGCACCTGGTGCTGAAGCAGATCCGCGCGCACATGGACGCGCGCTACCAGAACCGGATGCTGCTCGCCGAGGCGAACCAGTGGCCCGAGGATGTGCGCCCGTATTTTGGGGAAGAGCGCGGCGATGAATGCCACATGGCGTTCCACTTCCCGCTCATGCCGCGCATGTACATGGCGATCGCGCAGGAAGACCGCCACCCGCTCGTCGAGATCATGCAGCAGACGCCCGAGATCCCGGCGCTTTGCCAGTGGGCGATCTTCCTTCGCAACCACGACGAGCTCACGCTCGAGATGGTGACGAGCAAGGAGCGCGACTATCTCTGGCGCATGTACGCCGCCGACATGCAGGCCCGCATCAACCTCGGCATCCGCAGGCGCCTCGCGCCGCTCATGCAGAACGATCCGGACCGCATCAAGCTCATGAATAGCCTCCTCCTCTCGATGCCCGGCTCGCCGGTCGTCTATTACGGCGACGAGATCGGCATGGGCGACAACATCTACCTCGGCGACCGGAACGGCGTGCGCACGCCGATGCAATGGAGCCCGGACCGCAACGCCGGTTTCTCGCGCGCCGACCCGCAGCGGCTCTACCTGCCGCCGATCATGGATCCGATCTACGGCTACGAGTCGGTCAACGTCGAGGCGCAGCAGCGCGACCCGGGATCGCTTCTCAACTGGATGAAGCGCATGCTCGCCGTGAGGAAGACGAGCCACGCCTTCGGCCGCGGCAGCCTCTCGTTCGTGCATCCCGGGAACCGCAAGGTGCTCGTCTATTTGCGCGAGCTGAAGGACGAAGCCATCCTCTGCGTCGCCAACCTCTCGCGCGCGGCGCAGCCGGTCGAGCTGGACTTGAAAAAGTTCAAAGGCAGGGTCCCGGTGGAGCTCCTCGGCCGCACCGCGTTCCCGCCGATCGGCGACCTGCCTTACCTCATCACGCTGCCGGCGTACGCCTTCTACTGGTTCCGCCTTGCGCAGGACGCCTCGGCGCCCGACTGGCACAAGGAAATGCTGGTGCACGAAGAGGCGCCCGTGCTCGTGCTGTTCGACGGCTGGACGAGCTTCTTCCGCGACAAGGTCGTGCCCTGGCGCATCGGCATGGCCGAGCAGCTGCGCACGCGGCTCGAGAAGGAAGTGCTGCCGAGATTCGTCCAGGCGCAGCGCTGGTACGCGCAGAAGGGCGAGGCCGTGGGCGAGGCGCGCGTGCTGGACCACGTCATCTGGGAGGCGGGGCCGATCCGCTGGCTGCTCACGTTCCTGCAAGCGAAGGACGCGCAGTATTTCCTGCCGCTCGCCCTCGGCTGGGAAGAGGACGAGGACCATGTGCGCGCGCTCTCGGCGCTCGGCATCGCCAAGGTACGGCAGCAGGCGAACGTCGGCGTGATGGCCGACGCGATGGCGGACGAGGCGTTCTGCCGCCATGTCGTGAAGGCGATCGGCGAGAAGAAGGCCCTGCCGACCGCGAGCGGCACGCTGCGCTTCACGCCGACCAGCGCGTTCGAGTCGGTGGCGGGCGGCGAGGTGGCCGGCCTGGCGCCCGCCGGCCTGCACACCCAGAGCACCAATACCTCGGTGCAGCTCGGCGAGCGCCTCTTCCTCAAGTGCTTCCGGCGCATCCGCGCCGGCATTCATCCGGAGCTCGAAGTGGGGCGCTTCCTCACCGAGGTCGCGCACTTCAAGAACTGCGTGCCGCTCGCCGGAGCCGTCGAATACGTGCCGAAGGCCGGCGAGGCGGCTACCGTCGCGCTGCTCCAGGCCTACGTCGCCAACCAGGGCGATGCCTGGAGCTACACGCTCTCGTATCTCGAGCGATTCGTCGAGAGCCTGCGCGAGAACGAGACCCATGGTGCCTACCTCACGCTGATCCAGACCCTCGCCACGCGCACGGCCGAGCTGCATCGCGCGTTCGCGACGCGAAGCGGCGACCCGGCGTTCGACCCGGAGCCGCTCACCGCGCAGGACGTGGAAGCGTGGCGCGCGCGCGTGCGACAGGAGGCGGAGCAGACGCTGAAGCTCGCGGAGAAGCACGACAAGGCAACGCCGCTCGCGACACGGAAGGCGGCGATCCTCGCCTTCATCGACCGCTGCGCCGCGCCGAAGAAGCCGGCGCTGAAGACGCGGCATCACGGCGACTATCACCTCGGCCAGGTGCTCGTCTCCAGCAGCGATTTCCTGATCATCGATTTCGAGGGCGAGCCGTCGCGGCCGCTCGCCGAGAGCCGCAAGAAGGCCTCGCCGCTGCGCGATGTCGCCGGGATGCTGCGGTCCTTCAGCTACGCGCGCGGCTCGACGCAGCTGCGCGAGCGCGCGGAGCCAGGCATCGAGCGGCTCGGCCCGCCGCTCATGGCATGGGAGCAGGCCACGCGCAAGGCTTTCCTCGACGCCTATGCGGCGGCGTTGAAGGCAAGCGCCGTCTACGACTCCTTCGACGACATGCGCGGGCTCTTGCAGCTCGCCGAGATGGAGAAGGTGCTCTACGAGCTGCGCTACGAGGCGGCGAACCGCCCGGACTGGATCCACATCCCCGTGCAGGGGCTGGTTTCCTTGTTAGAGGGAGGCTGACGTGGAACAAAGATTTGACGTGATGCTCGAGCCGCTGCGCGTCTTCCTCGGCCAGATCGGCGACTTCCTGCCGCGCGTCGGCCTCGCGCTCGTCATCCTGATCGCCGGCTGGCTGATCGCGAAGACGATCCGCTTCGCCATCAACCGGGGCTTGCGCAAGGTGAACTTCCACGTCGTCACCGAGCGCGCCGGCATCGACGGCTTCCTCAAGGACGGCGGCATCCAGATGGATGCGACCGACATCCTGGCAATGCTCGTCTACTGGATCGTGATCCTCGCGACGCTGGTGGTCGGGTTCAACCTGCTCGGGCTCACCTACGTGACCGACCTGCTGTCCCGGGTGCTCCTCTTCGTGCCGAAGGTGCTGGTCGCACTGCTGATCCTTGCTTTCGGCGCCTACTTCGCGCGCTTCGTCGGCAACTCGGTCGCCGCGTACTTCAGGAACGTGCACCTGCAGGACGCGGATCTGCTCGGCAACCTCGCGCGCTATGCGATCCTCGCCTTCGTCGTGCTGATCGCCCTCGACCAGATGAGCATCGGCGGCGACATCGTGCGCCAGACGTTCCTCATCCTGCTCGGGGGTGTCGTGCTCGCCCTCGCGCTTGCCTTCGGCCTCGGGGGCCGCGAATGGGCGGCGGAATTCCTGGAACGGTGGTGGCCCCGGCGCAAGCGGTGAGGCGCAATCACGCGATGCCGTTCGGCGCCGAGGTGCTCGCCGAGGGCGGCGTGCGCTTCCGGCTGTGGGCTCCCGCGGCGAAGACGGTCGACCTCGTCATCGGCCGCCGGCCGAAGCCGATGCGGCCGCAGGGCGACGGCTGGTTCGAGCTCGTCGACCGCGAAGCGGCGCCCGGCACGCTCTACCGCTACGGCATCGATGCGAAGACGCTCGTGCCGGATCCCGCATCGCGTTTCCAGCCGCAGGATGTCGATGGGCCGAGCGAGGTGATCGACCCGGGCTGCTACCCGTGGAAGGACGCGGGCTGGAACAGCCGTCCATGGCGGGAAGCGGTGATCTACGAGCTGCATGTCGGCACCTTCACGGCCGAAGGCACCTATGCCGCCGCTTCGCAGAAGCTGCGTCATCTCGCCGATGTCGGCGTTACGGCGGTCGAGCTGATGCCCCTTTCCGACTTCGCCGGCAGGCGCAACTGGGGCTATGACGGCGTGCTGCCTTTCGCGCCCGACAGCGCCTATGGCCGGCCGGAGGACCTCGAGGCCTTCATCGACGCGGCGCACGGCGCGGGCCTCATGGTGTTCCTCGACGTGGTCTACAACCACTTCGGGCCGAAAGGGAATTACCTCGGCTTGTATGCGCCGCAGTTCTTCGACGAGCGCGAGCGAACCCCGTGGGGCGCGGCGATCAACTTCGCCCATCCGGTCGTGCGGCAGTACTTCATCCACAACGCGCTCTACTGGCTGGAGGAATATGGCTTCGACGGCCTGCGCTTCGACGCCGTGCACGCGATCATCGATCGCTCGCCGCGCCACATCCTCGAGGAGATCCGCGCCGCCATTCCTGCCGGGAAACACCTCGTGCTCGAGAACGACGCCAACCAGGCGCGCTTCATCGGGCTGGGAAAGTACAACGCGCAGTGGAACGACGACTCGCATCACGCCTACCACGTCACCGCCACCGGCGAATCCGATGGCTACTACGTCGCCTATGCCGATGCGCCGGTGAAGCATCTCGCTCGGTGCCTGGCCGAAGGCTTCGCCTACCAAGGCGAGACCTCCCCCTTTACGAAAGGGCAGCGCGGCGAGAAGTCCAGCCATCTGCCGCCGGCGTGCTTCGTCGATTTCCTGCAGAACCATGACCAGGTCGGCAACCGGGCGCTCGGCGAACGCCTGCTCAGCCTCTCCGATGAACGCAAGCTCATGGCGCTGTCCGCCGTCCAGCTGCTCGCGCCGTCGCCGCCGCTTCTTTTCATGGGCGAGGAGTGGGGCTGCAAGCAGCCTTTCCTCTTCTTCTGCGATTTCGACGGCGAGCTGGGCGAAGCGGTGCGCAAGGGCCGGCGCGAGGAGTTCTCGCGCTTCAAGGGCTTCACCGGCGAGGTGCCCGATCCCCTCGCCGAGAGCACGTTGCGGGCTTCCACGCTCGACTGGTCCAAGGCCGACCAGGTCTGGCTCACGCACTACAAGAACCTCCTCAACCTTCGCAGCAGCCATGTCGTGCCGCTCGACTGCGGCCCGGGCAAGTACAGCATGCTCTCCGAGCGCGCCTTCCAGGTGTCGTGGGGCCGGCTCCTGCTGCTCGCGAACTGCGGCGACCAACCGATCGCCGTCAGCGCGCCGCCGGAAAAGCCGCTGTGGTCGAACGGCGCGCCGGGCTCGCCGTGGAGCGTCAACTGGTGGATCAAAGAGTAAGTGAAATAGCCGAGAGCTATCTCGACGTCTGGGGACGCGAGAGGCGGATCGATCCGGCGACGCGCGAAGCCCTCGAGGGGGCGTTGGGGCCGGCGCGCAAGCCGGCGAAGGTGAAGCTGGAAGCCGGGCGCTGCTACGAGCCTGAGATCCTTGCGCAGGGCGCGCGCCTCTGGGGCTTCATGGTGCAGCTCTACGGCGTGCGTTCGAAGAGGAACTGGGGGATCGGCGACTTCGGCGACCTGCGCGCGCTCGTGGAGTTCGCCGCGTCGCGCGGCGCGGCCGTCGTCGGCGTGAATCCGCTGCATGCGACCCAGGGCAGCCCGTACAGCCCGTCGAGCCGCCTCGCGCTCGCCTTTCACTATATCGACGTCGAGGCGCTGCCCGGATTCGCCGCGAGCGCCGCAGCCCGGCGGTTGGTAAAGACGAAGGCATTCCAGCGCAAGCTCGGCGATCTGCGCAGAGCGGCGCGGGTCGATTACGCCGGGGTCGCCGTGCTGAAGCAGAACGTGCTGCGGCTCATCTTCCGGGACGTAAAACCCAGGATCGGTACGCCGAGCACGTTCGCGCTGTTCGAGGCGCTGCGCGAAAAGTTGGGCGGCAACTGGGAGAACTGGCCCGCCGAGTACCGTGATCCGCGCTCCAGGGCGGTCCGCAAGCTCGCCAAGGCCGCCGCGTTTCACGAATGGGTGCAGCAGGCGGCGCGCGCTCAGCTGGATGGCGTGCAACGGCGCGCGCACGAGCTCGGCATGCCGATCGGCCTGTACGTGGATCTCGCGCTCGGCGCCGACCGCGGCGGCGCGGAGGCGTGGGCCGATCGCGAGTCCCATGCGCTCGATGCGACCTGCGGCGCGCCGCCCGACGAATTCAATCCGCGCGGACAGGACTGGGGCCTGCCGCCGTATTCGCCGCGTGCGCTGCGCGCCTCCGGCTATCGCCCGTTCATCGAGCTCCTGCGCGCCAACATGCCGCAAGGCGGCGCACTGCGCATGGACCACGTCATGGCCCTCGCGCGGCTCTATTGGATTCCGCGCGGCGCGAAGCCGGATGCCGGCGGCTATGTGCATTACCCGCTGGAGGATTTGCTCGCGGTGCTTGCGGCGGAGAGCCGTGGGCGGCGCTGCGTCGTCATCGGCGAAGACCTGGGCACCGTGCCCGGCGACCTGCGTGCGAAGCTGAATGCGGCGGGTATCCTCTCGTACCGGCCGCTCTTGTTTGAGAAGCGGCCGGACGGCGAGATGGCGCCGCCCGAGGCCTATCCGCGCGACGCCCTCGTCTGCGTGAGCACGCACGACCTGCCGACCTGGCGCGGCTACTGGGCCGAGCACGACCTCGACCTGCGCGACCGGCTCGGCCTCACCGTCGACGCGAAGAAGGAGCGCGAGCTCCGGCGCGCCGACATCGCGCGGCTCGAGCGCGCTGGCCTCACGCCGGCGCCGAGCTCGGCGCACGCGTATATCGCGCGCACGCCGTGCAAGCTCGCGCTGGTGCAGCCGGAAGACATGCTGGAAGTGCTCGAGCAGGCGAACCTGCCGGGCACGG
>DASQGW010000034.1:0-8048 GCA_035632415.1 Burkholderiales bacterium | reverse complement strand
TCGCCGCCGCGCTCGCTCAGACGTTGCCGTAGCGGGTGTTGCGGATCATCGTGAAGCCCTTGACCAGCTCCTCGATGCCGGCGTCGAGCGAGAACCTCGGCTTCCAGCCGGTGGCTTCCATCTTCGCGTTCGAGACGATGTAGTTCCGCTGGTCGGGATCCTTACCGACCGGCGCCTCGAGGAAGACGAATCCCGGCACGTGCTTCGCGATGGTCTCGCAGAGCTCGCGCTTGGACACGTTCGCGTCCGACAACCCCACGTTGTAGATCTGGCCGCGCATCTTGTCGCGGTTGGCGATGGCGTGGAGGAACGCGCCTGCCACATCGCGAACGTGGATATAGTTGCGCTTGAAGCTCGACTCGAACAGCACGACGAAGCGGTCGTGCACGGCGCGATAGGTGAAGTCGTTCACCAGCAGGTCGATGCGCATGCGGGGCGACATGCCGAACACGGTGGCGAGGCGCATGCTGATCGCATTCGGGTGGCGCATGAGCTGCTTCTCCACCTCGACCTTCTCGATGGCGTACTGCGAGATCGGCCGCAGCGGCGATTCCTCGGTACAGAAATTGTTCCTGTCGCCGCTACCGTAGGCGCTGTTGGTCGTCGGCATCAGGATGTACTGGCTTGGCTCGACGAGCTTCAGCATCGCCAGGATGGCGTCGTGGTTCACGGTGCGAGCACCGACCGGATCCCGGGCGCAGAGCGGCGCACCGACATACGCCGCGAGCGGGATGATGATCTGCGCTTCGCGGATCAGCGGCTTCATCAACGATTCGATGCGGATGTCGCCGCGGACCACGCGGAAATTCCGATTGGCACAGACGTGCGCCAGGCTGTTCTGCGAGAACATGAAGTTGTCGACTACGGTGACTTCATGCCCAGCCGCGAGCAGCTCCGGTACGAGCGTGGAGCCCAGATACCCTGCACCGCCGGTGACGAGAATGCGATGACCCATGGATTTCCTTACGTAATGATATTAGCCGCCGCCCGCCAATCCTCGGGCAGCCCGATGTCCACGAACGGCGCATCGAAGATGCAGCCGTAGAGCCCGCCGAGCAGCCGCGGCAGCAAGTCCTTCTCCAGGCTCGACACGCCTGTGGGAAGACGCACCGCGGCACTGCGCTCGAACATGAATACGCCGCCGTTTGCCCCGCCCTGTCCGGAAAGACCGGTCACCCGCCCATCGGGCGCGAGCGAAATGCCGGTGTAGCGCGGATTGTCCGAACGGAAGAGCGACAGCGAGACTTCCGCGCGACGCTGCCGGTGGAACTCGCCGAGCGTGGCGAGCGGCACGGCGAAATAGGTGTCGCCGTTGAGGACGAGAAATGTCTTGTCTCGCACCGAGGACAGCGCCTGCACGAGCGCCCCGCCCGTGCCGAGGGGTTGCTGCTCGACGGAATAGGTGATCGTGCAGTCGCGATATTTATCCCCAAAGTGCTTGCGGATCGTGTCATGCATATAGCCGACCGCCAGCACGGCACGGCCGACACCCTGGCCGATCCAGTAGTCGAGAAGCCGCTCGAGGAAGGGCCGGCCTTGCACAGGCGCCATGGGCTTCGGCACGTCGCTCACCGCAGCGCGCAGCCGCGTGCCCAGGCCGCCGGCAAGGACGACAGCTTCCACTGTCTAGAGCCCGTTGGGCTGGTACACGACGATCCGGCTTCCCGACATCTCGAAGTCGAACGGAACGTGGACGAACTTGCCGAGGCGCCTGCGGACCGCTTCCTGCTTCGCCGGCGGCACGAACAGCAGCATGAATCCACCGCCGCCCGCCCCGAGCAGCTTGCCGCCGAGCGCGCCGGCGTCGCGGGCATCGTTATAGATGCGATCGATGGCGTCAGTACTCACTGCCTCCGAGAGCTTGCGCTTGTTCATCCAACCCTCGTGCAGGAGCAGGCCGAAGTCGCCGATCGGCCGCTCGCTCGCGAGGATCTCGACCCCCTCATCGACCATGCCTGCAATGCGACGAATCTCGTCTGCGCGCTTGCCGAGGTTGTCGATCTTCGTCTTCGCCACTTCCGACGCAAGGCGAGCGAAGCCGGTGAAGACGAGCATCAGGTGACTTTTGAATGCGGCGAGCCGCGCAGCGGGCAAGATGATCGGCTGGACTTCGATCGCGCCGTCACGGCGAAAATCGATGCGATTGAAGCCGCCATAGGCCGCGGTGATCTGATCCTGCGAGCCGACGTTTTCCTTGATCACGTCCTGCTCGATGTGGATCGCCAGGTTGCCGAGCTCTTCCTTGGAGATGAGCCGGCCCTGCATGGCGCGCAGCGCGTTGATCAGCCCGACGGTGAACGCGGAGCTCGAGCCAAGGCCCGAACGCGCCGGCAGGTCGCCGTCGTGATGGATCTCGACGCCCTCTTCCCATTCGAAATGCGAGAACACGCCCCGCACGGCGGGGTGCTCGATCTCGGAGATCCGATTGACGGTCTCCTGCTTCCGATAAACGAGTCGATGCTTGTAGTCGAAGAAAGGCGGCAGTAGCCGGCAGCTGATGTAGCAGTACTTGTCGATCGCCGTCGCTAATACAGCGCCGCCGTTCTGGCGGTACCACTGCGGATAATCGCTCCCCCCGCCGAAGAAAGAGACCCGGAAAGGGGTGCGGCTGATAATCATGATGATAGAATCGAAAGCTAAAGTTTATCAGAGGGTTAGTCCTTGATGTTGGCAGCATTCATGAAGCAGGGAGACGCTGCCCTTACTACGAAGCTCTACCGCTCGCTCTACCGCATCCGGCGCGTCGAGGAAGAGATCGCACGCGTCTACCCGACCGACAAGATCAAGAGCCCGGTGCATCTTTCCATCGGCCAGGAAGGCGTCGCCGTCGGCGTGTGCGAAGCGCTCGAGCCGAGCGACGTCGTCTTCGGCTCCTACCGCGGGCATGCGATGTACCTCGCGAAGGGCGGGGACGTGCGCCGCATGATCGCCGAGCTCTACGGCAAGGTGGACGGTTGCGCACGCGGCAAAGGCGGCTCGATGCATCTGGTCGATGTGCCGCGCGGCGTCATGGGCACCTCCGCGGTCGTCGCCACCACGATTCCCAACGCAGTCGGATATGCCTACGCGATCAAGCTGCGGCGCGAACGTCGCGTCGTGGTCTCCTTCTTTGGCGACGGCGCGACGGAGGAGGGCGTGTTCCATGAATCCCTCAACTTCGCCGCGCTGAAGAAGCTGCCGATCCTCTTCGTCTGCGAGAACAACCGCTACGCCATTCACACGCATCAACGCCAGCGGCAAGCCAACGAAGACATTTGCGGACGCGTGCGCACACATGGTGTGCCGACCGAGCGCATCGAGCAGAACGATGTGCTCGCGCTCCACGGCGCCGCGAAGCGCGCGATAGCTGCCATGCGCGACGGCGCCGGACCGGCCTTCATCGAGTGCATGACCTATCGCTGGCTCGAGCATGTCGGCCCGGGCGAGGATTTCGCGCTCGGCTTCCGCGAGCGCGAGGAAGCCGCGAGCTGGAAGGCCGGCGATCCGGTCAAGGCGCTCGGCGAGAAGCTGGGCGCTTCGGCGCGCGCGGAGATCGATCGCGCGGTCGAGGCTGAAATCAAAGCCGCCTTCGACTTCGCGGAGTCGAGCGCATTCCCCGGCGCCGAGGAGCTCCATCGCCATGTCTACCGATAGGGCGCTCAGCTTCGTCGACGCGATCCGCGAGGCCACCGATCAGGAAATGGCGCGCGACGAGCGCGTACTCCTTTTCGGTCTGGACGTCGACGATCCCAAAGCGATCCTTGGCACGACGAGGGGCCTCGTCGACCGCTATGGGCCGGAGCGAGTATTCGGCACACCGCTTTCGGAAGATGCGATGTCCGGTGCCGCAGTCGGCATGGCGCTCGCCGGCATGCGGCCGATCCACGTCCATATCCGCATGGACTTCGTGATGCTCGCCATGAACCAGCTCGTCAACATGGCGGCGAAGACGCACTACATGTTCGGCGGCCAGGAGAGCTGCCCTCTCGTCGTCCGCTCGATCATCGGCAAGAGCTGGGGTCAAGGCGCGCAGCATTCGCAGGGCCTTTATTCCTTCTTCATGCACGTCCCCGGCCTCAAAGTGGTGGCCCCATCCACGCCTTACGACGCCAAGGGCTGTCTCGCCGCCGCCGTGCGCGACGACAACCCGGTGATGTTCATCGAGCATCGGATCCTCTACTACCAGCGCGGTCCGGTGCCCGAGCCGAGCTATGAGGTGAAGCCGGGCAAGGCGCGCGTCACCGTTTCCGGAAAAGACGTCACCATCGTCGGCATCTCCTATATGCAGGTGGAGGCGATGCGCGCCCAACGCTACCTGCAGGACAAGGGCGTGTCGGCGGAAGTCATCGACCCGATCTGGCTCTCGCCGCTCGACGTCGACACGATCGCCGCCTCGGCCGCAAAGACCGGGCGCTTGCTCATCGTCGACAACGGTTGGAGCACCTGCGGCGCGAGCGCCGAGATCATGAGCGCCGTGTACGAGAAGCTGCAGGACGGGCATTTGCCTAAGGCGCGTCGCATGGGTTTCGCACCGACGCCGTGCCCCACTACGCCGAGCCTGGAGAAACTGTTCTATCCGAACGCGCGCACCATCGCCGCGGCTGCGTACGACCTGGTGAAGGGTTCGCCGCAGGGCTGGCTGCCGGAAGAGCGCGCCGAATTCAACGACGTCGAGTTCAAGGGGCCGTTCTGATGCAGGCTTGGCCGCTCATGCGCAACAACATCGTGCGCGAGGACCTCGATTCGCTGATCGAGTACCTGAAAGGCACCGACCCGATGCTCACCCAGTCGGGCAACGTGCGCGCATTCGAGAAGGAATGGTCCGAGTGGCTGGGCGTAAAGCACAGCGTCTTCGTGAATTCCGGCTCTTCGGCGAATCTGATCACCATGGCCGCGCTGCGCGAGCTGCGCGGCGGCGGCCAGGTGATCGTGCCGACGCTCACCTGGGTGTCCGACATCGCGTCGGTGCTGCAGTGCGGCTTCGATCCGGTGTTCGTCGACATCGACGAGCGCACGCTCGGCATGGATGTCGATGCCGTGCTGAAGAAGATCACGAAGAAGACTCGGGCGGTTTTCCTCACCCACATCCTTGGCTATAACGCGATCAACGATCGCCTGCTCAGGGGCCTGAAGAAGGCGGGCGTGCCTCTGATCGAAGATGTCTGCGAGTCACACGGCGCCACCCATAAGGGCAGGAAGCTTGGAACTTTCGGCCTTGTTTCCAACTTTTCCTTCTACTACGCCCACCACATGAGCACTGTGGAGGGCGGCGTGGCGTGCACCGACGATGCCGAGTTCTACGAGGCGCTGCGGATGCTGCGCTCGCACGGCATGGTGCGCGAGGCCACGGCGGCGGACCTCAAGGCTCGCTACCGAGAGCAATATCCGGATCTCAATCCGGAATTCATCTTTGCGTTTCCGGCGTACAACGTGCGCAGTACCGAGCTCAATGCGGTGCTCGGGCGAACGCAGCTCAAGCGGCTGGACGAGAACAACGAACGGCGCACGGCGAACCTCAAGTGCTTCCTCGGCGGATTGGACCCGAAGAAATACCGCACCGATTTCGCGGTGGAAGGCAGCTGCAATTACGCCTTCACCCTGGTGCTGAAGAAGCCCGACGACAAGCTGATGGCCGCCGTCGAGAAGACCCTGCATGACGCGAAGGTCGAGTTCCGTCGCGGCACCTCCGGCGGCGGCAACCAGCTCCGCCAACCCTACCTGCGCAAGATCGTCGGCAAGGACGCCTGGAAGAAATTCCCGAAAGTGGACCACGTGCATTTCTACGGGATGTACATCGGCAACTATCCCGACCTTGAGCATGGTCGCATCCGTGAGCTCTGCAAGCTCCTCAACGGGGTTCAGGCATGAGCGGCATCAAGAGCGCGCTCATCACCGGCATCGGCGGCTCCGGCGGCAGCTACCTGGCCGAGTACATCGTCGCGCATCATCCCGAGGTGAAGGTGCACGGCTTCGCCCGCTGGCATAGCAGCACGCAAGACAATCTGCAGAACCTGCGGGGCAAGGTGGCGGTCCATGAAGTGGACCTGAACGACTTCGGCTCGGTGATTGCTGCCCTCCAGGAGGTGAAGCCGGACGCGATCTTCCACCTGGCGGCGCACGCCAACGTGCGCGCATCCTTCATCACTCCTCAGACGGTGCTCTCCAACAATATCCTCGGCACCAGCAACCTTTTCGAGGCCGTCCGCATTGCCAAGCTCGATCCGCTGATCCAGCTTTGCAGCACTTCGGAGGTCTATGGGCAGGTCCAGCCGCACGAGGTGCCGATCCGCGAGGAGCAGCCCATGCGGCCGGCGAGTCCGTATGCGGTGTCGAAAGTCGCGCAGGATCTGCTCGGCTATACGTACTTCGTCGCCTACAAGATGCGCATCGTCCGCACGCGGATGTTCGCCTATCTCAATCCGCGTCGCACCGATCTCTTCGCCACTTCATTCGCGCGCCAGGTCGCACGCATCGAGGTGGGGCTGCAGAAGGAACTCACGCACGGCAATCTCGAGTCGGTGCGCACGATCGTCGATGTGCGTGACGCAATGCGCGCCTACTGGGAAGCGCTCCTGCACTGCAAACCGGGCGAGGCCTACAATATCGGCGGCACGGCGACGATGACCGTGGGCGAAGTGCTGAAGAGGCTCATCGCGATGGCGAAGAAGCCGATACCGACCCGGCAAGACCCGGCACTGCTGCGGCCCGCGGACGTTACCCTCCAGATTCCCAACGTCGAGCGCTTCACGGCCGCGACCGGCTGGAAGCCGAAATATTCGTTCGACGAGAGCCTCACGCACCTCCTTGAATACTGGCGGCGGCGCGCCGCGATGGAATTGGCCACTCAATGAGCAATCTGCAGAACATTCGCATTGCGACTCGCGAAGGCAAGACGCCCACGCAGGCGCGCGCTGTCACGCTCGAGCCCGCGGCCGAGAACCGTTCGCCGCTGAAGGTATCGCTCGTCCAGATCAACAACAGCTTCTCCGGCCAGAACTACCTGCCCTATTCGGCAGGCCTGCTGCAGGCCTATGCCGACAAGAATGCCCGGCATCCGGAACGCTACCAGTGGGCGGCGCCGATCTATTCGCGCATTCCGGTGGCGCAGGCGGTCGAGCTGCTGAAGGATGCCGATGTCGTCGGCTTCAGCGCCTATGTCTGGAACATCCGCATCTCGCTCGAGATCGCCCGGCGCCTGAAGAAGCTGAAGCCGGAGATGCTGATCGTGTTCGGCGGTCCGCAGGTGCCGGATCGGTCCGAGGCGTTCCTGCGCGAGCACCGCTTCATCGACCTCGCGGTGCATGGCGAAGGCGAGGCAGTCTTTCTCTGCATCCTCGAGAACTTCCCCTCGCGTACCTTCGAGCAAGTGCCGTCGATAAGCTTCATTCGCGCCGACGGCAGCTTTCAGCTGAACCCACGCGCCGAGCGCCTGCACGACATCTCGGTGATCCCCTCGCCGTATCTCTCCGGCATTTTTGACCCGCTGATGGCGGCGAATCCCCAAGAGAAATGGCTGATCCTCTGGGAGACGAATCGCGGCTGCCCGTTCAAGTGCACCTTCTGCGACTGGGGCTCGGCGATCGCGGCCAAGGTCAGCCAGTTCGATCAGCAGCGCCTGCTGCGCGAGGTGGATTGGTTCGCGGACAAGAAGATCGAGTTCATCTTCTGCTGCGACGCGAACTACGGGATGCTGAAGCGCGACTACGACATCACCAAGTACGTGGCCGAGACCAAGCAGCGCCTGGGCTATCCGCGGGCGCTTTCGGTGCAGAACACCAAGAACGGCACCGATCGCGCCTATAGGGTGCAGAAGCTTCTCTCGGACGCTGGCCTGAACAAGGGCGTCGCCATTGCGCTCCAGTCGGTCGACGAGCACACGCTGGAAGCGATCAAGCGCGAGAACATCTCGACCGAGTCCTTCCAGGAGTTGCAGCGCCGCTTCACGCGCGACCGCGTGGAAACGTATTCGGACCTGATCCTGGGCCTACCGGGCGAGACCTACGACTCGTTTGCCAACGGCATCGGCCAGGTGATCGACAACGGCCAGCACAACCGCATCCAGTTCAACA
>DASQGW010000033.1:0-3762 GCA_035632415.1 Burkholderiales bacterium | reverse complement strand
ATCAGTCAGCTTTGCGCCCACGATGCGCGCGACCTGGTCGGTTGGACCGCCCGCAGCAAACGACACCAGGATGCGTACCGGCTTCGAGGGATAGCTCTCCTGCGCATCCGCCATGCAAGCGAACGCGGCGCCCAGCGCAAGGCCGAGCAATACCAGCTTCTTCATTGTTGGCTCCTCCTCGCGGCCATTTTGCATGCGGGGGCCAAAACAGGAAAGCCCAGCCCTACCGCACCAGCGCCCTGACGATCGCGCTCATCCGGCCGGCCTGCGCCGCATCCGCCGACGCAGCGATCGAGTACCAGCGGACGACGATCGCTTCCGGTGTCTCGGAACGCGCGGTGCTCCCGGATTTGAAGCGCTCCTGGAGCGCCTTCAATTGCCGCTCGCGGCGTTGTCCGGCGACGGATTCCGGCGACGGGATGCCGAGCGCCACCTCGAGGTCGAGGAGGAGCGACTCGCGCTCGGCGCGTCCCTTCTCCAGTTGCGCCGCCGTGGCTTTCGGCGCTGCGCCAAGGCGCGCCTGCAGCGCCTTCTCGCCCTCCATGCCGAGCGGCGGCAGCGCCTTCCAGGCTGCCGCCACTTCGTTGGAAAGCTCCTCCGGCACGCCGCCCGCGGCCGCCGCCGCTTCCAGCTTCTCTATCACCGCGGATCGGGCGGCAAGGCGGTCGAAGCGTCCGCGGTGCGTTTCGTGCTTTTGCGCGACTGCGCGCCGCTCTGCATGGCGTTTCTCGTCTCTCTGCTTCCGCTCGGCATCGCGCTTCGCTCGCTCGTCGTTCTGCTTTGCGCGCTGCTCGTCGCCGCGTGCGAACACCGCATTGGTGGCGGCATGGAAACGCATCCATAGTGCCTGCTCGTGGTTGCGCCCGAGGTGCACGCCCGCGTTCTCCCGCCAAGCCTTCTGCAGCGCGATCGCCGCCTTGATGGCGTCTGCAACTGGCGTGTCTTTCAGCGCATCCGCCCTTACGATAAGGTCCTCACGGCGCCTGGTCTCGACGGCTCGCAAAGCGTCGAGGCGGGCATCGAACGTCTTGAAGAGCTTGTGCAGTCGCTTGCCGACCTTCCGCTCGGCCTGCGGAGCGGCGATGGGTAGCGCGCGCAGCCGGCGCGCGAGGTCGCTACGCTTCGCCTCGATCTCCTTGTACGGCGCCGCGGCGGATTCCGGGCTGCCGAGCCACGCTTCGAGCTCGTCGCACAGCGCGGAGCGCGCCTGCGCCGCCGCCTTCTCCTCCGCCGCGCGCCGGGCGCGGAATTCGAGCACCGGCTTGAAGGCGCGCGTGAGCAGCGCGTCGAATCGCTCCCATTGCCGCTTGCTCGCCGGACGTGTCGCATCCCGCTTCTTCCAGTCGTCGCGCAGCGTTCGCACGGATGCGGCCAGCGACTCGACGTCCGGCGCCTCGTTTGCTTTGCCGTCGGAGAGGAGAGCCTCCGCGGCCTGGATCAATTGCTCGCGCCCCTGGTCGTCGCCCCACTTTGCCCAGTCGCGCATGTGCGCGAGCTCGGCGAGCTGGCGTTTGAGCTGGCGGTCGAGGCCTGCGGGAAGCGGCGCCGCGGCCGCGCGGCCGGCGATCTGCTTCTCGATCTCCAGTGCCTCGGTCAGCCGCCCGGCGCCGAGGTGCTCCTCGAGCTTGCCGAGGAGCCCACGGATCTCGTCCCACTGCGGGGCAGCAGGCTTCTTATCCTTCTTTTCCCTCTTCGCTTCCTTAGGGGCGGGCGCGGGTGGCGGCGCGATCTCGCCCAGCTTGGCACGCACACGTTCGAGCGAGCTGGCGAGCGCGACGGCCGTCGGGTGGCCGGCGAGCCACGCCGGGCGCTCGCCCGACAGGTCGTCAAGGCGCGCGCGGAACGGCGCAATGTCGAGCGTGGGCCCCGCTGCATCGATGTCGGCGAGGAGCGCCTCGGCGAGCGCCGCGGCGGCGCCAAGCTCGCGTAGCGCCTGCATGGCGGCTTGCACGCTCTGGTGCGCCGAGGCGGCGAGGTCCGTCACTTCCTGGGGCACCTCGCCCTCGGTACGCAGCTCGGCGAGCGCCTTCTCGAGCTCGCGCAACTGCCCGCCGGCAAGCGAGCGCGCCTCGGGCGGCGACTCGATCAGGCCGCGAAAGGCGGCGGCGAGCTGCGCCGCTTGCGTGGCGCGTGCGAGGTCCCGCCGCCGCGTGCGCAGCAGGTCGTAGGTGTACCGGTAGACGCGATCGTCGCGGTGCTTGGTCGCTTCGCCGATGCGCTCGAGCAGGACCGGGTCGGTGACCCGTTGCACGGCGGCGAAGCGCACTTCCCGGAGCTTCGCGTTGCGCGCGACATCGGCCAATGCCGCCTCGTCGTCGACGGCCTGCAGCATGGCTAGCGCCGCCACCGCGTCGGTCGCGGTGCAAACCGCATCGGTGATGACTCGGATTTTCATTGCTTACGGCAAGAGTCTACGAACAAAAAAGCCCGGCACTCTTTCGAGTCCGGGCTTTCTCGTTGAAGATGGCCTGGCGGTAACCTACTTTCGCATGCGGAATGCACACTATCATCGGCGCAAACCCGTTTCACGGTCCTGTTCGGGATGGGAAGGCGTGGTTCCAGGCTGCTGTGGCCGCCAGATAGAAGGTTGAAGAAGTGAACCGCTACGAAAAATCGTAACGGCGGATACGAGATCGCGCCAAGCGATCTATAGAACCGAGCGATGCGCACGGTTATAGGGTCAAGCCGCACGGGCAATTAGTACGGGTTAGCTCAAGAGCTCACGCTCCTTGCACATCCCGCCTATCAACGTCCTGGTCTAGGACGACCCTTCAGGGGGGTCAAGCCCCCGGGAAGTCTCATCTCGAGGCAAGTTTCCCGCTTAGATGCTTTCAGCGGTTATCTCTTCCGCACATAGCTACCCGGCAATGCCACTGGCGTGACAACCGGTACACCAGGGGTGCGTCCACTCCGGTCCTCTCGTACTAGGAGTAGCCCCTCTCAAACTTCCAGCGCCCACGGTAGATAGGGACCAAACTGTCTCACGACGTTTTAAACCCAGCTCACGTACCACTTTAAATGGCGAACAGCCATACCCTTGGGACCGGCTACAGCCCCAGGATGTGATGAGCCGACATCGAGGTGCCAAACCTCCCCGTCGATATGAACTCTTGGGGGAGATCAGCCTGTTATCCCCGGCGTACCTTTTATCCGTTGAGCGATGGCCCTTCCATACAGAACCACCGGATCACTTTGACCTGCTTTCGCACCTGCTCGACTTGTCAGTCTCGCAGTCAAGCCACCTTATGCCATTGCACTATGAGTACGATTTCCGACCGTACCTAGGTGACCTTCGCACTCCTCCGTTACCCTTTGGGAGGAGACCGCCCCAGTCAAACTGCCTACCATGCACGGTCCCCGACCCCGTCAAGGGGCCCAGGTTAGAACCGCAACGTCGTCAGGCTGGTATTTCAACGTCGGCTCCATGGACTCTAGCGAGCCCACTTCATAGCCTCCCAGCTATCCTACACAGACAGCGTCACAGTCCAATGCAAAGCTACAGTAAAGGTTCATGGGGTCTTTCCGTCTAGCCGCGGGAAGATTGCATCTTCACAAACATTTCAACTTCGCTGAGTCTCAGGAGGAGACAGTGTGGCCATCGTTACGCCATTCGTGCGGGTCGGAACTTACCCGACAAGGAATTTCGCTACCTTAGGACCGTTATAGTTACGGCCGCCGTTTACCGGGGCTTCGATCAAGAGCTTGCACCCCATCACTTAACCTTCCGGCACCGGGCAGGCGTCACACCCTATACGTCGACTT
>DASQGW010000032.1:0-23397 GCA_035632415.1 Burkholderiales bacterium | reverse complement strand
GACGAACCGCTGCGGGAGGTGAAGCGGCAGCTGCGCGCGGGCGGCATGATGTTCATGGTGCTGCGGCGGAAGGACGAGCTGCGCGCGCATGGCTGGGAAGATTTCCTCGAGTGGCTGGGCATGCCGTTCCTCGGGACCTGCCGGTGATTTTCACCAATCCGTCGGGGGCGCCGGAGCTCGCCTGCGACGAATGCGGCTGCCGCTGGTTCGACCGGATGGCGAATTGCTGCTACGAGTGCGGCGCCGAGGTGAAGGAAGCGGCGCTCGCGGAGTTCAAGCGGGCGCTCGAGGCCTATCAAGCTGCGCCGTAATCGCGGCGCGCGCGCTCCGCGCTTACTTTTCCTTCTCTCAGGTCTTTTTCGACGGCGGCGCGATCGCGCTGCCGAGGATCGCCGTAGCCGCCACCGCCGGCGCAATCCATCACGACCACGTCGCCCGGCTTGAGATGCGTGAGCCCGTAGGGATCGCCCGGCTCGCCGTTGATGGTGAACCGGGCGAGCGCACCGGGCTTGCCGCCAAAGAGGCCCTCGGGCGGCAGGCGGAAGCGCCCCGACTGCAGCGCCATGCTGACCGGGGGCTGCGGCGCATAGGCGTCGTTCGGCACGCGGAACACCTCGCGCCGTCCGAGCGCGCCGCGCTGCTTGCCGGCGCCGCCGGAGTCCGCGATCAGCGCGCGGCACTCGACGACGAGCGGCGCATCGCTCTCCAGGATCTCGACCGGCGTATTGGCGCCGTTCGCCGGAAAGATGAACGAGCCTTCGCCGTCGCGATCCGCCCCGGCGCCGAGCCCGCCGCCGCGGATCAGCACCGTATGGAAGGGCCGCCCGTCGCCGCGCCGGCCGTAGAACATCTGCATCGTGGCGGGCGTGCCGCCGCCCGCCGCGACCACGCGCTCGGGCAGCGCCGCGGCGAGCGCGCGATAGATGATCTCGGTGACGAAGTGGCCGATCTGCATGCGCGCCGCGACCGCCGCGGGGAAGCGGCAGTTCACCACGGTGCCTTCGGGCGCGATCAGCTTGATCGGCGCTGCGATGCCGTGGTTGTTCGGGATATCCGGGTCGAAGATGCTCTTCACCGCCATGTGCACGTAGGCGTAGGTGAAGTTGTAGACGACATTGCCGCCCCAATCGACCTGGGGCGAGGAGCCCGTGAGATCGATCGTGATGTCGCTCGCCGCGATGGTGACCGCGCAGGCGATGCGCACTTCCGGCTGTCCCTGCTTCTGCTCGATCAAGCCTTCGGCGCGATAGACGCCGGACGGCGCTCTTGCGATCGAGGCGCGGATGCTCGCCTCGCTGCGGCGGACGATCTCGTCGCCGAGCTCGTCCAGGTCCTGAAGCTTGTACTGCTCGAGCATGTGCACGATCTTCTCGGCGCATACGTGGTTCGCGGCGATCTGCGAGCGGATATCCCCGCCCACCTGCTCGGGCGTGCGCACGTTGGCGACGATCATGTCGAGCACGCCTTGATTGAGCGTGCCGCCGGCATAGAGCTTCACCAGCGGGATGAAGAGGCCTTCTTCGAACACCTCGCGGTTGTCCGAGGCCACGCGTCCGCCGATGTCCGAGTGGTGCAGGATGCAGGCGGTGAAGGCGGCGAGGCGCCCCTGATGGAACACCGGGCTCAGCACGCACACATCGTTCAGATGTCCCGCGAGCGCCCAGGGGTCATTGGTGATGAAGACGTCGCCGGGTGCGAGCGATGCCGGTTTGAGGGTTTGCACGAGCTTGCGGATGCCGATGGCCATCGCACCCGACTGCCCGGGGGTCGCGAGCGTGCCTTGCGCGAGCTCCCGCCCTTGCGAGTCGGTGAACATGCAGGTGTAGTCGTGCGCATCGCGCAGGAGACTCGAGAACGCGGTGCGCGCCACCGCGGCGTCGGACTCGTCCACGATCGAGATCAGGCGCCGCCACAGGATTTCCAGCGTGATCGGATCGAAGCGCCGTGTCATGCGAGCTCCATCCAGAGGAAGCCGTACTCGTCGATGCGCGCCCGCGCGTCGGCGCCGACCACGACCGTCGATTCCTTTTCCTCGACGATCGCCGGCCCGCTGATCTCGGCACCCGCCGGCAGCCGGTAGCGGTCGTAGACGGTGTAGGGAACGAAATCCTTCGCGATCGCGCAATAGGCCTTGCGCCGGCCCTTTACGGCATCCGCGGGGCGGCCGCGCACGGCGATCTTTGGCAGGGTCAGCAGCTTCACCGGCAGGCTTGCGCGCACGCAGAAGTTGACGAACTCGACCGGCGACTCGGCATAGGTGCGGCCGTAGAGCTTGGCATACGTCTCGTCGAAGCGCCGGCGCAGCGCCGCCGCATCGGTCTTCGCGAAATCGCCCGGCGGCAGCGAAAGCGCAGTCTCGGCGCCCTGGCCGACGAAGCGGGCCTCGACCCAGCGAGTGAATTCGATCGGGCCTTCGGCCCCCGCCTTGCGGAGCGTGCGCTCGCCCTCGGCTTCGAGCCCGCGGAAGATCTTTTCCAGCCGCGCGAAGTCCGCGCTCGCAAAGGGCACCTTGTGGCTGCGCACGAGATCGAACGCGCGCGGCGCGGTGAAGAAGCCGAGCGCGGAGCCCACGCCTGCGTTCGGCGGGACGACGAGGCGCGGCGCGCCGAGCTTGCGCGCAAGGCCATAGGCATGCACCGGGCCGGCGCCGCCGAACGCCGCGACGGTCACCACCTGCGGGTTGCCGCCGCGCTCGGCGATGTGCGTCTTCGCCGCGGCCGCCATCGTCTCGTTGATGAGATCGTGGATGCCCCACAGCGCGTCGATGAATGGCACGCCGAGCGCATTGGCAAGCTTCTCCTCGATGCCATGGCGCGCCGCTTTCGCATCGAGCTTCATCGTGCCGCCGAGGAAGTACTCGGCGTCGAGATAGCCGAGGAGGAGATCGGCGTCGGTGACGGTCGGCTCGGTTCCGCCACGCGCATAGCAGATCGGGCCGGGCTCGGCGCCGGAGCTCTCGGGTCCCACCTGCAGCGTGCCGAGCTTGCTCGCCCGGGCGATGCTGCCGCCGCCCGCGCCGATCTCCATCAGATCGACCACCGGCACCTGAATGGTGAGGCCGCTGCCTTTCTGGAAGCGCTGAACGCGGCCGACCTCGAAGCTCGGCACGACCCCGGCCACGCCGTCCTGGATCAGGCACGATTTCGCGGTGGTGCCGCCCATGTCGAAGCAGAACATCTGCGGGCAGTCGAAGAGCCGGCTGTAGTACTCCCCGGCAATCACCGCGGCGGTCGGGCCCGATTCGATGATGCGCACGGGAAATTCCGCCGCCGTCTCCGCCGAGGTGACGCCGCCGGAGGAGAGCATGATGAAGAGCCGTCCGCGCAAGCCGAGCCGAGCGAGCCGCTCGCGCAGGCGGCGCAGGTAGCTGCCGGTGAGCGGCTTGACGTAGGCATTGGTGACCGTGGTGCTGGTGCGCTCGTACTCGCGAATCTGCGGCAGCACCTCGTAGGAGATCGATACCGGCACGCCGGGCATCTCATCGGCGAGCATTTGCTTGAGCGCGAGCTCGTGCGCCGGGTTCTCGAAGGAGTTGAGCAGGCACACGGCGACCGATTCGACGCCCTGCGCCTTGAGCGCGTGCACCGTGCGCCGCGCCTCGCCCTCATCCAGGGGCTGCAGAACGCTGCCGTCGGCGCGCAGGCGCTCGGCGACCTCGAGGCGCCGCTCGCGCGGCACGAGCGGTTCGGGCATCTGGGCGAACGCATCGTAGGCGGCGTAGCGGATCTCGCGGCCGAGCTCGAGCACATCGCGAAAGCCGCGCGTCGTGATGAGGCCGGTGCGCGCGCCTTTGCGCTCGATGATCGCGTTGATGACGAGGGTGGTGCCGTGGATGACTTCTTCCAGGCGCCCGATGCAGCCGGGGACTTCGCGCTCGAGCGCCTCGAGGCCGGCCACGATCGCCTGCGCCGGGTCGCGGGGCGTAGTCAGGCACTTGTAGCTGCGGCTCGTCCCGGTCTCGTCGTCGAGCAGCACGAAGTCGGTGAAGGTGCCGCCGACGTCAATTCCGACACGCATGCGGTTGCGGAAGGCCCTTGCCTAAATACGGTATACCGTATACTGTACACCCAATGGCGGCGGCGCGTAACCCCCTGCTCGAGGCGCCCTCGCGGCCGATGCCGCGCCGTGTCGCCGTGATCGGCGCCGGCACCATCGGGCCGGACATCGGCTACTACCTGAAGAGCGCCTTGCCGGCGCTCGAGCTCGTTCTGGTTGATGTGGCGCAAGCGGCGCTCGAGCGCGCGGTCGCACGCTTTGATGCCTATGCGAAGAAAGCGCTCGCGCGAGGCAAGATGAAGGAAGCACAGGCCGCCGCGGTCACGCGCGGCATCACGGCCACCACCGATTACGCGGCGCTCGGCGGCGCCGACTGGGTGATCGAGGCGGCGACCGAGGACCTTGCGTTAAAGCGCCGCATCTTTGCGCAGGTCGAGGAGGCGGTCGGCGCGGATGCGCTCATCACTTCGAACACGAGCTCGCTGCCGGCCCGGCGCATCTACTCCGAGCTGCGCCACAAGGGGCGCGCGACGATCACGCATTTCTTCGCGCCGGCCTGGCGCAACCCGATCGTCGAGGTGATTCGCGCGCGCGAAGCCGACCCGGCGGTCGTGCAATGGCTGCGCTGGTTCTTCTGCATGACGGGCAAGGTGCCGCTCGTCACCGCGGACGTCGAGTGCTTCATGCTCGACCGCATCTTTGACAACTGGTGCAACGACGCGGCGCTGTGCCTCGAGCGCGCGAGCGCGGCCGAGATCGACTCCGTGGCCGGGGAGTTCGTGCACGCCGGGCCGTTCTTCGTCCTCAACATGGCGAACGGCAACCCGATCATCACCGAGACCAACACGCTGCAGGCGCAAGCCGAAGGCGAGCATTATCGTCCGGCGCCGATCTTCCGCTCGGTGCAAACCTGGGCGACCTCGCCGATGGGCAAGCGCGTGCCGGTGCCGGCCGAAACGGCGCGCACGGTGCGCGATCGCCTGCTCGGCGTGCTCGTTTCGCAGACGGTCGACATCCTCGACCGCGAGATCGGCGAGGCGGCCGACCTCGAAATGGGCTCGCGCCTGGCGCTTGGCTTTCGCAAAGGCCCCCTCGAGCTGATGCGCGACGAGGACGGGGCGCGCGTGCTCCGCGAGTTCGCGAAAGAGCGGCCCGGCATGCCGCAGCCCAAACGAGCGCTCGGCGAGTACCAGCGCTTCGAGCGCCACGTGCTCGTCGATGAGGTGGAGGGCGTCAAGATCATCACGCTACGGCGGCCGGAGGCGCTGAATGCGCTGCATGACGAGCTGACCGATGAGATCCTCGGCGTCATCCAGCGCTACGAGGGCGATGCGAAGGTGCGCGGCTTCGTGCTCACGGGTTACGGCGCGCGCGCGTTCTGCGCGGGCGCCGACATCGGCCGCTTCCCCAGCATGCTCGGCAACGCGACCGCGGCCGCACAATATGCGCGAGACTGCTCCCGGTTGCTCGTGCATCTCGACGCGATGCGAAAGCCGGTCGTCGCCGCGCTCAACGGCATGGCGCTCGGCGGCGGGCTCGAGCTCGCCATGCGCTGCCATTCGATCGTGGCGCAGAAGAGCGCCTGGCTGCAGTTTCCCGAGATCACGCTCGGCATCGCGCCGGGCATCGGCGCGATGGTGGTGCCGTACCGGCGCTGGCCGCAGGCGGCCGATCTCTTCCACGGCATGCTGCGCAACGCCGAGCGGCTCGACGCGCAGCGCGCGCATGAAGCGGGCATCGTCGCGGAGCTCGCCGACGACTATCCGAGCCTTATTCGCAAAGCGCTCGCCCAGGTGCACGCGCTCGGCGGCAAGCGCCGCGGCGCGCTCGATGGCACGATCAAGGTCACGCCGTTCCCGGCCGGTCAGGGCAAGTTCAGCGCCGAGGTAAGCGGCATCATCGAGCACGCCGTGCAGGCGGCGGCGCAGGCGCCTACGCTCGCCGACGCGCTCGAGATCGGCTACCGGGCCTTCGGCGCAAGCGCCTGTACCGGCGCGGCGCGCGAAGGCATTTCGGCTTTCCTTGGGGGCACCCGATGACGGCGAAGCTGCAGGCCCTCGAGCGCCACGAGCCGTTGGGCGATCGGGTCTACTCGACCCTGCGGGCGTATCTGCGCTCCGGCCGCATTCCGCACGGTCAACCGCTGCAGGAAGCGGCGCTTGCCGCGCAGCTCGGTGTGTCACGCACCCCGGTGCGCGAGGCACTTGCGCGATTGGCGAGCGAAGGGCTGGTCGTCGCCGAAGGCCGCAGCTTCACGGTGCCGGTCCTCACCATGCAGGACGTGGAGGAGATCTACGCGCTGCGCTTCCTCCTCGAGCCCGAAGCGCTGCGCGAGGTGGCGGCGAGCAAGCCGGATCGCAAGGCGCTCGCGGCGCTGCGCGCCGGGCTGGACAGCATGACGGCCGCGGACGTTGCAGGCGACGGCTCGGCGTTCATGGAGGCGAACTATCAGTATCGCGACGCCTGGACGGCACTCGTGCCGAACAAGCGCCTGGTGCGCGCCATTCACCAGTACGCCGACCACGTGCGCTATCTGCGCGCGTTCACACTTGACGAAGCGGCGGTGCGCACGGTGGTGCTGAAAGGCTTGAAGCGACTGACGCTCGCGCTTGCCGCCGGCGACGGCGATGCGGCGGCGGAAGCGATGCGCGCGCATCTGGAGAAGGCAAGACAAATCCTCATAGAGAAGATGCGACAGACCCCATGAGCTACAAAGCGGAAATCCCTTACGGCTGCTACTGGAGCACGCCCTTCGCGCGGTGGCAGGGCGCGTTCGCAAGCCTCAATTCGGTCGAGTTCGCCGCGCAGGTCGTGCGTCGCGAGCTCGCGAAGCGCGACATCCCGGGCAAGAGCTTCGATCACGGCGTGCTCGGCTTCAGCGTGCCGCAGAAGCATTCTTTCTACGGGCTGCCCTGGCTCTCCGGCATGGCGGGCATCGGACACGTCGGGGGGCCGACGCTGATGCAGGCTTGTGCGACCGGCGTGCGCGTGCTCCTTGCGGGAGTGCAGGAGATCGAGTGCGGCCTGTCGAGCGTCTCGCTCGCCGTCACCTGCGACCGCACCTCGAACGGGCCGCATCTCTACTACCCGAATCCGCGCGGCCCCGGCGGCACCGGCACGCACGAAGACTGGGTGATGGACAACTTCGGCTGCGACCCGCTCGGCTCGCATGCCATGGTGACGACCGCCGAGAACGTCGCGAAGAAGCACGACATCGGCACCGGCGCGCAGCACGAAGTCGTGCTGATGCGCGAGCGCCAGTACCAGGACGCCGTGAAGAGCGGCTTCCACAAGCGCTTCATGACGCTGCCCTTCGACGTGCCCGGGAGCAAGACACCGCTCGCCGGCGACGAAGGCATCCGCAGCTCGACCGCCGACGGGCTCGCCAAGCTGAAACCCGTCACCCCCGGCGGCACGGTGACCTATGGTGCGCAAACCTTCCCGGCGGATGGCAATGCGGCGATCGTGCTGACGACTGCGGAGCGCGCAAGAGAGCTCTCCAAAGATCGAAACATTCGCATCCGGCTGCACGGCTTCGGCCAAGCCCGCGCGGCGCTGGCGTATATGCCCGAAGCGCCCGTGCCCGCCGCGCAAGCAGCGCTCGCGCAGGCCGGCATCACGGTCAAGCAGCTGAAGGCGGTGAAGACGCACAACCCCTTCGCGCTGAACGACATCGTGTTCTCGCGCACGACCGGTTTTCCGCTCGAGCGCATGAACAACAACGGTTGCTCGCTCATCTGGGGGCATCCGCAGGCACCGATGGGCACGCGCGGCATCATCGAGCTCATCGAAGAGCTCGTGCTTGCGGGCGGCGGTCACGGCCTCTTTACCGGCTGCGCGGCTGGCGACACCGCGATGGCCGTCGTGATCGAGGTTTCCGGAGGCTAGCGTGGACCTCTCGCACTGGATCGACCGGCACGCGCGGTTTACGCCGCTCGCCGTCGCGATCCGGTTCGAGGGCCGCGACATTACGTACTCGGAGCTTGCCGCGCGCATCCAGATCGCAGCGGCGGCGCTCGCCGCGCGCGGCGTGAAGAAGGGCGACGCGGTCGCCTATCTCGGGCTGAATCACCCGGCAGTCCTGGTGACGCTCTTCGCCTGCGCGCGCCTCGGCGCCCTGTTCGCGCCGCTCAACTGGCGCCTCGCGCCGCCGGAGCTCGGGCGCGTGCTGGCCGATTGCCCGCCGCGCCTGTTGCTGGTCGAGCCGGCCTTCGCGCGGGTCGGGCAATCGATCGATGGCGCGCCCGCAGCGGTCGGCATCGAGGTCCTCGAGGAGACCGCGAGCGCGATCCCGCCGGTCGCCGGGACCGATGAGACGCCGCTCCTCCTCTGCTATACGTCGGGCTCGACCGGCGCGCCGAAAGGCGTCGTGCTGCCGCAGCGCGCGCTCTTCTGGAACGCGGTCAACAGCACGCACATGCACGACCTGACGAGCGCCGACCGCATTCTCACGACGCTGCCGCTTTTTCACGTCGGCGGACTGAACATCCTGACCACACCCGCATTGCATGCCGGCGCCAGCGTCACGCTGCACGCGCGCTTCGACCCGCAAGCGGCGCTCGACACGATCGAGCGCGAGCGCATCACGCTCACGGTGCTCGTGCCGGCGCAGCTCACGGCGATGATGGAGCTCCCGGGCTGGAAGAGCGCCGACCTTTCCAGCCTGCGCATGATCACCACCGGCTCGACGATCGTGCCGGAGGCGTTCGTTCGCAAGGTGTCTAGCCGCGGCGTGCCGGTCGTGCAGGTCTACGGCGCCACCGAGACGTGCCCGATCGCGGCTTACGTGCGCGCCCCCGATGCCTTGCGCAAGGCCGGCTCGGCCGGGGCCGCTGCCTTGCATTGCGAGCTGCGCATCGCCGGCGACAACGGCGTCGCACTGCCGGCGGGCCAGGATGGCGAAATCCTGGTGCGCGGCCCCAACGTGGCGAGCGCGTATTGGCGCACGCCGGCGGAGACCGCGCGCGCCTTCGGCGACGGCTGGTATCACTCCGGCGACGTCGGCCATTTCGACGAGGAAGGGCACCTCTACGTGGTTGCGCGGATGAAGGATCTGATCATCTCGGGCGGCGAGAACATCTATCCGGCCGAGGTGGAAAGCGTGCTGCTCGACTCGCCTGCCGTCGAGGAAGCTTGCGTCGTCGGCCGGCCCGACCCGCGCTGGGGCGAGGTAGTCGCGGCGGCGATCGTCCTCAAGCCCGGCTGCCAGATGACCGAAGGCGAGGCGCTCGCGCTCTTCCAGGGGCGCATCGCGCGCTACAAGCACCCGCGCGAAGTGCGCTTCCTCGAGCGCCTGCCGCGCAGCGCGCTCGGCAAGGTGCAGCGCGAGGCCGTGCGCAAAGCGATGTCGGAGGCTCGATGAGAGCGAACAAGGTGGACCACATCTGTATTGCGGTGAAGAACCTCGAGGCGGCGCGCAAGATCTGGGAGCCGATCCTCGGCAAGGACAAGCCCGACGACGCCTACATCGACGAGCCGGAAAAGATCAAGGTGGCGCGATATTGGCTCGGTGGAGTCGGCTTTGAGCTGATGGAATCGCTCACGCCGGACGGCGAGGTGGCGAAGTTCATCGAGAAGCGCGGCGAGGGCGTGATGATCATTTCGCTCAACGTCGACAACACCCGGGCGGCGATGGCCGAGCTCGGCGCCAAGGGCTACCCGTTCATCGGCGGCCCGCGGCCGTTCCGCGACTGCGAGTTCACATTCGTGCATCCCAAGAAAGTAAACGGCGTGCTCCTCGAGCTGATCGACTACAAGTGGGATGAACTGCGCGCATGAACTTCGAGCCAAGTCCTGAACAGCGCCAGGTCCGCGAGACCTTCGCGCGCTTCTCCGACCAGCGCGTCGCGCCGCAGGCCGCGGCGATCGACGAGGCGCACGCCTTCCCGCGCGCGCTCTTCGGAGAGCTCGCCGGCCTCGGATTCTTCGGCATGCGCTATCCGGAGGAGGTGGGCGGCAGCGGCATGCAGCTCTCGGAATTCTGCGTGGCGCTCGAGGAGATCGCGCGCGGCTCGATGTCGCTCGCCGGCTGCGCGGCGATGCAGTCGCTCATGGGCACGAAGTTCCTGCACATGCTCGGCAGCCGCGACATCGTCGAGCGGCTGTTCAAGCCGGCGCTCGCCGGCAAGAAGATCGGCGCCCTCTGCATGACCGAGCCGAACGCGGGCTCCGACCTCGACTCGATCGCCACCCGCGCGCGCAAGGTCGACGGCGGCTACGTGCTCGACGGCCAGAAAACCTGGGTGACCTCCGCCCCGGTGGCCGATTTCTTCACGGTGTTCGCGAAAGCGGGCGAAGAGAAGAAGCTGACCATCTTCCTCGTCGAGCGCGACTTCGAGGGGCTCAAGATCGGGCGCGCGATCGAGAAGATGGGCGTCTGGGCGCTGCCGACCTCCGAGCTCGCACTCGACGGTTGCTTCGTGCCCGACAGCCATCGCCTGTCGAAGGAAGAGGGCGACGGCGAAGTGCATCTGCGCAAGACCCTCGCCGAGATCCGCATCATCACCGGCGCCATGGCGGTCGGCCAGGCGCGCGCGGCCCTCGACGCCGCGTTGCGCTACGCGGCCGAGCGCAAGCAGTTCGGCAAGCCCATCAACCGCTACCAGGCGATCCAGCACAAGCTCGCCGAGATGGCGACCGAGCTCGAGGCCGCGCAGCAGCTCGTCTATCGCGCGGCGTGGCTGCGCGATGCCGGGAAGCCGCATCACAAGGAGGCCGCCATGGCCAAGCTCTTCGCGAGCGAGATGGCGGCGCGGGTCGCCGACCAGGCGGCGCGCGTCTTTGCCTCCTACGGCTACGCGATGGAGTACCCGGTGCAGCGCTACCTGCGCGACGTGCGCTTCACCCTCATCGGCGGCGGCACGAGCGAGATCCTGAAGCTGGTGATCGCCAAGGAGCTCTCGACATGAAGCGGATCAAGGTGGTGCTCGCGAAGCCCGGCCTCGACGGCCATGACCAGGGCGCGAAGGTCGTCGCCCGCGCCATGATGGACGCGGGCTTCGAGGTGATCTACACCGGCCTGCGGCAGACGCCGGAAGCGATCGCGCGCATCGCCACCGACGAGGATCCGGACGTGATCGCGCTATCGTCGATGGCGGGCTCGCACGTCCCGATCTGCAAGAAGCTGAAGCCGCTGCTCGAGCAGGCCGGGCTCGGCGACAAGCTGTGGGTGATCGGCGGCAACCTGCCCGAGCGCGACCACGCGGAGCTGCGCGCGCTCGGCTTCAAGGGCATCTTCCCGTCGAGCTCCAAGCTCGACGACATCGTCCAGTTCATTCGTGGAAACGTCTCATGAAACAAGACCTGCCCAAGGAAGTGCGCCCCGTCGTCAACGAGTCGGGCATCGAGATCAAGCCGCTCTATACCGCCGCGGACGTCGCCGCGAGCGGCGGCGACGCGATGATCGGCCGGCCCGGCGAATATCCGTTCACGCGCGGCATCCACCCGCAGATGTACCGCAAGCAGCCGTTCACGATGCGGCAGTACACGGGGTTCGGCAACGCGGCGGATACCAACAAGCGCTTCCATTACCTGATCGCGAACGGCCAGACCGGCCTCAACGTCGCCTTCGACCTGCCGACGCAATGCGGCCTCGACTCCGACGATCCGGCCGCGGAAGGCGAGGTGGGGCGAGTCGGCATGGCGGTCGATACGCTGAAGGACTTCGAGATCGCCTTCGATGGCGTGGACCTCGAGCGCATCACGGTCTCGCTCACCGTCAACGGCGCGGCCGCGATCCTCATCGCGATGTATCTCGCCATGGCCGAGAAGCGCGGCTACGACATCGGAAGACTGCGCGGCACCGCGCAGAACGACATCCTGAAGGAGTTCGTCGGCCGCGGCACCTGGGTCTACCCGGTCGAGCCGTCGATCAAGCTCGTCGGCGACACGATCGAGTACTGCGCGAAGCACGCGCCGAAGTACAGCCCGGTTTCCGTGTGCGGCTATCACATCCGCGAATCCGGCGCCGACCCGGCGCAGGAGATGGCCTACGGCTTCGCGATCGCGAAGGCGTATGCCGACGAGGTGATCAAGCGCGGCCTGCCGGTCGACGAGTTCGCCGGGCGGCTGTCGTTCAACTTCAACTGCTTCGGCAACATCTTCGAGCAGGTCGCCAAGTTCCGCGCCGGCCGCAGCCTCTGGGCGAAGATCATGAAGGAGCAATACGGCGCGACGAAGCCCGGCTCGATGTGGCTGCGCATGATCGCGGGCGGCGGCGGCGGCGGCCTCACCTTCGAGCAGCCGGAGGTGAACATCGTGCGCGGCGCCTACTACGCGCTCATCTGCGCGCTTGCCGGCACGCAGACGATGGCGCTTTGCTGCTACGACGAGGCCTACACCATCCCGTCGGAGTACGCCCAGCGCATCTCGCTGCGCACCATGCAGCTCCTCGTCGAGGAGATGGGGCTCGCCGATACGGTCGATCCGCTCGCCGGCTCGTACTACGTCGAGACGCTCACCAACCAGATGCGCGGCCGCATGGAGGAGATCATGGCGGAAGTCGACGCGCAGGGCGGCATCGTCAAGCTCGTCGCCGAAGGCGTGATCCAGGCCAAGGTGTCGGCGCAAGCCTATCGCCGGCAGCGCGACATCGAGGAGGGCCGCTTCAAGAAGGTGGGCGTCAACTGCTACCGCACCGAGGACAAGACGCCCGAGATGGAATTCCATCCCTACAAGGAAGACGATGCGCGCGCGCAGTGCGCAGCGCTCGCCAAGGTGCGTACCGAGCGCGATGCCGCGCGAGTGCAATCGAGCCTGAAGCGGGTGGAAGCCGACGCACGCTCCGGCGTGAACCTCATGCCTGCGATCGTGGAGGCAGTGAAGGCCTACGCGAGCGTCGGCGAAATCACCAAGGTGCTGGTCGGCGTCTACGGCCGCTTCCGCGAGCCCGTGCGCTTTTGACCTGGGACAGACAGGGGAGATGCCATGCAGGCCATAGGGCACTACGTCAGGCCGAAGTCGCTCGAGGAAGCGGTCGAGGTCCTGCGCGCCGGCAACGTCACCGTGCTCGCCGGCGGCACGGACCTCATGCCGCAGACGAATGCCGGCCGCGTCAAGTTCCAGCCGGTGCTGATGAACGTGATGCGCGTGCCCGAGCTTCGCGGCATCGGCGAGGAGGGCGCCCTGGTGCGCATCGGCGCGCTCGCCACGATCACCGAGCTGCGCGACAGCGCGCTCGTCCGCGACCGGCTGAACCTGCTCTGGCAGGCCTGCGACCATTTCGCGAGCGACCAGATCCGCAATGCTGCGACGCTCGGCGGGAATGTCTGCAACGCGTCCCCCGCCGGAGACACGCTCGTCGCGCTGCTCGCGCTCGACGCGCGCGTCGTGCTCGCCTCGAAGCCGAATGGCAGCGTCGCCGTGCGGCGCGTCGCGCTCGGCGAGTTCTTCACCGGTCCGGGCAAGACGGTGCGCAAGCCTTCCGAGCTCTTGTCCGCGGTCGAGGTGCCGCTGCCGCCCAAGGGTTTCGTCGGCGAGTTCTACAAGCACGGCACGCGTCCTGGCCTCGACATCTCCGCGATCTCGATTGCCGCCGGCGCATGCGTGCAGCAGAAGACACTGAGCAAAGTGAGAATCGCCTTCGGCGCCGTCGCTCCGACACCGATTCGGGCGCTGCGCGCCGAGGCTGCGCTCGAGGGCAAGCAGGCCGATGAGGCGACGCTCGAAGCCGCGGCCACAGCAGCGCTGGCGGAGATCCATCCCATCTCGGACGTGCGCGCCTCGGACTGGTATCGCCGCGAGCTCGTCCACAACATGCTGAAAAGAGTGCTAAGCCATGTCAGCCAACGTTGAAATCTCGTTCACGCTGAACGGCGTCAAGCGCCAGCTCGCCGTCCCTGCCGGCATGAGCACCCTCGAGATGCTGCGGGAGCGGCTCGGGTTGCGCGGCACGAAGTACGCCTGCGGCGAAGGCGAGTGCGGCGCCTGCACCATCGTCGTCGACGGAGCCACGCTGAACTCGTGCCTGATGTTCGCCGCCGAGTGCGACGGCCGCGAGATCGTCACCGTCGAAGGCGTGGCGACGAGCGAGGTCGGCGAGCGGCTGAGAGATGCCTTCGTTTCCAACGGCGCCGTGCAATGCGGATTCTGCACGCCGGGCCTGATGGTGCAGGCGAGCCACCTGATCGGGGAGCACGCGGCGACCGACGAGGCCTCGATCCGGCGCGGCATCGAGGGCAATCTTTGCCGCTGCACCGGCTACCGCAAGATCATCGACGCCATCCACGAAGCAGCGCTCGGAGGCAAGCATGGGTAGCCCGGACAGCCTGATCGGCAAGCGCATCCCGAAGCTCGACGCGCCGGACAAGGCGAGCGGCAAGACGCGCTACATCCAGGACCTGGAGATGCCGGGCGCGCTGCACGCGAAGATCCTGCGCTCCACCCAGGTGCACGCGAAGATCGTGTCGATCGACACCGTCGCGGCGAAGGCGCTGCCCGGGGTGCATGCCGTGATCACCGCCGCCGACGTGCCGTGGCAGCGGCCGATCGGGGTCGCGAAGGACCACCTGCCGCTCAAGACCGACCGCGTGCGCAGCCTGCGCGATGAGATCGCCGCGGTCGCCGCCGACAGCGAGGAGATCGCCGAGGCGGCGCTCAAGCTGATCAAGGTCGAGTACCAGCCGCTGCCGGTGGTGGCGAGCGCCGCGGAAGCGCTCAAGCCCGGGGCGCCGCTCATCCATCCGGAGCCGCACGGCGCCGACGGCAGCCCGGCGCTCAAGCCCGGCACGCCGGTCGCGTTCGCCGGCAAGCCCACCAACGTCGCCATGACTTTTGACTATGCGCAGGGCGACGTGGCGAAGGGCGAGGCCCAATCCGACGTGGTGGTCGAGGATGTCTTCCGGCTGCACTACGTCACGCACTGCTGCATGGGCGTCTCGGGGGTGATCGCCGAGTTCGACCCGGGCGGCAACCTGCTCCTGTATTCGAACACCCAGGTGCCGTTCCTGCACAAGCGCGAGTTCGCCGAGCTCCTCGGCATCGACCCGGCGCGCATCCGCATCATCCAGCCTCCGATCGGCGGCGGCTTCGGCTCCAAGCTCGACATCTACCCTTTCGAGCCGATCGCGATCTTCCTGGCGAAACTCACCCGGCGCCCGGTAAAGCTGGTCTTCACGCGCGAGGAGGAGTTCCTCGCCTCGCCGACCCGCCAGCCGGTGCTCATGAAGCTGCGCTCGGGATGCAAGAAGGACGGCACCCTCACCTTCCGCACGGTCGAGACGGTGCACGACAACGGCGCCTATACGTCGTGGGGCGCGACCACGCCGTTCGTGATGATGCAGACCGTTTCGTCGCTCTACCGCGTGCCGCATTGCAGATACCACACGCAGGCGGTCTACACGAACAATCCCTACGCCGGCTCGTTCCGCGGCTACGGCAACCTGCAGGCGACCTTCGCGGTGGAAGCGCACATGGACAAGCTCGCCGAGCAAATCGGCATGGACGGGCTCGCCTTCCGCCTGAAGAACGCGCAGGTGCCGGGCGAGGTGACGCCGCAGGGCATGAACTTCAAGACCTGCGGCCTGAAGGACTGCCTCACCACGGTGGCGACGCGCAGCGATTTCCTGCGCAAGCAGGCCGACAACCGCGCGCGCTGGAACGACCCGAACCCGGTGAAGCGCGGCGTCGGCATCGCCTCGATGCTGCACGTCGGCGGCGGCGCCAAGATCTACCCCTCGGACGGCTGCGGCACGATCCTCAAGATCGACGATTTCGCGCACGTGACGCTCATCACCGGCGCCTCCGAGATCGGCCAGGGCTCGGAGACCGTGCTGGCGCAGCTCGTGTGCGAGGAGCTCGGCCTGCCGCTCTCGGCGGCGAGCGTGGTCAACAACGACACCGACATCACGCCGTGGGACGTCGGCGTGCATGCCTCGCGCACCACCTTCATCGCCGGCAACTCGGCGATCGGCGCCGCTCGCAAGGCCAAGGCCAAGATTCTCGCCGCCGCTGCAGAGAAATCAAACGTACCGGTGGAAACGCTTTCGCTCAGAGAGGGTTTTATTTGTTCTGAAAACAAGAAGCTCTTCGAGCTCGGCAAATTCCTCCGCAGCCTGCATTTCTCCGACAAGGCGGAGCTCGTGATGACGAGCTTCTATTACGAGCCGCCGAGCAAGCACCAGGACAAGGAGTTCAAGGGCGACGTCTCGGCCGCCTACGCCTGGGCGACGCAGGTGTGCGAGGTCGAGCTCGACACGCAGACCGGCATCGTGCGCCTCATCAAGGTGACCGGCGCGCACGACGTCGGGCGCGTGATCAACCGCCTGGGCATCGAGGGGCAGATCGAGGGCGGCATCGTGATGGGGCAGGGCTATGCCCTGACCGAGGACCTGCGGGTGGAAAACGGCGTGGTGCGCAATCCGAACTTCCGCGACTACAAGCTCGTCACCGCGCCCGAGATTCCCGAAATGGACATCTCGTTCATCGAGACCCTGGACGGCGAGGGGCCGCAGGGCGCGAAGGGCGTCGGCGAAGCGCCGGCGATTTGCATCGCCGCCGCGGTGGCGAACGCCCTCTACAACGCGACGGGTACGCGCATCACCGTGCTGCCCTTCACGCCGGAGAACGTGTACCGCGCGCTCCACGGCGCGGCGCAGGCGCCGTCATGGGGTTAGGGTCTTGAAAAGAAGAACCATTCTTAGCCTCGAGCAGGCGCTGTCGATGCCATACGCGACGCTGCGCTTCGCGCAGCTTGGCTGGCGCGTGATCCGCATCGAGGCGCTCGGCGCGGGCAAGGGATTGCCCGGCGATCCGAACCGCTACATCGGCAAGCGTACCGACAGGGAAATGAGGGACGACGACCGTCGCACTTACTTCATCGCGCCGAACGTCGGCAAGGAAGCGATCGCACTCAACCTGAAAAGCGCCGAAGGGCGCGAGGCGCTGAAGCGCCTGGTGCGGGGGTTGAATGCCGATATCTTCTGCTGCAACACGGTCCCGGAGCGCTACAAGCCGCTCGGCATCGACTACGCCACGCTCTCGTCGGTGAAGCCGGATCTCATCTGGGCCGGCATCTCGGCGCTCGGCCCGGAATATCCCGAGGTGCCCGGCTACGACCCGGTCGTGCAGGCGATGGCCGGCTATGTCGAGCTCACCGGCGATCCCAACGGCACGCCGGTGCTCTGCGGCGTGCCGGTGATCGACCTCAAGGCGGGCGACGAGGTCTACGCCAACGTGATGCTCGCGCTCGCCGAGCGCGCCGAGACCGGGCGCGGGCGCGAGATCCACGTTTCCATGCTGCAGGCGGCGGCGTCCTGGCTGATCACCACGCTGCCGCTCATCGACTTCGACTGCGAGCCGTGGGAGATCACGCGCGCCGGCAACGAGCACCGCAAGTTCGTGCCGACCAACGTCTATCCGGTGCGCGGCGGCTTTCTCTACATGGCGATCGGCAGCGACGTGCAGTGGCGCCGCCTCACCGAGCGCCAGAAATTCGCCGCGCTCAAGACGGACGAGCGCGTGACGAACGAGGGGCGCATCCGCGACCGCGTCAAGCTGCAGAAGGACATCGCCGCCGTCACCGCGCCGATGAGCGCAGAGGAGGTCATCGCCGAGCTGCGCGCGGCGGGCGTGCCGCATTCGCGCATCAACGGCGTCGCCGCGGTGCGCGAGCTCGAGGCGCTGCGCAGCCGGCTCACCGTGACGACGACGCCCGAGGGCAAGCGCGTGCGCATGCAGCCGATGGCGGTCGACATCGCCGGCGCGGCGCGCGAGCTGCGCTTCCCGCCGAAGTACGGCGAGCACACGCGGCCGGTGCTGCGCGAGGCCGGCTTCTCGGACGCCGAATGCGGCGCGCTCGCGGCCGCCGGGGTAATCCCGGGTTGAGCGTTTGGGCGAGCGGCTTCCGCCCGTTCTTCCTCGGCGCGGCGATCTACGGCCCCCTGAGCCTCGTCCTGTGGCTCCTCGCGCGCAACGCCGGCGGGCCCGCGTACGCGGAGAGCGCGCTGTGGCACGGCCACGAGCTTCTGTTCGGCTTCGCCGCGGCGCTCGTCTGCGCGATCCTGCTCACCGCCATCCCGAGCTGGACCGGCGCGACCGAGATCCGTGGCGCGCCGCTCGCCGTGCTCGCCGCGCTGTGGCTCGCCGGCCGCATCGCCATGAACGCCGGCGGGGAGTTGCCTCCTCTTCTCGTCACCGTCCTGGACTGCGCGCTGCTGCCGACGCTCGCGCTCATGCTCTTCTTCACCATAGGACGGGCGCGGCAAGGGCTTTTCTGGTGGACGCTGCCGCCCCTCATCACCTTTACCGCGGCGAACCTCGTGTTCCATCTCGGAGACCGGTACTGGGGGCTGCTCCTCGGCGTGCACTCGCTCGCGTTCCTGTTCACGCTCTACGGCGGGCTCTTCATCCCGGCCTTCACGCGCCGCTACCTGCAGGCGCACGGCGAGCGCTCCGGCGCGATCCTGATGCCTCTCGAGTACGCGACCGCGGCCGTGATGGTGGCCTTTGCCGTTTCCGATCTCCTCGGCGTTTCGAGGGAGTGGATGACAGGAACAGCCTTGTTGGCGGCCGCGGTGCACGCCGTGCGCTTCGCGCGCTGGCGCGGATGGCGCGCGGCCGGCGAGCCGATGCTCTGGCCGCTGCACCTCGGCTATGCATGGCTTATCGCGGCGCTCTTGCTGCGCGCGGCAGCCGAGCTCACGCCGAGCGTGCCGCACGAGGCCTGGATCCATGCCTTCACGCTCGGCGCCTACGGCATGCTGAAGATCGGCCTGATGCCGCGCGTCGCGCTGCGCCATACCGGGCGGCCGCTCGTCGTGCCGCCGGCGATGGGCGCGGCCTACTTCCTGGTGTTCGGCGGCGCGCTGCTCAGGCTTGCGTATTCCATCGAGGGCTTGGGCGAATGGGCGCTCGCCGCGTCGGTGCTGCTGTGGGGCTCGGCCTTCCTCATCTTTCTTTCGCTCTACGGCCCGATCCTGCTGCGGCCCAGCCTGCCACGCAGATAAGGGGGAAACGTTGAACTCCTCCGCATCCGCCTGGGCCGAGCGCATCGCCGCCGGCGACCGCGGCGCGATCGCGCGCGCGATCTCCGCCGTCGAGAACGAGAACGCCGACGCGCCGGCAGTGCGCGCAGCGCTCGCCGGCCGCACCGGCCACGCGCGCCTTCTCGGCGTGACCGGGCCGCCGGCCGCGGGCAAGTCCACGCTGGTCAACGCGCTCATCGGTGCATTGCGCGCGCGCGGCAAGACGGTAGCGGTACTGGCGGTCGACCCCTCCAGCCCGGTGAGCGGCGGGGCGCTGCTCGGCGACCGGCTGCGCATGATGGATCACCAGGACGACGAGCGCGTCTACATCCGCTCGCTCGCCGCGCGCGGCCACCTCGGCGGCCTGACGCGCACGACGCGCGCCATCCTGGATGTGCTCGACGCGGCGCGCTTCGACGTGGTGATCGTCGAGACGGTCGGCGCCGGGCAGTCCGAGGTCGAGATCGCCGGCGTCGCCGAGACGAAGCTCGTGGTCTGCCCGCCCGATCTCGGCGACGAGGTGCAGGCGATCAAGGCCGGCGTGCTCGAGGTCGCGGACGTCTTCGTGGTCAACAAGTCCGACATGCCGCTCGCCAGCCGCGCCGAGCAGCAGTTGCTCGCCATGCTCATGCTGCGCAGCCGCTCGGCCTGGATGCCGCCGGTGGTGCGCACCGTCGCCACGACGGGCGAGGGCGTGCCGGCGCTGCTCGCCGAGATCGAGCGCCACCAGGCGTGGATCGGCGCGCGCGCCAAGCGTGCCGCGCCCAGCGTCGAATTCCGCGTGCGCAAGAAGCTCGCGCGTATCCACGATCCGCGCCGCAACTTCGAGCTGACGGACATCGAGAGCGAGGTGCGCGAGGATCCGCTGACGGGAGAGACCTCGCGCATCTGCCATTTCGCCTTTCCGCCGCGCCAGGTGCCGGATCTGGCGGCGCTCGCCGAGTCGACGCGTGCGAATTGTCCCTTCTGCCCCGAGCGCGTCGAGGCGGTGACGCCGCGCTACCCGGAGAGTCTGCTCGCCGGCGGGCGCCGCGCGCGCGGCGAGGCGCTGCTCTTCCCCAACTTGTTTCCCTACGACGACGTCTCGGCGATCGTTTCGATGCAGCGCGGGCACTTCGCGCCGATGGACGCGCTGCGGCCGGCGATGATTGCCGATGCGCTCAAGCTGGCGCGCGATTTCATCCGCGAGGCGCGCGCTATGGTGGCGGGCGACGCCTTTGGCATCGTCACCTGGAACTACATGCCGCCCGCGGGCGCCTCGCAGGTGCATCCGCACATGCAGGTGATCGTCACCGATACGCCGGGCAACGCGCTGCGCCGCGAGCTCGAGGCCGAGGCGCGCTTCTTCGAGCGGCATGGGGTTGCCTGGCCAGCCACTCTGCTGGACGCGGAGCGCCGGGCCGGGGAGCGCATCGTCCTGGAAGAAGGCCCGGTCACCTGGTGGGCGCCGTTCTGCCCCGTGGGCATGCTGGGCGACGCGCAGGCGCTCGTCGCCGGGCGCGCGACGCTCGGCGAATGCAGCGACGCCGATCTCGACATCTTCGCGCGCACGCTGGCGCGCATCGCCGCGGGCTACGCGCGCCTGGGCATCTGGAGCTTCAACCTCACGCTCTTCCCGCAGGCCGAAGGCTCGCACGGCGGCACGCACTGGCTCGGCGCGCGCCTGCTGCCGCGCTTCTACCTGAACCCGCAGCTGCATAACTCCGACGTCGCCTACCTGCAGCTCTTGCTCGGCGAGAAGTTCGGCATGCTGCGGCCCGAGGCGCACGCCGCCGAGCTGCGCACCGCGATACAAGGCACGTGATCCATCCGACCGTCGTGCACATCCTTGCCGAAGCGGCGGGCCGCGCGCCTGCCGCCGAGGCGCTCGTCTTCGGCGAGCGGCGCCTGACCTACGCCGAATACGCCTCCTGCGTCGCCGGCTTCGCGCGCGAGCTGGAGTCCCTCGGCGCGCGCGGCGAGCGCGTCGCCACGCTCCTCGGCAACTCCATCGAGGCCTGCGTCGCCGCGTACGCCATCCTCGCCGCCGGCGCGCAGCACGTGCCGCTCAATCCGCTGTACTCGCCGCGCGAGCTCGACCTGATGCTGCGCGACGCCGCGCCGCGGATCCTGATCGCCGACGCCTCGCTTGAATCGACAGTCAAATCGCTGGGAACGAAGCTGGAGCCGATCCTTCTGGTCGGTTCTCAGGCACGGCTCCTGGACACCTGGCGTTCCGATGGGCTCTCTCTCGAAGAGTTTCCGGCGGGGGAAAGTCTCGCGCTATTGCAGTACACCGGCGGCACGACCGGGCGCGCGAAAGGCGTGAACCTCACGCACCGCGCCATCGCCACCAACGTCTGGCAGCGCGAGGCCTTGCTGCCGACGCGCGAAGGCGAGCGCATCCTCTGCATGATGCCGGTGTCGCACTCCTACGGCATGGCGATGGGCCTCTTCCTCGCGCCGAATTGCCGCGGCACGCTGGTTCTCCTTCCCAGGTTCATCCCCGACGCAGTACTCGAATCGGTCGAGCGCGAGCGCATCACGATCTTTCCCGGCAGCCCGACGGTTTTCGTGGGGCTCCTCGCGCATCCGCGCTTCGCGGCGACCCACTGGAAGAGCGTGCACACCTGCTATTCCGGCGCTTCGGCGCTCGCGGAGGAGACGCTAAGGCGCTGGCGCGACGCGGTCGGCGCGCCGGTCTACGAGGGCTACGGCCAGACCGAGGCCGGGCCGGTGCTGTCGTTCAATCCGGTGCGCGGCCCGGTGAAAGCGGGCTCGGTGGGCGTCGCGGTGCCGCAGACCGAGATCCAGATCGTCGACGTGGAGACCGGCGCGCGTGTCCTCCCGGCCGGCGAGCGCGGCGAGATCCGCGCCCGCGGGCCGCAGATCATGCAGGGTTATCGCAACCTGCCGCAGGAGTCGGCGCAGACCCTGCGCGGCGGCTGGCTTTATACCGGCGACATCGGCGAGTTGGATGCCGACGGCTACCTCTTCATCCGCGACCGCAAGAAGGACATGCTGATCGTCGGCGGCTACAACGTCTATCCGCGCGAGCTCGAGGAGGTGCTGGTGATGCACCCCGCGGTGCTCGAGGCCGCGGTGGTCGGCGTGAAAGACGAGTACAAAGGGGAGCTGCCCATCGCTTACGTCGCAGTGCGTGCAGCCACCGACGAAGAGCAGCTCCTCGCCCATTGCCGTGCGAACCTTGCCCGTTACAAGGTGCCTGCCCGCATCCACATCGTCGAGGCGCTGCCGAAGACCTCGGTCGCCAAGATCGACAAGAGCGAGCTACGAAGATGGAGTACTCAATGAAAGCGCCAACATTTCGCAGCCTGCTCGACGCCGCCGGCCCGCTGATCCTTCCCGGCGCGCACGACGCGCTCGCCGCGCGGCTCATCCAGCGCGCCGGGTTCAAGGGCTACTTCATCGGCGGCTTCGGCGCGGTGGGCGCGCGCTACGGCGTGCCGGACATCGGCCTGAAGAGCCTCGGCGAGCTCTCGCAGGTCGTGCGCGACATCATGAGCGCCTGCGAACTGCCGGTGCTGGTCGACGCCGACGACGGCTACGGCGACGTGAAGAACGTCGTGCACACCGTGCACACTTACGAAAAGATGGGCGTGGCCGCGCTCTTCCTCGAGGACCAGCGCTGGCCGAAACGCTGCGGGCACCTCGAAGGAAAGAAAGTCGTGCCGGTCGAGGAGCACGAGGCGAAGATCCGCGCCGCGGTCTCCGAGAAGCTGAATCCCGACACCTTCTTCATCGCGCGCACCGACGCCCGCGGCGTCACCGGCCTCGACGACGCCATGCGCCGCGCCGAGCGCTACCTCCGTGCCGGCGCCGACTGCATCTTCATCGAGGCGCTGAAGAGCGTGGAGGAACTCGAGCGCGTCGGAAGAGCCTTCGACCTGCTGGTCGCCAATCCGCTCGCCGGCGGTGTCTCGCCGATCCTGCGCCCCGAGGAGTATTTCAAGCTCGGCTTCAAGATCCTGCCTTACGGCATCGACCTCATCCTGCGCGTCACCCGCGCCATGCAGGACGCGCTCGAAGACATGCGCTCCGGCAAATTCGCCCTCATGGGCACCGGCGCCACGCTGCAGGAATACCTCTCCGTCGTCGGCTTTGACGACTGGACCGCTGTCGAGGGCCGCTACCGCGCTGCTGAACACAATTCAAGCTAGGTCTCGCAACGCGCGCGTCTCAGTCCGCGCGCGCCTGCTTCTCGCTCAGCGAGACCGGGAAGTCGAGCGCCTGGCGCTTGAAGGGCGTCGCCGTGTATTTCAGCTTCACGCGGATGTCCTTCAGCGCTTCGTCCTTGATGGCCTTGCCGGGGAAATCGACGTCCACGTCGCGGTCGAGCGTCTTGCCGGGCTCGAGCCGCGCCGAGCCCGAGCCGTAGCTGTCGGAAAGACCGATCTGCGGCGCCGTGCGCGTCGGCCCGAGCGCGATCGGCTGGCCGTGC
>DASQGW010000031.1:0-4932 GCA_035632415.1 Burkholderiales bacterium | reverse complement strand
TTCCGGCTCCAGTCCGGGATCGACATCGTCATCGTGCAGTACAAGGGCGGCGGCCCGGCGCTCACGGACACCATCGCGGGACAAGTGCAGATGAACATCGGCAGCGCCGTGCAGAATATTCCGCAGGTGCGCTCGGGCAAGCTGCGTGCGCTCGGCGTCGGTGGCAAGAACCGCCTCGCCGCGCTGCCCGACGTACCCACCTTCGCCGAGGCCGGCTTGCCCGGCGCCGAGGCGACCAACTGGTGGGGCGTCGTGGCGCCAGCCGGCACGCCCGCCGCCGTGCTCGAGCGGCTGGAGAAAGAGATCGGCGCCGTGGTCGAATCGCCCGAGATGCAGAAGCGCTTCCAGGTCGAAGGCGCCGAAGCGCTGCGCATGAGCCCGCAAGACTTTGGCGCACATATCGCCGCAGAGACGGCCAAATGGACGCGGGTAGTAAGAGAAGCCGGCATCAAGGCGGAGTGAAAGGATCCCATGGAACGCTTCAAGGCCTACAGGCTGACCGAGACCCCGGAGAAGAAGATCCGCGCCGAGTTCGTCGAGACGACGCTCGACGAGCTCGATCCCGGCGATGTCACGGTGCGAGTCGCCTATTCCAGCGTGAACTACAAGGACGCGCTCGCCGCGACCGGCAAGGGCAAGATCCTGCGACGCCCGTCCACCATCGGCGGCATCGACTTCTCGGGCACGGTCATCTCGTCGACCGATGCGCGCTTTGCGAAGGGCGACGCGGTGGCGACCGTCAGCGGCGATTTCGTCGGCGTCTCGCACGATGGCGGCTATTCGCCGTATGCGCGCGTCAAGGGCGACTGGATCGTCAAGCTGCCGCAGGGCCTGTCTCTTTGGGAAGCGATGGCCTACGGGACCGCCGGCTACACCGCCGGCATCGGCATCGTGCGGATGGAATACGAGGGTCTCAAGCCCGCGAGCGGCCCGGTCATCGTCAACGGTGCGACGGGAGGAGTCGGCTCTATCGCGATCTCTGCGCTGGCGAAGAGCGGATATCACGTCGTGGCGCTCACCGGCAAGGAAAGCGAATCCGGCTGGCTCAAGAAACTCGGCGCGAAGGAAATCATGCTGCGGCAAAGCCTGAACCTGCAGAAGGTGAGGCCGCTCGAGAAGTCCACCTGGGCGGGCGCCGTCGACAATCTGGGCGGCGACGTGCTTGCCTGGACGATCGCGACCATGAAGGAGAACGGCGTCATCGCCTCGATCGGCCTTGCGGCCAGCGCCAGCCTCAACACCACCGTCATGCCCTTCATCCTTCGCGGCGTGCGCCTGCTCGGCATCAACTCCGGCAGTTTCTCGAACGACGTGCGCGACACGGTGTGGCGGCGGCTCGCGACCGATCTAAAGCCGCCGCTCCTGAAGGAGATGTGCCGCACGATCCCGTTTTCGCAGCTCCCCGGCGTGTTCAACGACTTCATCGACGCCAAGATCACTCGCCGGATCGTCGTCGATCTCTCGGACTGAGCGTCGATGCCCACCGACCGGGCACAAAAGTGCGTGCTGGTCGTGGACGACTCGAAGTTCGTGCGCACGACGTTCGCGGCGATCCTGCGGCCCTCGTTCGTCGTGCGCGAAGCGGCTGACGGCGAAGAGGGCTGGGCGGCGATCGGAGCCGATCCCTCGATCGTCCTCGTCCTGACGGACCTCGACATGCCGAAACTCACCGGTTTCGCGCTGATCGGGCGCATCCGCAATTCGAGCGAGGACCGTATCCGCGGGCTACCGGTCGTCGTGATCTCGGGCAACGAGGAGGCGGGCAGCAAGGAGCGCGCGCGAGATGCCGGAGCCACTGACTTCATTTCCAAGTCGGCGGAGGCGACTGAGGTGCTGGCGCGGCTCGGCAACGTGCTGCGCCTCGTCAAGACGACGAAGGAAGCGACGCACGATCCGGTTACCGGCACGCTGACTGCGCATTACCTCGTGGTCGAAGGCCGCAAGCACTACGCGCACGCCAAGCGGCACGGCGGCCAGCTTTCGGTCATGGCGCTGAGGATTGATACGCATGCCGAGATCGTGCGGGCGGCGAGCAAGGACGTCGCCGACGTCGTGCTGAAGCGCATCGCCAAGCTCTTGATGGAAAAGGTCCGGACCGAGGACTCGGTCGCGCGCACGGCGGAAGCGGCCTTCATGGTGGTCGCCGCCGGGACGTCGGCGCCCCAGATGCTCTTGCTTGCGCAGCGCCTGCAGCGCGAGCTCGACGAAGCAAAGGTGACCTACCGCGGTCATGCGCTGCGCTTTGGGACGACCTTCGGTGTCGCATCGCTCAGCCTCGACGCCGCTGATTCGATCGAGGACCTCATGCGCCTCGCCATGCAGCGACTGCAGGCTGCGGCGCAACGAAAGCCCGCGCTGCCGCCTGAGCCGAGCGCGCCGCCGGGCCTGCCGCCGGAGCTCGAGCGTGCACTGCAGGTGCTGGAAGGCGTCGATCCGCGGCGCCTTGGGAAGGGTGCCAAGGAGCTCATGCGGCGGATCGAGGGGGTGGCAAAGATGATCCAGGTCAAAAAACACTGACCCCCCGGCCTTAGACTACGACGATGGCGACCTATCGCGATTTTTACCGCCGCTCCATCCAGGACCGCGAAGGCTTCTGGGCCGAGCAGGCGAAGCTCATCCACTGGCAGCGGCCATTCCAGAAAGTGCTGGATTACTCGAAGCCGCCGTTTGCGCGCTGGTTCATCGGCGGCGAGACCAATCTCTGCCATAACGCCATCGACCGCCACCTCGCCAAGCGCGGCGATCAGAAGGCGCTGGTGTGGATCTCGACGGAGGTGGACGAGACCCGGACCTACACGTATCGCGAGCTCGCCACCGAAGTGAACCGCGTCGCCTCGATGATGCAGGCGCTCGGCGTGAAGCGCGGCGAGCGCGTCATCATCTACATGCCGATGATCCCTGAGGCCGCGTTCGCGATCCTCGCGTGTGCGCGCCTCGGCGCGATCCATTCGGTGGTTTTCGGCGGATTCGCCGCGGCGAGCCTCGCGGCCCGCATCGACGACGCCAGGCCGGTGCTCATGATCACGGCCGACGGCGGCAGCCGCATGGGCAAGACCGTGCTCTACAAGTCGCTGGTCGACGAGTCGCTCAAGGTGGCGAGCCACCCGCCGAAGAAGGTGCTGATTTTCCGCCGTGGCCTGGACCCCAAGATGCCGACCGTGCAGGGCCGCGACGTGGACTGGGCGGCGCTCGCCAGGGAGCACGCCGGCAAGAGCGTCGCATGCGCATGGCTCGAGTCGAACGAGCCTTCCTACATCCTCTACACGTCGGGCACCACGGGGCGCCCGAAGGGCGTGCAGCGCGACGTCGGCGGCTATGCGGTCGCGCTTGCCTCATCGATGAAGCACATCTTCTGCGGCGAGCCTGCCGAGACCATGTTCACCACCTCCGACATCGGCTGGGTGGTGGGGCACTCGTACATCATCTATGCGCCGCTGCTCGCCGGCATGACGACGATCATGTACGAGGGCGTGCCGATCCGGCCCGACGCCGGCGTCTGGTGGAAGATCGTGCAGGACTACAAGGTGTCGGTGATGTTCTCGGCGCCGACGGCGATCCGCGTGCTGAAGAAGCACGACGTCTCGTTCCTGCGCAAGTACGATGTGTCGTCGCTCAAGCATCTCTTCCTCGCGGGCGAGCCGCTGGACGAGCCGACGCACAAATGGATCAGCGAATCGCTCGGCCGGCCGGTCATCGACCACTACTGGCAGACGGAGACCGGATGGCCGCTTCTTTCCGCGCATCCCGGCGTGGAGAAGACGCCGCTCAAGATGGGCTCGCCGAGCTTCCCGGTCTACGGCTACGACGTGCGCCTGCTCCACGAAGCGACCGGCAAGCCGGTCGCCGACGGCGAAAAGGGCGTGGTGGCAATTGCGCCGCCGCTGCCGCCCGGCTGCATGTCGACGGTGTGGGGCGACGACGCGCGCTTCGTCAAGACCTACTTCAAGGACTTCAAGGACCAGCTGATCTATTCCACCTTCGACTGGGGCATCCGCGACAAGGACGGCTATTACTTCATCCTCGGCCGCACGGACGATGTGATCAACGTGGCCGGGCACCGCCTCGGCACGCGCGAGATCGAGGAAGCGGTGAGCATGCACCCGAACGTGGCGGAATGCGCAGTCGTCGGCGTGGCCGACGAGCTGAAGGGCCAGATGCCGCTCGCTTTCGCCGTGCTCAAGGACGCGTCGAAGCCGACGACGGCGGACGAGGTGATGCAGACCGTCGACAAGCAGCTCGGCGCGATCGCGCGCCCGAAGGCGGTGCATTTCGTCACGCTCCTGCCGAAGACGCGCTCGGGCAAGACGCTGCGCCGCTCGATCCAGGCGCTCGCCGAAGGCCGCGATCCGGGCGACCTCACCACCATCGAGGACCCCGCAGCTCTCGAGCAGATAAAACGCGCGCTGGGTTAAGCGCCGGCTGGGGTATGCTCGCGCCTTTCCATAGGAGGAGGCTGGCGCAGCATGAAGACCCGACCGATGCTAACCCTCGACGATTGCCGCAAGATCTCGGCGGCCGCCGAGCAGGAAGCAAAAAAGAACAACTGGAACGTCTGCATCGCCATCCTGGATGACGGCGGCCACCTGCTGCACCTCATCAGGATGGACGGCGCCACGCCGGCCAATTCGCGTATTGCCATCGAGAAGGGACGCACCGCCGCCGAGACGCGCCGCTCCACCGCCAACTGGCAGGAGCGCGTCGGCAAGCGCATCGAGCTCCTGCGCATGCCGGGCGTCACGCCGGTGCAGGGCGGCCTGCCGATCGTGATCGAAGGCACTTGCGTCGGCGCCGTCGGCATCTCAGGCGTGCAGTCCCACGAAGACGAGCAAATCGCTGCCGCGGGCATAAAAGCCCTCGGCTAGGTGTTCGTTCGCGGTAATCAGTCCTACTTAACCAGTCGTCACCAAGAGGGGAAAGAGCAATGCTTCGTTC
>DASQGW010000030.1:0-7753 GCA_035632415.1 Burkholderiales bacterium | reverse complement strand
CGCGGAAGAGCGCATTTCGCGCGGCTCGAGCAGCGGACGGATGCTTTGCGCGGCAAGGCTCGCGCGCAGGCCATCCCAGCCGAAGCGGCGATAGAGCGCGACGTTGAGGAGCGTCGGCGTGTTGCGATCGACTTGCTCCAGGCCGAAAGCGCGCGCATGGCCATCCTGGAATTGCCGATAGGGCACATGGCAGCTTGCGCAGAGCACCGAGCCGGTGCCGGACAACCCGGGTTCGTAGAACAGGCGCTCGCCGAGCGCTGCGAGCTTGGTGTCGATCGATACTTTCGGCGGCCAGGGCCCATGCGACAGGATCCGCTCGCGCTCGCTGTCGGATAACGGCTGTGCGACGGCGGCGATGCAGAGCGAAAGCAGGCCAAAGCTCGCGAGCATATGGTGTATTGTCCGGCAAAAAATGGAAGTCACTCCGCCCAGGAACCTGAGGGAGCTCTTCACCGGATTTCTCGCCATCGGCGCGCGCTCCTTCGGCGGCGTCATGCCGTGGGCGCATCGCACGATGGTCGAGGAGCGCCGCTGGCTGACCCCGGCCGACTTCGCCGAGACGGTGGGCCTGTGCCAGTTCCTGCCCGGGCCGAACATCGGCAACGCCTCGATCGTGCTCGGCAAGCGCTGGTTCGGGCTCACCGGGTCGATCGTCGCGGCGCTCGGCCTCTACGCGCTGCCCTTCGTCTGGGTGCTGGGCCTTGCCGCGCTCTACTCCGAATACGTCGGCTTTCCGGTGGTGCGGGGCCTGGTGGGCGGCGTCGGTGCCGCCGGCGCGGGCCTCTTCATCGCGACCGCGATCAAGCTCGGCCGCCCGATCGCGAAGAAGCCGGCGGCCCTGGTCCTCATCGCGGCCACTTTCCTCGCGGTGGCGGTAGGGCGTTTCTCGCTCCTCTTCGTGATGCCGGTCGCGCTGCTTGTCGCGTACCTCGTCGCGCGGCGAGGGCTGCTTTGATCCTCGTCGAGCTCGCGCTCTACTTTGCGCTCCTTTCATGCATCGCCTTCGGCGGCCTGCCCGCAGTGGTGCCGGAGATGCAGCGCCTTGTGGTCGACGTGAAGGGCTGGGCGAGCGCGGACGACTTCATCCATCTCTTCGCCATCGCGCAGGCCGCACCCGGGCCGAACATCCTCTTCGCCAGCCTGGTCGGCTGGAAAGTGGCTGGCCTCGCCGGCGCGGTCGTCGCGCTCGCCTCGATCTGCGGTCCCGCGGCCGTGATCTCGTGGTGGGTGTCCGACCTCTGGGAGCGCTACAAGGAGGCGCCCTGGCGCGTCGCCCTGCAGCGCGCGATCGCGCCGCTCGTCGTCGCGCTCATCTTCTCCGGCGGCTTCGTCATCGCCACGCCCGACGGGACGCTCGACTGGCGCCTTTGGCTGATCGCCCTTGCGAGCGCTTCGGCGATGCTCGCGACGAGCATGAATCCGCTGTGGTTCCTCGCCGCGGGCGGGGCGCTCGGCGCGTTCCTGCTCTAATGCCGGCATGCGAACCGCGCTGCTGACCCTTCTTCTTGCGGGCTGCGCCAGCCTGCAACATCCCATTTCCCTCGAGCGCATCGGCGCCATCGTCACGGATCCCGCCCGCAGCGCCGCCGACCGCACGAACGATCGACGCCGCAATCCGGCCGAGATGCTGGCGTTCATCGGCGTCCGTGAAGGCTGGACCGTGCTCGACGTGAGCGCGGGCGGCGGCTACACGACCGAGCTCCTCGCGCGCGCGGTGGGGCCGGAAGGGATGGCCTACGGCCAGACGCCGCGTCCCGATCCACGCCAGCGACTGGCCGAGCGGGCAAAGGCGGTGCCGAACATCGTTCCAGTGGTGCGGCCGTTCACCGATCCCGCGCCGCCCGAGCTGGCGTCGAACGCGTTCGATCTCGTGACGCTGATGTTCAACTACCACGACCTCGCCAACATCGACCGCGCGGCGATGAATCGCGCGATCTACGCCGCCCTCAAGCCCGGCGGATACTTCGTCGTCGCGGATCACTCCGGGCGGCCGGGCACCGGCATCTCCGAATCGAATACGCTGCATCGCATCGAGGAAGCTTTCCTGCGCAAGGAAGTCGAGGCCGCGGGCTTCCGGCTCGTCGCCGAAGGCACGTTCCTGCGCAATCCGAACGATCCGCGCGATCGCGAGACGCCGGAGCCGGCTCAACCCAAGGACGAGTTCGTCCTCAAGTACCGCAAGCCCTAGACCCTACGCGGGCTTTATTCCCGCCGCCTTCAGCACCTTGCTCCACTTCGCGATCTCGGAGCGGATGAAGGCATCGAATTCCTCGGGCGTATTGCCGACGAGCTCGAGCCCTTGTCCGGCAAGGCGCGCCTTCATCTTCGGGTCCTGCGCGAGCTTCGCCACCTCGGTGTAGATCCGGTTGATGATGGGCCGCGGCGTGCGTGCCGGCGCCGCGAAGCCGTACCAGCCGTAAACCTCGTAGCCCGGAAGACCGCTCTCCGAGATGGTGGGAATGTCCGGCGCCTGCGGCGTGCGCTGCGCGCCGGTCACGCCGAGCGCCTTGAGCTTCCCGGACTTCACGTGCGGCAGCGCGCTGATGTTGGAGACGAACATCACCGGGATGTGGCCGGCCAGGAGATCGGTCATCGCCGGCGCGGTGCCTTTGTAGGGTACCGGCGTGAGATCGATCCCGGCCATCATCTTGAAGAGCTCGCCTGCGAGATGCGGTGCGCTGCCCGAGTCGGAAGCGCCGTAGTCGATGTTGCCCGGGCTTGCCTTTGCGGCAGCGATCAGCCCCTTGACGTCGTTCGCCGGGAACGAGGGATGCGCGAGCAGGACCATCGACTGGCGCCCGACCATGGTGACCGGCGCGAGATCGGCGAGCGGGTCGTAGGGCAGGCTCTTCATCAGCGTCGGGTTGGTCGCGTGGGTGATGTAGATGAAGGTGAGCGTGTAGCCGTCCGGCGCCGCCTTGGCGGTCGCATCGGTCGCAAGGACCGCGCTCGCGCCCGGCTTGTTCTCCACGACGATCGGCTGTCCGAGTGCCTCCGTGAGCTCGGGCGAAATCGCGCGCAGGACCGAGTCGGTCGGCCCGCCCGGCGGCACGCCGACCAGCACCTTGATGGGCTTGCTCGGGTAATTTTGCGCGAGCGCTTGCGCCGCGCAGAACATGAGAGCGAGGCCGAGCTTCATGGCGCTTTGGTGAATACCTGGCGCTCGCGCGAGGCGAGGAGAGGCACCGCCTCGGCGAGATATTTCTTGAAGTGCGGCGTCTGCTGGTGCGCCTCGAACGCTTTCTCGTCGTTGTAGATCTCGTAGAGCATGACCTTCGTCTTGTCCTTCGGATCGAAGAGCACGTCGAACTGACGGCAGCCCGGCTCCTTGCGCGCCTCGCGCGCGTTCTCGAGCGCCATCTTCATCCAGCGCTCGACGTTTTCCGGCTTGATGCGGATGTTCACGACCAGGACGAACATGGAATCCTCCGTTTTGCCGATTTTCCTATAATTTGGCGGTCGTCCTGGGAGGAGGAGAGGACATGGAAACCGCACCGCGGCTCGTCATTCCGCAGCTGAGGTCGTTCTACCAATGGGCCGAGCCGGTCTCGTGGCTGCTCATCCGGCTGACCGCCGGCCTGATGATCATCCCGCACGGCTGGCCGAAGCTCATGATGGGCGTGCAGGCGACTGCGCAGATGGCGCTCATCAAGCGCGGCATCCAGCCCGCCGAGCCGCTCGCGATCGTCATCATCATTCTCGAGACCCTCGGCGGGCTCTGCGTCGCGCTCGGCCTCTTCACGCGCTTCTGGGCTGCCGGCATCGCGATCGAGATGGGCGTCATTACCGCCGTCTACTGGCCCAAGTTCGGCTGGACCGGCCCGGGCTACGAATACACGCTCATGTGGGGCCTGGTGATGTTCGCCATCGCGCTTCGCGGCGGCGGACCTTACTCGGTCGATCGCGCGATCGGCAAGGAGCTGTAACCGGAATTCGCGCCGGCATGGCGATATAATCGCGCCCTTCGCGCCCGTAGCTCAGTTGGATAGAGTACCTGGCTACGAACCAGGGGGTCGTGGGTTCAAATCCTGCCGGGCGCGCCAATCACGCATAAAAGAGGGCACTTGAGTGGTGTCCTCTTTTTTATTGGCCGCTGCCGCGACCAGGCGCTCGTAGCTCCCCATAATGGTTGCCGCGTTGCCTTCGACGCGAATCTCGTCCACGACGGCTCGAAGGTAGTCCCTCGCGAACCCAGAGGACCGGTCGCGAAGCCTTGCCCGCATGAGCTTGCTGAACGCCGCAACCTGGCTAGGAAGGATGCGGCTAGTCGGCAGTGCCTGCCGGCGTCTGAGGCCCGCCATCTCGATTAGCACTGTTTCTCGCGCCGCCTTTGCCTGCTGGGCACGGCGCTGGAAGGTGTCATCGAGCGTGACCACGCCGGATTCCAGCGCATCGTAGAGCCGGCTTAGGCGGTTCTCGGCGCGTTTGAGCTCCGCTTGGAGCTTGCCGAGTGCGTCCTGGTCGCCGGCCTTGCGCTCCCGAAGGAGTCTGCGCGCTTCGGCAAACATCGGCTGCAGCCGCTCTGGCGTGAAGCAGCGCTCTATCAGCCGCGAGAGCACGAGCTCATCGAGCTTCCCCATCGGGATGTTGCCGCTCGAGCACTGCTGGTTCCCCTTGTTCACCCGGGTCGTGCACTTGTAATACTTGTAGCGGCCGCTCTTGCCGCCGATGAGCGTCATGCCGGCACCGCAGTGGCCGCATTTGAGAAGGCCAGTTAGGAGGGTAGGGGAGGACACCACCCGCGGTGGCGTCGTCGCAGGTGCGCGTGCCTCCCGACGCTGCCGCACCCGCTCGAAGGTCTGCGCATCGATGATGGGCACCGCATCCACCTTGATCCAGTCCGCAGGCGGGCGTTTTTTCTTGGTGCGCGAGTCCTTGACGTTGAAGTAGTGCTCGCCAACGTAGGCACGGCTGGATAACACCTCGTGCACCTTCTGGATGCGCCAGGGCCGGCCGCGCATGAGGTGGCTTCGCTCGTTCAGGTGCTTGGCAATCTCCTTGATGCCCATCGTGCGGCCCTCGTGGCCTGCGAGATAGAGCTCGTAGATTCGCCGCACGATCGCAGCCTCGCCCTCATTCACCGCGAGCTTTTTCTTGCGCCGACCGCGGTTGCCGAGGTTTTCGGTCTCGACTACGCGGTAGCCAAAGGGCGCCTGCGAGCCGTTGAAGAAGCCCTGCCGCGCGTTCTCGCGCATGGCGCGCGCGGTGTGCTTGGCGTTCTCCTTGCTCTGGTACTCATCGAACACGGAGAAGATCCGGCGCGCTAGCTCGCCCGAAGGATCATCGCTTGTCTGCTGCGTGATCGAGACTATCTTGACCCCGTGCTTTGCGAGCTTTCGCTCATAGAGCCCAAAGGCGATCGAGTCGCGGAAGAACCGCGAGAGGCTGTGCACCACCACCGCCTCAAACGGGGGAGGGGTCAGGGTGCTATCCGCGATCATGTCCTGGAAGACTGGCCGGCGATCATCCGTTGCCGATGCGCCCGGCTCGACGTATTCCTTGGCGACGAGGAAGCCATTCCTCTTGCACCACTCGCGCATCTCGCGAAGCTGATCGGGGATGGAGAGGTCCTGCTCAGCCTGCCGCGTCGTCGACACCCGAGCATAGAGCGCTACCGCCATGTTCGATTACTCCTCTTCGCCATTCGCCTCTCCCGATTGAACGAGCTCGAGCATGAGCTGCGGTAGGATCGCGCGCAGCGCCTCAAGCTCACGCTCCGAGAGCTTCTCCAGCCGGAAGTCCACCCTCATCATCACTCTAACGCCATCGTCCCGTGCATCTTGTTTCACCCATGGCGCACCTCCTTTCCTTGCGGTGTCGTTCCAGCCCTGGCGGTGCGGTCATCTCTTCCCTCGGCGATGATGCCTGCCAACTCCCGTTCCAGTCCGTCCCTGCCAAACTCGCCAAGAAAGAGCTTCCTGAATGCCTGAAACCGCTCGCGCGGGAGCGATGCTTCCGCGAAGAGCAGAACCCGGTTCTTGCGGGCGTTCAGCGCCTGCACGATGGCCTCCAGCATCACCATGCTCCGAGCCGGATCTGGTCCATGCGCTTTTGCACGTCCTGCTGCCAGGTAAAGGGATCATGCACCTTGCCTATGAGCGCTTCCAGGCGCTCGAGGGCCTCGCCCTTTGACGCTATCTCGCCTGCACCTAGTTCCACCGAATGCAGTGCCGCGACCTGTTTCAAGCTTCCGTGGATGCTGATCGCAAGCCGCATAAGGCGTTCCCTGAGCGTCGCCTGCGGGTCGATCTCCCGGTACACCCCCTGGGCCGGGAGCTCTGCAATCTGGCGCTGCAGGTCGATCCACAGGGGATGCAGCGGCCAGCGCGAGCGGTTCGGATCTGAGCTCGGAACGCGCAGCGTGTCGTGCTCGGCTGCGAGATAGCGCAGGACGTCCCCCTGGCCTTCGATGAGATCGCCTACCGTGCGGATGCCAAAGCGGCGCATTAGCTCTTTCCTCACCTGCCACTCGATTCGCCAGACGTCCTCCTTCTCACCCCACAGGTCGAAGAACCACACCTTCAGGCTCTTCTCCCCGATCTCGGCCACCTTGTCGTAGACCCGGAGCCTCACATCGCTCTGGCCGAACGCGACGCCCCGGAGCTTCCGATCGCGCCGGTGCTTGGAGTCGGCCGCCGAGAGCGATACGAAGCTCTCCTCATCGAAGTCCACCGCCGGTAGGTGGTAGTCGAAGGCGAAATCGACCCGCGATAGCGTCTCGAGCTTCACTTGCTCGAACCCAATCGCATGCGCCCAATCGAGGAACCGCTCGTGCAGCCGCGCGGTTCCGTCCCGCCAGAGCGCTTCACTGCGGTAGGTGACGAAGAACGACGGGCTGTTGTACTCGCCGCATTGGATGCTCATGTCGGCGTTATCGAATACCAGCGGATAGCCCGAGCTCGAGCCATAGCGCTGGAGCAGGAACTCGAGCTCTCCCAGCCGCACGAGCTTCGGGTCCTTGCCCTTCGATTGCCTGAGCATCTCCTTCTCGACCGCGAGGCGCTCGAAGTCGATGCCGCGGCCCGCACGCGCGCGCAGGTAGTAGGCGCACTCCACCGTGTCGACACCTTGCAGCAGCAACCTGAACGCATCGCCACTCGCAAAACTTGTTTCGTTCGCACCCAACGCCGATCCTCCAATCGCATTCGCTCGCACCAATAAAAAACCCGCTGGGCGCACCATGCGGGTTCGGTTTTCCTTCGGGGATGAACTTCTCCCGAGATTAGCGAATTTTAGGCAAAAAGCGGCCCGCGAGAATTGTTGGAAACGTCAGATGCGATAAGTCTTTGATGATGCTGTATATAATCACAGTAATTGGCGAACCCGACAAGGAAGCCGAATCGTCTCGTTTTCGCAACGGGAGCAGCGCAACGCACGCGCCAGTAGAAGCGCCTGTCACGCGGTTGCAAATCCACGACGTGGGCCGCCACGTCGCCTGAAGTCCGAGCAGATCCCCAAGCACTGAAACGCGCCGCCCAGGCGGCTTAGCTGCATCACGTGCGCCCCTCAGCTCGAGGTGAAGGGGACGACAGCGTGAGCAGCCAAGGACAAGCCGCCTAAACGGGCGGCTTAAGCATTTCGTCCATAGAGCTCCCCTCCCGTCCCCAGTGGGGAGGCGAAGAGAACTCCGCATGAGCAGCAGTTTTTTAACAGGCCAAGGAGGGCCAATGCTCGTACGGAAGGAAGTAGCGCATGCCACAGACCTCGATCTGCTCACCGTCCTGATCGGCGACCGGAAGAAGGCAACCAAGCT
>DASQGW010000029.1:0-3163 GCA_035632415.1 Burkholderiales bacterium | reverse complement strand
CTCGCCCTCGGTCACCGCCGCGATGCCGGCGCGTTGCACGAAGATCGGGGTGCAAGATGTGTTGTATTCGATGAGCTTGCCGAGATCGGCGACGAGGCTCGGCGGCACCACCAGCCAGCCGAGGCGCCAGCCGGTCATGAGCCAGGACTTGGAGAAGGTGTTGGCGCTGATGACGCGATCGTCGTCCTGCATCGCATCGAGGAACGACGGCGCAACACCGCCGGCCCCGAAGTACAGACGCTCGTAGGCGTCGTCGGCGAAGATCCAGATGCCGTGGCGCCGGCAGTGCTCGAGGATCGCCTTCTGCTCTTCGCGCGAGATCGTCCAGCCCGTCGGATTGTTGGGCGAGTTGAGGTAGAGCACGCGCGTGCCGGGTTTGAGCGCGGCGAGCAGCTTTTGCAGGTCGAGCGTCCAGCCCGACGGCGAGAAATCGAGCGGGACGGTCGTCACGCTCGCGCCGAGGATCTTCGGGATCTCCTGCAGGTTGGGCCAGAGCGGCACGACCTCGACCACGTGGTCGCCCGGGTCCACCAATAGCTGCGATGCGAGCATGAGCGCATTGACGCCCGCGCTCGTGACGGCGATCTGGTTCGAATCGGTCCTGCGGTGCAGCCGGGTGACATAGGCGGCGAGCGCCTCGCGCAGCTGGGGAATGCCGAGATTGTGGGTATAGAAGAGCTCGCCGGCCGCGATCGAATCGGTGGCGGCCTTGCGGATGAATTGCGGCGTCGGCTCGTCGGGCTCGCCGACCCAGAACGCGAGCACGTCCTTCCGGCCGAAGGCTTCGTTGTAGAGCTCGCGGATCCTCGAGGCGGCGAGCGCCTGAACCGCGGCGCGCGCGCCGAGCGGCGTCTCGAACTTCATTTGCGCGATAAAGGGGTCCGATAAAGGGGTCAGAGCAATTTTCCGGTTACATTTGTCCCGCTTGCCGAGTGTAACGAAAAAATTGCTCTGACCCCTTTTTAAGTGTCCGCTCGTCGCTGGTCGCTCGTCGCGGCCGTAATCACCATGGTGATCTGGGGCGCCAACTTCGCGTTCGTGAAGTACGTGCTGGACGCGCTCGGCGTCGGCGCCTTCCTCTTTATCCGCTTCCTGACCATGCCGGTGCTCGCGTTCCTGCTGCTCTTCCTCGTCTTCCGTCGCAACATCGCGCGCACCTGGCCGAAGCGCGAGGACCTGCCGCGCTTCGTGGCGAGCGGACTCCTCGGCCATGCGCTGCATGTCGGGCTCGTCTTCTGGGGCATCAATCTCTCCACCGCCTTTTCCTCGGCGCTTGTGCTGACGAGCGGCCCGCTCTTCACGCTGCTGATCCTGGTCGTCCTTGGCGCCGAGCGCCTGCGGGCAAGCCAGGTGGCGGGCACCGTGCTCGCCATGGCGGGCATCGTGGTTTTTCTGTCGGACAAGTTCGCGCGCGGCGTGGTGCACGCCGGGGTCGGCGACCTGGTGCTCCTTGTCGCGGCGTCGTTCTTCTCGCTCTATACCGTGACGGTGCGGCCGCTCGTGGAGCGCTATGGGCCGGTGATCGTCCTCGCCTATACCCTCCTCTTCGGCGCGCCGCCGATGGTGCTCCTCACCATCCCCAGCATCCTGGCGGCAGACCTCGGGCGGCTCACGCCGATGGTATGGCTCGGCCTTTTCTGGGCCATCGTCCTGTCCTCTGTGGGCGGTTGGATGGTGTGGGCGTGGGTGAACCACGTGCGGGGTATCGCGCGCTCGGCGCCGTTGATGTATCTTCCGCCGCCGATTGCAGGCCTCGTGGCATGGCTCACGCTGGGCGAGCACTTCACCTGGCTCAAGATCGCCGGCGCCGGCATCACGATGGCCGGAGTGGCGTGGGCGCAGTTCGGCGGTGGTCGGCCGCCGCCACGCGAGGCGGCGCAGCCCGATTCGGGCTGATCAACATTCAAAAGGGGATACCAGCATGTCAGCAGGTCACGGGCACGGCCATGGCGATCACGGCAGCAACAAGGGCATCGCCCTCCTCATCTCGATCCTGGCGTTGCTCCTCGCCCTCGCCGAGACCTTCGGGAAGAACGCGCAGACGGCAGCCACAGCCTCGAACATCGAGGCTTCGAATCTGTGGGCCTTCTTCCAGGCGAAGACCATCCGGCAGACGGTGCTGCGCACCGCCGCGGAGGCGCTCGCCGCGGGCAACACGAGCGAGGTGCAGAAGAAGCAGATCGACAAATGGAAGGAGACCGCGCAGCGCTACCAGTCGGAGCCCGAGACGAACGAGGGCCGCGAGCAGCTCGCAGCGCGGGCCAAGGCGGCGGAGGGCAAGCGCGACAAGGCGATGGACGCCTACCACAACTTCGAATCCGCCTCGGCCGCGGCGCAGATTGCCATCGTGCTCGCCTCGGCGTCGATCATCGCGGAGATCGCGGCGCTCGCCTGGATCGCCGGCGGCCTCGGCGTGATCGGCGCGCTCTTCTGCGTGATCGGGATCGTGCACCCGATCGCGATCCACCTCTTCTAGGACTTGAGAATCCTCAGGAGCGCCGGCCGGCCATCGGCCAGCGCGAAGCGCGCTTCTTTCGCCGGACGGCTGGCGAGCTCCTCCGCGGTGCGCCCTTCGAACGCAGCGCGGAACTCGCGGTTGCCGAGCAAGATCTCCTGGCGCTGGAGGTCGATCACATAGGCCGCCGCATCCAGCTTTTCCAGGATCGAGAGCGACAGCTCGTGCCCCCGGATCGCCTCGCGCAGCCGCGCGAGCAGGAAGATGACGATGGCGAAGATGATGAACTGCACCGCGGCATCCCAGTAGAAGTAGAAGCTGTTCGGGTAGTGGTGCTCGCTGCGGAAGATCACGATCCACACCACCGTCGCGACGGCGCCGATCGCGAGGCCCCACTTCCCGCCGCTCGCCCAAGTCACCATCGCGATCGGCACGAGGTACAGCACGCCAAGATGGAAGTCGTAGCCGGTGAGCTGGTCGATCACGGCTATGGCAAGCACCAGGATCACGCCCGCCGCGCAGGTGACTGCGGGACCGTACTCACCGAAGACGCCGCTTGCGTCCGGTGCGGGCGTCGCGACTTGCTCGCTCATGGATGCACCTCGCGGCCCATTGTGCGCCCAATCAGGGGGCCGGCAAGGTCTTTTTTCGTGCCCTAGATGAGAACGCGCGTGCCGAGCTCGACCACGCGATTCGTGGGGATATTGA
>DASQGW010000028.1:0-6300 GCA_035632415.1 Burkholderiales bacterium | reverse complement strand
CCGCCATGGCGCGCAGCGATGTCCGGGAGCGCTATCGCACGATGGGCGTGGAAGTGATGGACATGTCGCAGCCGGAGTTCGCGCGCTACGTGCACACCGATTACCAGAAGTGGCAGAAGGTCGCGCGCGACGGGAATATCTCGGTCGAATGACGCTCGCGCCGGATGCGCGCCTGCGTCCGCCGCGGCGGGCGCTGCCGCCGCGAACGGTGGACACCCACGCGCACATCTTCGATCATCCCGAGCGTTACGCGTTTTCCGGCACGCGCAAATATTCGCCGCCCCTCTGCACGCGCGAAGCCTGGCTCGCGCTGCATGCATCGCTCGGCGTCGAGCGCGGGGTGCAGGTGAATGGCAGCCCCTATGCCTTCGACAACCGCATCACCGAGGACTTCCTGAGGGACCATCGCGGGCGCTTCCTCGGCGTCGCGATGATCCATCCGTCGATCGCGGAAGAAGACCTGCGGCGGCTCGATGCCGCCGGATTCCGCGCGGCGCGCGTGATGGATCAATTCCCGAGCGGCGCCACCACGGCGATGATGGAAGCGATCGCGGAGCGCATCGCACCGCTCGGCTGGCATCTCGAGATCAACGTCGCAAGGCCCGAGGACTGGGTCGAGCTCGAGCCGCGCCTCGCCCGCCTGCCGGTGCCGCTCGTGCTTGATCACATGGGACGCCCGCGCGGCGCCGGCGGCATCGACCAGCCCGGCTTCAAGGTCGTGCGGCGCCTTCTCACCCGGCGCGACGACTGCTGGACGAAGATCTCGAGCTTTTACCGGTTGTCCGATTCCGGCCCCCCGGACTATCGCGACATGCCGCCCTTCGTGCAGGCGGTGCTCGGCGAGCGGCCCGATCGCTGCGTGTGGGGCACCAACTGGCCGCACCCCGGGCTCGAGCGCGGCATGCCGAACGACGCGGAGCTCCTCGATCTCCTCGAGAGCTGGATCCCGCGCAGTAGCCTGCGCGAACCGTTGTTTGCCACCAACGCGGCGAAGCTTTATCGTTTTTCCTGAGAGGAGGAGAACCATGCAGCTCTACTACCACCCGGCATCCACCACTTCGCGCATGGTCATGCTCTTCGCCGCGGAGCAGAAGATCCCTCTGGAGATGAGGGTCGTCGATATCCTGTCGGGCGAGCACCAGGGCGAGGCGTTCAGGAAAGTGAACCCGAGCGGGCTCGTGCCCGTGCTCAAGGACGACGAGCTCATCCTCACCGAGAGCTCGGCGATCCTCAAGTACCTCGCGGACAAGATCGGCTCGCCCGCCTATCCGAAGGACCTGAAGGAGCGTGCGCGGGTCAACGAGCGCATGGACTGGTTCAATTCCCAGTTCTACCGCGACTTCGGCTATGCGCTGGTCTATCCCCAGGCGTTCGCGTACCTCGGCTTCCCGGATCCGGCGGCGCAGAAGGCGCTCGTCGAGCGTGGCCTCGAGCGCGCGAAGAGCTGGCTCAAGGTGCTCGACCGCGACCTGATCGGTGCGCACGCCTATGTGTGCGGCGAACGCCTCGCCATCGCCGACTATTTCGGCGCCGTCATGGTCGAAGCCGGAAAGCTGGTGGGCTGCACCTATGCGGCCTTCCCGAACGTGACTCGCTGGCTCGATCGCATGCGCGCTCTGCCGAGCTGGAACAAGGTGCACGAGGGGTTCTACGGCTTCGTCGGCACGCTCAAAGGCAAGAGTTTCGTTTCCTGCTGAAACTTCGAGGCCGCGACGCAGTCCGAGCCTTCAAGCAGTGAGGGGGGAATGCGCGTAGAGATACTGAACTGGGAGCAGGCGGAGCCGCTCGCCGCGCCGATCCGCTTTGCGATCTTCATGGGGGAAAAGGACGCCGCAGGTGTGGAGCTCGACGAGCTCGACAAGGATTGCGTGCACGTGATCGCGTATGACGATGCCGGCAAGGCCATCGGCACCGCGCGCCTCATGCCCGACGGCCAGATCGGCCGCATGGCAGTGGTGAAGGACTGGCGCCGGCGCGGCGTCGGCGGAGTGCTCCTCGAAGGCCTGGTGAACGAGGCGCGCAAGCGCGGCCTCACCGAAGTGCGCTTGTCGGCGCCGGTGCAGGCGCTCGAGTTCTATCGCTCGCAGGGCTTCGTCCCCGACGGCAAGATCCAGCCGGCCGGCGGCGGATTGCAGCAGCCGATGAAGAAGCCGCTCGGCGGCTGAAGCATCGCCGCCGGCGTTAACTCAACTTAACGCGATGTCGTCGATTCAGTGACTGCCGATGCGTGAACCGCGCCGCTAAGCTTCGCGCGGTTCACGCATGTCCTCGATAGCGCCACCCCTAGGCCCGGTTCCGCACGATCACGCGCATGGTGCCGCGCATGGCCCCGACCGCCACGGGGCGCTGCGCTGGATCATGACGACGAACCACAAGGACATCGGCACGATGTACCTGGTGTTCGCCGGCATCATGTTCACCGTCGGGGGCATCGGCGCGCTCATGATCCGCGCGGAGCTCTTCGAGCCGGGCCTGCAGTTCTTCAATCCCGATTTCTACAACCAGCTCGTGACGATGCACGGGCTCATCATGATCTTCGGCGCGATCATGCCGGCCTTCGTCGGCTTCGCGAACTGGCAGATCCCGATGATGATCGGCGCGCCGGACATGGCCTTCGCGCGCCTGAACAACTGGTCGTTCTGGCTCCTGCCTTTCGCCGCGTCGTTGCTCATGCTTTCGTTCTTCATGCCCGGCGGCGCTCCGGGCGTGGGCTGGACGCTGTATGCGCCCTTGAGTGTCCAGCAAGGCATGGGGATGGACTTCACCATCTTCGCCATCCACCTCCTCGGCATGAGCTCGATCCTGGGCTCGATCAACATCATCACCACCATCCTCAACATGCGCGCGCCGGGCATGACGCTGATGCGCATGCCGCTCTTCTGCTGGACGTGGCTCATCACCGCCTACCTGCTGGTGGCCGCCATGCCGGTTCTTGCGGGCGCCGTCACCATGACGCTCACCGACCGGCACTTCGGCACCACGTTCTTCAACGCCGCGGGCGGCGGCGACCCGGTGCTCTACCAGCACATCTTCTGGTTCTTCGGCCATCCGGAGGTGTACATCATCGCGCTGCCCGCCTTCGGCGTGATCTCGCAGGTGATCCCGGCCTTCTCGCGCAAGCCCCTCTTCGGCTACGCCTCGATGGTCTATGCCACCTCGGCGATCGCGATCCTCTCCTTCCTCGTCTGGGCGCACCACATGTACGCGGTCGGCATGCCGGTGAGCGGCCAGCTCTTCTTCATGTACGCGACCATGCTCATCGCGGTGCCCACCGGGGTGAAGGTGTTCAACTGGGTGGCGACCATGTGGAAAGGCTCGCTCACCTTCGAGACGCCGATGCTCTTCGCGTGCGGCTTCCTCTTCATGTTCACGCTCGGCGGCTTCACCGGCCTCGTCCTCTCGCTCGTGCCGGTCGACATCCAGCTTACCGACACCTATTACGTGGTCGCGCACTTCCATTACGTGATGGTGGCCGGCGCGATGTTCGCCGCGTTCGCGGGAATCTACTTCTGGCTGCCGAAGTGGACCGGCAGGATGTACGACGAGACCCTCGGCAAGATCCACTTCTGGTCGACGCTCGTCTCGTTCAACATGATCTTCTTCGTGCAGCACTTCCTCGGGCTCGCCGGCATGCCGCGGCGCATCCCGGACTACCCGCTCATGTTCACGACCTGGAACCAGGTCTCCACGATCGGCGCGTTCCTCTTCGCCGCCGCGCAGGTGCTCTTCCTCTACCTCCTCGTGAAATGCGTGCGCGAGGGTCCGGCGGCGCCGCAGCTGCCCTGGGAAGGCGCCGACTCGCTCGACTGGACGCACGTCGCCACGCCCGCGCCCTATCACACGTTCGAAACGCCGCCGGTCTTGAAGTAGCTTACGAGCAGCTCTTAAGCGCGGCGAGCTTCGCCGCTGGCGATAGCTCCGCATCCGCGGGCTTCGCATACGCATAGCTCGACAACGCCCACACGATCGAGAAGGTCACGCTGAGAGCCATCGCCACGGCCCCGATGCGTTGCTTGGCATCCACTGGTTTCATCGCACCACCCCCCTTGTGAAATAGGTTCGTCTAACCGGGAGCCATGGTAGGTCGGGCGCCATGGGGCTGAGGCGATATGTTCTCTCCTGCCTTGTGAGTTATATTCACAAGCAATGAAGCTGCCCCCGTTGACCAGCCTGCGCGCCTTCGAGGCGGCCGCGCGCCTCGGCAGCTTCTCGCGGGCGGCCGAAGAGATCTCGGTGACGCACAGCGCGGTCAGCCACCAGGTGCGTGCGCTCGAGCGATCGCTCGGCACATCGCTCTTCAAGCGCAACGGCCGGCGCGTCTCGCTGACCGAGGCCGGCCAGCACCTCGCCCACCGCGTCGGCGTCGCGCTGCGCGATATCTCCGACGCCGCCCAGTTCGTGCGTCGCCGGGACCGCGGCAAAGTCCTGACGATCACCACCCTGCCCTCGTTTGCCGCACGCTGGCTGATGCCGAGGCTCGGACGGTTCATGGAGCAGCATCCCGAGATCGACGTGAACTTGCACACCTCCATTGCCGTGGTCGATCTCGAGCGCGAGGAAGTGGATCTCGCGATCCGCTTCGGCAAAGGCAGCTGGCCGGGCGTCGAGGCGCTGAAGTTCATGGACGACGAGCTCTTTCCCGTCGCAAGCCCGGGCTTCAATCGCGGGCGGCTGCCGGCTCGGCCTGCCGACCTTGGGAAGTTCCGCCTGATGCGATCCGACGACGAGTTCTGGACGCCGTGGTTCCAGGCGGCAGGCGTGCGCATCGCGGAGCCGCAAAGCCCTGTCTTCAGCGATTCAGCCATGCTGCTCCAGGCGGCGGTGGCGGGAAGCGGCATCGCGCTCGCAAGGCGCAGCATCGCCGAAGACGACTTGCGTGCGAAGCGGCTGGTCCGACTCTTCGACATCTCGTCTCCAGCGCACGGCGCGAACTACCTCGTCTGGCCGAAAGGCAAGCTTTCGGCGAACGCGGCGCTCTTGCGCGACTGGCTGCTGAAGGAGATGAGCGGCCCGACACATAGGTAACAGGGCGTACCGGACACATGGGTAACACTTTCCCGCCTTGGGGCGGGGAGGTGTTTATGCCGTGGAAGGAGTGTTCGGTGATGGACGAGCGCCTGCGCTTTGTCGCTAAGTTGCTCGAAGGCGAGTCGATGAGCGAGGTTTGTCGCGAATTCGGGATCTCGCGCAAGACTGGCTACAAGATCTTCAATCGTTATAAGGAGCACGGCTTCGAGGCGCTAAGCGATCGGTCCCGACGGCCGGTGCGCTACGCCAACCAGCTGCCCGCCCAGATCGAGAGCCTGATCGTCAGGCTCAAGCAGGAGAAGCCCCACTGGGGCGCACGCAAGATTCGCGAGCTCCTGGTTCGCCGACTGGATCAGGACTTCCGAGTCCCCGCCAAGAGCACGATCCACGCCGTGCTGCACCGCCATGGCCTGGTCAAGGGGATCGGCCGCCCGCGCTCACGAGCCAGCGGGACAGGGCTTTCGGCCGGGGCAGCGCCCAATGACTTGTGGTGCGCCGACTTCAAGGGCGAGTTCAAGCTCGGCAACGGCCAGTACTGCTACCCCCTGACCGTCACCGACCACGCTTCGCGCTTTCTCCTGATGTGCGAAGCGCTCGAGTCCACGCGCGAGGACACGGCTATCACCGCCTTCGAGCAGCTCTTCCTCGAGCGCGGCCTGCCCGCCGCCATTCGCTCCGACAACGGCGTGCCCTTCGCCAGCGCCAATGCGCTGTTCAACCTCTCGAAGCTCTCGGTGTGGTGGTTGCGCCTTGGCGTCGGCATCGAGCGCATCAAGCCTGGACATCCGCAGCAAAACGGCCGCCATGAGCGCATGCACCTGACACTCAAGAAGGAGGCGACCCGACCCCCTGGCGTGAACAGCCTGCAGCAACAGGCGCGCTTCGACCACTTCCTTCGCGAGTTCAATACCGAGCGGCCGCACGAAGCGCTGGCAATGAAAGCCCCTGCCGAGGTCTATACGGCTTCGCCTCGGCCTTACCGTGGCTTGCCCGAGCTCAGCTACCCCTTACACGACCGCGACGTCCTCGTCACCGCCTGCGGGCGCATTTGCATGCATCGCAAACGGATCAACCTCTCACACGTCTTTGCCGGTCAGCGCCTCGGCATCAAGGAGGTCGACGACGGCATTTGGATCGTGAGCTTCATGCATTACGATCTCGGTTACATCGACCTGGAGCAAAAGACTCTGCAACCCCTAGACAACCCGTTCGGCCCGAGGTTGTCACCTATGTCTTAGGTACGTCCCGTCACCTATGTGTTCGGGCCGCACA
>DASQGW010000027.1:0-3239 GCA_035632415.1 Burkholderiales bacterium | reverse complement strand
GGCGTCCTGCTCACGCTTACGCCGGGGCCGGGCCAGGCTTGGCGCAAGCTGAAGCGCCGCGCTAGCCGCCCGAGCGGACCAGCATGACGGGGACCGGCGCGTAGCGCACGATCTGCTCGGCGTCGCTGCCCATGAGGAGCCGGCGCACGCCGCGGCGGCCATGAGTGCCGAGCACGATCAGGTCGGCGCCCCATTTCTTCGCCTGCCTGACGATCGGATCCGCGGCCGGGCCGGTGACCGTCTCGAGGAGGACGCTGCTCGCCTTGACGCCGGCTTTCTGCGCTGCCGCCTCGGCGTTGCGCAGGATGCCGCGGCCCACGCGCTTCGTCGATTCCATCATCTCACCGATGGCGCCGCTCGATTCGATGCCCATCAGGGCGATGTAGTGCTGGTCGGCCACGTGCACGAGCTGCAGCTGGGCGCCTTGCCCCTTGGCGAGGGTGATCGCCTCCCGCAGGCCCGCCTTCGAGGTCGCGCTGCCGTCCACCGGGACGAGAATCCGCTTGTAGCCCATTGGTTTCTCCTTGGAATTGACTGTAGTCCCCGCCTTGGACGCCGATTATGACCTTGGTCAACCACCGGCGTCCCGGGCGCGCTAGGGTGAAGGTTCCAAATCGCGGAGTCGCCATGTCCACCAATCCCTTTGAACTGGGCATCAACGCCTGGAAGCGACAGATAGACGTAAGTTTGCAGATCGCCGAAGCGCTCGTGCAGGGCGCCGAAAAAGCGCGCGAAATTCAGGCCGCCGCGGGTGCCGACACGCACGCCTGGCTCGAGGCGAGCCGCAAGGCCATCGCCGAGTCGTCGGGAGTCGCCGAGCTGACTGCGGCCGAGTCGAAGCTCGTCACCGAGAACATGAGCAACGTCGCGCAGTACTGGAGCCAGCTCGCCGCCAACGCGCGCGACACCCAGGGCCGCATCTTCAAGGTGCTCGTCGACGGCGTGGGCATTGCGCCGCTCTTCACGGCCGGCCCGCAGGCCCATGCTTCGCAGGATGCGTTGAGCATCATCGATGCCGGCTACAAGCAATGGGTCGACACGCTGCGCAGCCTGTACGCGCCCGCGACCACGCACTGATCGGGCTTCCGCTTTTCCTACACGCACTTTAAGCCGGCGCCGATAGCGGGCGGCGCGCGGCTCGCCTACCGTGGCGGCGAAAGGAGCAGGCCATGGACGACGACAGCAGGCGGTTCGACGAGGACGCGACGCTCGTGAATTTCGGCGAAGAGCTCGAGTTCGGCGAGCTCGACGGCGACATGGACGTGGAGACCGAGCTTCTCGTCGCCCGCGTCAGGGCGGCGCGATACGCGGGCGTCTGAGCGGCTTTCCGTTCCAGCTCAGGCGAATACGCTGGCGATCGACGCGCCGAGCGCACGGCTGATGACGAGCACCGCCGCGGCCATCGCGACGTGCTTGGCAATTTCCCGCCCGACCGGGGCACCTCTTTCACGCGCGATGCCCTGCGTGAGCCACGCGAGCAGCAGCATGCCCCAGGTTCCCGCCGCCCAGGGCAGGACGCCGCGCGGCAGCATGATCACCATGCCGACAAACGTGGCAGCCACCAGCAAGCGAGTGGCGAAATTCGCGACGGTCGAGATGAAAGCCTCTCGACCATCGAGGCGCTCGGCTTCCTGGTAGACGTGCACGCTTAGCGAGTCGCTCAGGTTGTCTGCCACGGCGACGATCAGCAGTGCGCCGATGATGGCTTGCCGGCTCGTGGCCGCCGCGTCGAGCCCGAGGATCAGTCCCATGCTCGTGACGATCGCGGCAGTTCCGCCAAAGCTGACCCACGTTCGTCGAATGCGAGGCAAGTGGCCGGATCAGCGGATTACCAGTACCGGCATCTTCGAGTGCGCGAGGACATGGGTGGTCTCGCTGCCTAGGACGAGACCGCCGAGCGCACCGCGACCATGTGAGGCCATGACGATCATGTCGCAGCGCGCCCGCCGTGCGGCGCGCAGGATCCCTCGCCAGGGCTGCAGGTCACTGACGATGCGCCTCGCGCAGCGCACGCCGGCCTTGCGCGCCGCACCCTGCACGCGGTCCAGCGCCCTGCGCGCTTCCTTTTGCATGTATTTCCGGTACTCGGCCGCCGTGAAGCCGGCGGCGTAGTAGCTGGCGCTCTCGCCGTACACGGCGGGCGGCGGCGGGATGACGTAGACCGCCGTGAGCCTGCCGTGCAGCGCCTTGGCGAGGCGCAAGGCTTCGCGCGCGCCTCTCATCGCGAGGCGCGAGCCATCGGTGGAAACGAGGAGGTGGTTGCTCATGGACGCCTCCAGCATACGCGCCGGCCGCGTCGCGGATTTGACGTGGCGCAATTCGGGTCGCCGCGTTTCGCGCTGCAATGACAGCATGCGCACCCCGGAAATCTTCATCGCCTACGCGCCGCGCGGTGCGGGCTTGCGCTGCGCGGTCGCCTACCTGGAAGACGGCGACGACATCTACGGCTGGTTTACCGGCCTGCGCGAGGACCGGACCATCGCCGCTCGCTACTTCCTGCTCGCCGGCTTCCATGCCAGCGCGCCCGTGCGCTACGAAGAGGTGAGCGAGCTGCACTCGCGCTGGTCGCTCGACGAGGCGCGCCGCCACGAAGCCGCGAGCATGCAGGACGCGTTCGCGCGCGAATGGCTTTTCCATCGCGACGCACCCGATGCGGCGGGGCAGCTTGCGGCCTATCGCGCGGCGGAGCTCGCCGCCGGCGAAGTAGGCGTGCGCTACGCACGCCTCGCGAAGCTCTCCAAGCTGCAGCCGAACTGGACTTACTACTCGCGGCGCTTCCAGCACTCCGTGCTGCGGCACCTCGCCGGACGCTGGCCGCTCGAATACCGTCCGTTCATTGGCGATGAAGCCCACGGTCGCCGCCGCGCCGCAGGCCCGCGGCCTTGAGCTGCATGCAGGCACGCGCGCGCGGGCGCTCCTGCTCGGCGCGCGGCTCGACCTGCGCAACTGGCCGGAAGCCGAGACGCTGGCGCGCGCCCCGCTCACGGCGCGGCTCGCAGGCGGCGGCCTGGCGGTGCTGTTTCGCTACGGCGTTGCCGTCGTCTTCAATACTTCGGCGGAAGCCGAGCATGCGCTGCGCGAGCGCCTTGCGCCCCTCATCGGGCATCGCTACCACCATCCGGATGTCGAGGAGCTCGAGGTGCGCGTCGACGCCGCGCGGCCCGAGGGCCTGCAGGACGGCGCGCTGGTGCTGCAATCGGCGAGCCTCGAGCGGCTGCAGCTCGTCGCCGAGGCGCTCG